>CAIPFN010000060.1 GCA_903864265.1 uncultured Bacteroidales bacterium | reverse complement strand
GTCTGTACACCCGAAGGGTGAAAAGTTCCGAACTTAGGCAGAATTATGAACACCCGGAGGGGTGTCTGACACGGAAAAGCCTCTTTTTTTCGTGTCTGTACACCCGCAGGGTGAAAAGCCCCCCCCGTGTCTGTACACCCGTAGGGTAAAAAGAACCTTATTCAGGCACTATTATGAACACCCGGAGGGGTGTCTGACACGGAAAAGGCTCCTTTTTTTCGTGTCTGTACACCCGAAGGGTGAAAAGTTCAGTACTCAGGCACTATTATGAAAATTCTGAGGGGAGCTGTGACAAGCAGAAGGCATTTTCCTTGATCAGGCCCCTGTATACTAAATTTCAGCCAGGGGAAGTGTAAACGAAAACACCGAACCCTTCCCAACTTCACTGATGATGCTTAGCTTGCTACCATGCTTTTCAGCCATTTCTTTTACCAGTATAAGCCCAAGTCCGGCACCCTGTTCATTGGAAGTTCCTGAGTGTGTAAAATGATCACCTCCCGACATTAGGATATTCATAATGGAAGGCGACATACCCACTCCTGAATCTTTGACACTTATTTCAAGGCAAGTGTGCATGCATGAACTTATGCCGTCTTTAACATCATCACAGCGGGGTTTTATTTTCGCATCTATCACAATGGTGCCACCCGGGAAGGTAAATTTAATTGCATTTGTAACCAGATTCAGCAAGATGGAGTGCACCATTTGCTGATCCCCGAAAACCAGGAAATCCACCCCTATATTATTGATCAGGGTCATGCTTTTACTCATGGCATTCGATTCCAGCAGGCTTATAATGGCTGCTACATCATCGCTGATACTAAAATTGGAAGGGTTGAACTGGAGTTTCCCGGTCTGAAGTTTCGACCAGTTAAGCAGATTTTCAAGCAACGAGAATGTGCTGTAGGCCGAATCACGCACTTTTTGAAGATATTCCTTTATCTCTTCCCTGCTCAGGGTATCCATTTCATCAAGAATCAGATCACTAAACCCTAACATACCCTGGAATGGACTGCGAAGGTCATGGGCAACGATACTGAAAAACTTATCTTTACCCAGGTTGAGTTCCCTGAGCTCGTTGTTATACTGCCTGAGCTTCAACTCTGCTTCTTTCTGATCCGAAATATCACGGACAATGTGCAGGCTTCCCAACAAAACATCATTGGAATCAAATATAGGAGTAGTCGTAAAATTCAGAAAACATTCGAACTTCGGCTCATACAGTTCAATGCTATGCGGGCTCCTGTCCTGTATCATGCTCAGGTGCGGACAATTTTCTGCAGCACACCCGTTTTCATGCATAAGGTTAAAACAGGAATGACCGACGATACCCTGATCCCCGACATTCAGCTTCAGGCGCATGGCCTTGTTCGCTTTGACAATGATATTGTTAAGATCAATCAATGCAACCATCTCAGGCAGAGAATCAAATATCATTTCCCAAACACCCTTGTCAGGTTCCGACAATAGGGAAGATAGATCAATATCGGTTCGGATTGCAGATTTATTCTCGTTTGACATATCCAACATAAAAGGTATTAATGAATGAATGGCTTTAACAATCAAAGGTCTTCATTTGAGAATAACCCAGGTATGAAAACAAAAATAAATAACTAAAGTTTCCCACGTATGGAAGTGTTGATTTTAATTGATTTATAAAAAAATATAAGTAGTGGTTAATTGGGCTTAAATAGCTATATTTGTGTTAGTTACAAGACAAAAAGCATATCAAGTTCAAAACCACTACTTATGACATCAAAAATAACACATTTAAGCGAATTGGAAAGCGTTCTTTGCAATAATGATAAAATTAACGAGGGGGTCCTCCAATTCTTTACTGCCTTTAAAATTGGGCGGCTTTTGGGTGCATTCGATTCTATAAAAAGCAAAGGGTTTAGCGTTTCAGTGCTTTTACTTTCGCTCATACTCTTTAGGCTTAGGAATGAAAGTGTTTGCAGGATGCAAAACCGGAGCAAAAACTTTCTTGAAAAGATTGATGACAATACCTTTTACCGTCTGATGAATAACCCTTGGATGAACTGGCGTAAACTGCTGATGAGTTTTGCCAAACAATTTGCGGCTCACGTAAAAGCAAAGGGCGATCAAACTTTGGGTGTAACATGCTTTGTTTTAGATGATACCGATGTTGAGAAAACAGGAAAAACTATGGAGTTCATTGGCAGGATTTTCAGTCATGTAACCCATCTATACCCATTGGGTTATAAAATGCTCCTGCTTGCCTTTCATGATGGGAAAACCCTAATTGCAACCGATTTTTCTCTCCATCGGGAGAAAGGAGGCAAAGGGACTTACGGTTTATCAAAAAAGGAGTTGAAATCGCAGTTCTATAAAAAACGTGACACTAAATCACCTGGGCACAAAAGAGTAGAAGAATTGGACATTAAAAAAGGTGAAGTAGCCATTTCGATGCTCAAACGGGCTGTAAAAAACGGGTTTTTAGCCACCTATGTATTGGTGGACAGCTGGTTTGTAAACGATTCCATGATCAAAGGTGTTCGTGCCATAAAGAACGGTGCAATGCATTTGCTGGGCATGTGCAAAATTGACATACGGAAATATCAGATTGGGGGTAAAGAATTAAATGCACACCAGATAATAGTAAAGTATGAACGGTCAAACAGCAAATATTCAAGAAAGTACAAATCCCAATACATCTCCTTGGTTGCTGAATACAAAGGGGAGAGAGTGCGGCTTTTCTTCATAAAATATAACAATGCCAAGAGTTGGACTTTATTGTTGACAACCGATATGACTTTATCTTTTGTTAAAGCCATTGAGTTGTATCAAATACGTTGGACAATCGAAGTCTTGTTTAAGGAGTGCAAACAGTACCTGCGTTTGGGCGGCAGTCAGAATACGGATTTTGATGGGCAAATTGCCGATTTAACAATTACACTGGCAACCCATACCATATTGTCGCTCCAAAAGAGGTTTAGCTCGTATGAAACTATGGGGGAACTGTTTCGTGAAACACAACAACACTTGCTTGAATTGACTTTGTGGGAACGGTTAATCAAGACGTTTTTGAAAATGTTGATTGAGCTAACCATGATATTAAACATTGATATTGACGATACGATGAAAAAACTGATGCAAAGCAATCAAGCAAGCAGACAACTCATGGCAATGCTCAACGCACTGAGCGAATTTGATGAAAATGACCAAAATAAAGACAAAACCGCTATATGGCTTGCAAAAGCCTCATGATGATACATTTAGCTATCCAAAGTGTAGGCAATTTGAAATGCAAAATACCCTAGTATTGGGCGTTTACAATGTGGGAAACTTTAGTTAAATATCTTGCCTGCTTTTACTTTTTCCTGTTTGTTAAAAACAATTCCACTTAGTTTTATTGATTCAATAAAAGCCTGTCATCCCAAAAATAATCCTCGGTCCTTACCAATTCGACATTAGCATGAAAAGCCGGATGCTCTGTATGAATCACATAATTGTATTCATAGGGAATAACTGCCGATGGAACTTTCAGAATCAGCGATTTCCGCTCTAAATACCATCTTGATCCCATTTCCTGAAGAGAGGAATATGCACTAAAAGTCCTCCAGTTTACAGCTAACTCCTTCATCCTGAATTGAGTTACCAAAGCATCATCATCAGCAATGGAAATTACCATTACCTTATAATCTGCTGCCGGTACAATTGAACTCCGGTGTACAATTAACTCCAGGGTTGACAAGGATCTTGACGATCCGGAGTAAATGACACACTCACCGCGTTTATTCCACCTGTTTGCGCTACCCGAAGCCATTAACGTCCGGGAGTTGACAGCTTTACAAATCCTGAATACCTCCATTTTCAACAGTTCATATTAGCAGTACAAAAGTTGCGACCTGATTACAATCATACGGTACTTGGCTGAACATAACCATAGTACATTTCGGCTTTGACCTATATTTTGTTCTGATACTTTTTGTCCATTCTAACAGTTATCAGTCTTAAACATTATCGCCATACTCCATTGCAGTTAACCTGTCATCAACAAAGCGGATTCCACTAACCGTATTTAAAAAACTATTGGGATTTTTCCCGTCAAAATAGAAATTCCCGGTGTTTAACCATTGGTAAAGCTCTTTTGAAGTACCAAAAACATGAATACCATGCCTGATCAGGGACAACAAGAGTAAAATATGCTCTTTTGTGTTTTCTTTGAATTTGTTTTCCGGCTGACGATATGTTCGGAACGTACGCACACTGATATTCAGCCACCCGGAAATGATGTCATCATTGAAATCAGTAAGTGTTTTAATTGTGTTGATATACTTCCAGTTAACATCCTTTGTTTGTAGAAAGGAAAGTACCTGACTGTCGGAAATCGGGCCTGGAACGCCATACAGGGAAACAGGATCCTCAACTTTTAATTTCTCGTCTTTCATCTTGATGAATTTTTCTATCACAAAAATAGGCAATATTTCCTGCATTAACAAGCAATACTTCCTTTTTTAACATTTTTTTTATTCCGTTTCGATCAAATTTATACCTTACAGTCCTACGGTCGCTCCCCATTCAGGAAAAAACAGTAATTTAGCTTTCTTTTTTAACAAACGATGCATCCAATCATTCTCGAAGCTTCAGCAACCGGATTTGTCCGTCTGATACTGATCATTTTTTTTATTTACGCTGTTTTTACCTTCCTGATGCGTCGCATTGTTCCGCTCATACTGACGAAATATGTGAACGAATTCCAGAATCGCTTTACTCAGCAACAGCAGCGGGCTCAGGAACAGGATAACCGAAAAAAGGAAGGCGAAGTATCGATCAAATACATGGATAAGGATAAAAACACTCACCATAGTCCGGATGACGGAGAGTATGTGGATTATGAAGAAATAAAATAGGTTGATTTTCAATCTCTTATTGATTTTAAAGCCTCAATACATTTAAATCATCAGGCTAAAAACCGGAAAAAGGTAAGCACAGGCAGGGCCCAAAGAAATATGTCAGCGATCGGAATTTTGAATCCGGAAATCAGGTTCCATTGACAATCCGGACCGTTTCTGCGGCATCGCAAATGCTTGAATGCAAAATATTTAATTTCCGAACAGTTCATATACCTCTCATTTTAAAACCAAAATTAAAGCTAACACCCTATGAAGAACATTAGTTTCAAGCAGGTTCTCCCTTACCTTTTAGCCATTGTCATTTTTGTTGTGATTGCACTGGCATATTTCAGTCCGCTGCTCGAAGGAAAAGTGCTGAAGCAATCCGATATCACCCAGTTTAAAGGCATGTCGAAGGAAATTGTCGACTATAGGGCAAAATCGGGAGAGGACCCCTTATGGACCAACAGCATGTTCGGAGGGATGCCGGCCTACCAGATAACCGTGCAATACAAGGGGAATGTGTTACGCTACCTCGATCAGTTAATGCAGTTATACCTTCCGCAACCGGCGGGAATGTTTTTCCTGTATATGATCGGATTCTATATTCTGCTGCTGGTGATGAAAGTAGATAAGTGGCTGGCCATTGCGGGGGCCATTGCATTTGCATTTTCATCGTATCTGATCATCATTTTCGAAGCCGGGCACAACAGTAAGGCTCACGCTATAGGGTACATGGCACCGGTTTTGGCCGGGATCATTCTCACTTACCGGGGGCGCTATGTTCTGGGAGGGATACTGGCAGCCATTGCTCTTTCGCTCGAACTGCTTACCAACCACCTGCAGATAACCTACTACCTGCTGCTGGTTGCGGGAGTATATGTAATCACCGAATTTATCAGCAGTCTTAAAACAAAAAATCTTCCGGTTTTTGCCAGGGCAAGCGGAGTGCTCATAATTGCCTCAATGCTTGCTGTTGCCACAAATATAACAACCATTTGGGCTACCTATGAATATGGAAAGGAAACCATACGAGGGAAGACTGAACTGACCAGCGAAAAACAAAACCGCACCGGTGGTTTGGATAAAGACTATGCCACAGGCTGGAGTTATGGCAAAATGGAGACCTTTACCCTGCTGATTCCAAACTTCAACGGAGGCGCATCGCAAGGTTCCCTTCCGGTATCGTCGAACTCATTCAAAGCCCTGAAAGAAAATAATATTGACAACGCCCAGGCCGAAAAGATCGTTAAATCCATGCCCCTGTACTGGGGATCACAACCTGGTGTAGGAGGACCGGTTTATATAGGGGCTATTATCATGTTCCTGTTTGTTTTTGCCCTGTTTGTTGTCGACACAAAATATAAATGGTGGTTGCTGGCGGCTACCTTGCTTTCGATATTACTGGCCTGGGGAAAAAACTTCATGCCCCTCACCGACTTCTTCCTGAATTATGTTCCGGGTTACAACAAATTCCGCGCAGTTTCCATGACCCTGGTGATGGCCGAACTGTGTATTCCCCTCCTGGCCATATTAGGTTTGCAGAGGGTGTTTTCGGGAGAGATGGATAAGAAAAAAATCCTGAAGTCCTTATACTATTCCTTAGGTATTGCCGGTGGAATCAGTTTGTTTTTTGCAGTTTTCGGAAACAGCATTTTCGACTTTGTATCGCCTTCGGATGATCAGTATAAAACCTATTTCCCCGAATGGCTGATGACAGCCATACGGCAGGACCGCGCAGCTATTTTCAGTGCCGACTCTTTCCGTTCCATGGCGTTTATTTTTCTTGCGGGAGCAGCAATATGGGCCATGATTAATCAAAAAATCAAAAAGCCCGTATTCTTTACCGCCCTTATCCTTCTGATCCTCATTGATATGTGGTCGGTGAACCGTCGTTATCTGAATAATGAAAGCTATATGAGCAAGAGTGCTGCATCGGTTCCGTTTCAGCCCTCGATTGCTGATGAACTGATTATGAAAGATAAGGATCCCGATTTCAGGGTGTTTAACCAGGCGGTTGGGAATCCCTTTGCAGATGCCAGCACCTCCTATTTCCACAAATCGCTCGGCGGTTACCATGGAGCCAAATTGCGCCGCTACCAGGAATTGATTGACTTTCAACTCACTAAGGGGAATATGAGCGTGTTCAATATGCTCAACACAAAGTATTTTATTGTACCGGATAAGGAAAGCGGGCAGCCTCAGGTGCAGGTTAATATGCAATCGATGGGGAATGCCTGGTTTGTTAACAATGCGCACAAGGTTAATAATGCCGACGAGGAAATAAACGCACTCACCGGCTTTGTACCGGCCGAAACCGCCATTTATGATAAACGCTTCGAAAACCAGGTACAGGGACATGTTATAAGCAAGGATACATTGGCTACCATTGCCCTTACCGAATACAAACCAAACCACCTGACGTACAAGTCAGAAAGCAGCAGAGAACAATTGGCTGTTTTCTCGGAAATTTATTACGACAAAGGATGGAATGCCTATATCGACGGCAAGCCGGCTCCGTATTTCAGGTCGGATTACGTATTGCGGGCCATGATAGTTCCGGCCGGGAAACATGTGATAGAGTATAAATTTGAGCCTAAAGTTTTCCAGGTTGGGGAGAAGATATCCCTGGCATCGTCCTTACTGCTTATTCTCCTGGCCCTGGGCTCGGCAGGTTTCGGTGGACGAAAAATGCTGCTGATGGCTAAAAACAAAGAGCAGTAATGATCCGTTCATCTGCACTTCCCAAAGTACTGATAATTACCTATTACTGGCCTCCGAGCGGGGGAGCAGGCGTGCAACGCTGGCTTAAATTCACCAAATACCTGCGCGAATGCGGCTGGGAGCCGGTGATTTATACTCCTGAAAATCCTGAAGCCCCGGCCCAGGATTTTTCCTTGTTACAGGAAATACCCGAAGGAATTGAAATCGTAAAAACCCCTATATGGGAACCCTATGAGTTTTATAAAAAACTGGTAGGCATGAAAAAAGGCGAAAAGATAAATGCCGGTTTCCTGAACGAAAAGAAAAACCCGGGACTGGCTGAAGCGGTTTCCACCTGGATACGGGGTAACTTCTTTATTCCCGATGCCCGAAAATTCTGGATCAGACCTTCGGTGAAATTCCTGCTACACTACCTGGAAAACAACCCTGTAGATGCCATCATTTCAACCGGACCACCGCATTCGATGCACCTGATAGCCCTGGGGGTGAAAAACAAACTCGATATTCCCTGGCTGGCCGACTTCCGGGATCCATGGACAGGAATCGACTTTTATCACCAGCTTCGCCTCAGCGGCATGGCCGACCGCAAACATAAGCGACTCGAAAAAGCTGTTTTACAAAGAGCCGACAAGGTGACCACCGTGAGTAAAAACTGGAGCTATGACCTGGCAGCTCTCTATCCCCGTGAAATTGACGTGGTTACCAACGGCTTCGACCCTCAGGACTTTGATAGCCATGCCCCTGAATTAGAGGTAAAATTCACCCTCACCCATGTAGGATCCCTGAATAAGGATAGAAATCCGGATTTCCTCTGGGCGACCTTACGGGAAATTTGTGATGAAGAGCCGCATTTCGAAGAAGACCTGGAAATTAAGTTTATAGGAAAAACGGACATTGCTGTTTTTGACCAACTCGAAAAAGTAGGTCTCTCCGCAAAGGCAAGGAAAATAGAGTATATGCCGCATAAGGAAGTCATAGCCGAATCGTCGCGTTCGCAGGTGTTGATGCTCCTTATCAACAACACGCCTAACATGGCCGGCATCATTCCCGGGAAAATATTCGAATATCTCGCGGCCCGCCGCCCAATTCTCTGTATTGCCCCCGCCGAAGGTGATTCAGCCCACATAATAAGGGAATCCGGTGCAGGCCAGGTGGTTGACTTTAACGATTCCGCACTGTTGAAAAAAGTCATTCTCGAAATGTATACAAAATACAGGAACGGGAATCTCTCGGTACCCGAAGGAGCTATCAATCAGTTTTCACGACGTACCCTCACCCGTTCCATCGCCGAATTGCTGAATTCCATCACTTCAACCCAATCAGCATAAATCAATACCATCCAGTCAACCCTTCACCCCTCTCCCCTCTCACAGCTCACAACTCACCTCTCACAACTCACCTCTCACAACTCATAACACATCCCATCACTATTAAGCTACATCATGCCAAATCCTATTAAAATCATCAATATAGTCGGCACAAGGCCAAACTTCATGAAGATTGCACCCATCATGCAAAGCATGAAGTCATCCTCTCGTATCGAACCCATTTTACTGCACACCGGTCAGCATTATGATGCCCAGATGTCGGATACTTTTTTTCAGGAGTTACAAATTCCTCGTCCCGACATTTCACTCAATATAGGTTCGGATACCCATGCCCGGCAGGTGGCTCACATCATGGAAAAGTTTGACGTAGTTTGTGATGATGTAAATCCGGATGCCATCCTGGTGGTGGGTGATGTGAATTCGACCATGGCCTGTTCGCTGGTGGCTGCTAAAAAAGGAATTAAGATAATACATGTCGAAGCCGGCATTCGCAGCCGCGATCGTACCATGCCCGAAGAAATCAATCGCCTGGTAACCGATTCCATCGCCGATTTCCTGTTGCCTCCCTCCCAGGATGCTGTGGATAATCTTCTGGCCGAAGGCCATTCGCCCGACTCTATCCACCTGGTCGGAAATATTATGATTGACACTCTAATGTTGCAGCAGGCCGGCATAACATCCTCGCCCATACTCGAAAAATTCGGTTTGAAGGCAAGGGAATTTGTGACCTTAACCATGCATCGCCCGTCGAATGTGGACGATCCTGCAACGTTTAAACGGATTCTGGATGCCCTGTTTATCATTCAGTCCAGTATCCGCATTATTTTCCCTGTGCATCCCCGTACTCGTAAAATGATAGCCGACATGGGACTGGAGAGTTATATCACAGCCATGACCAACCTCACGCTCTGTGACCCACTTGGCTATTACGATTTCGGGAAACTGGTTTCCGAATCGAAATTTGTGCTTACCGACAGCGGCGGTATACAGGAAGAAACCACGGTATACGGCATACCCTGCATCACCCTGCGCGAAAACACCGAAAGGCCCGTCACCGTTACCGAAGGCACCAACGAACTGGCAGGCAGCGATACCGCGAAAATCGTTGACTTTTCATTACAGATTCTGGAAGGGAAATGGAAAAAGGGAACGATTCCTCAGCTATGGGACGGCAAAACGGCTGCTCGTATTGTCTCCTTTCTTGAAAAAAAGCTGTAAACCCTTCCACCAGAAAATGAAGCCAGTCTTATGGCAGAGCTTCAAACTGCTGATAACCAGGCATCAGCAGGAGTGACGTTGAGTTGCTTTACAGCAGATCAGCCCCGACTGAAAAAATATTCCTACTTTTGCAACCATCTTTTAAAATACTGATCCCTTGGGTATAATTGTTAAGCAGTCGGTAAAAGGCACCGTGTACGTCTATATTGGTGTATTACTGGGATTTATTACCACCGGCATATTTTTACCCAGGATATATACCACCGAGCAGGTTGGATTACTCAAAATACTGGTCGCCTACTCATCGCTCATTGCATCGTTTGGCACCCTGGGGATCAACGGGGTGACCATCAGGTTATTCCCGTTTTTTAAGAACGAGAAGCAGAAACATCATGGCTACCTGGCCAATATATTACTTGTAGGTGTATTCGGATTTATTCTGACCACCGTATTGATTTTACTGTTAAAGCCATTGCTGGTCAGCTACAGTGCAGGGAAATCGGCATTGTTTGTTGAACATATCGATTACCTGATCATTCTGGTTTTCTTCCAGATTTTCTTTTCGCTCCTCGACGCATATTATTCGGCTCTCTTGAACAGTGTTTTTGGAACCTTCCTGAAGGAATTCCTCCAGCGTATCCTGATCATCCTGGCCATAGGTTTCTTTTTCTTCGGCTTTGTCACGTTCCACATGTTTGTTGTATTGTACGTGGCGGCCATATCAGCCCCTACCCTCTTTATCGTATTCAGGCTGATGCGTGAAAAACAGTTTTCGCTGCATACCGACTATGCCTTTTTAAACCGGGGACTCCTGATCTCCATGGGTTCCGTATCGGTGTTCAGTATTTTAAACGGATTTTCGATGATCATCATACAAAATGTCGATATCATTATGATCAACAGTATAGCAGGGCTGAGCGATACAGGCGTGTACTCTGTTTGTTTCTTTTTCGGACTGATAGTCAGCCTTCCTGCCCGGTCCATCATTAAAATCACCAACATTGTTTCAGCCCAGGCCTGGAAAGAAAACAACATGAAACTGCTCAATGACATTTACCATAAAAGCTGCCTCACCCTGTTTCTGATCGGGTCGCTCCTGTTTATCGGGCTTTGGGCTAATATCGACAACGTATTCCATATCCTGGGACCCGAATATGCGGCAGGGAAATGGGTCATCTTTTTTATAGGCATAAGCAGCCTGATGGATATGGTTACTGGCGCCAACGGCGCTATTATGGGTACTTCGCAGTACTATAAGGTTCAGACTGTATTCCTGGTAATCCTGGTTGTTTTGCTGGTGATCACCAACCTGGTACTGATTCCCCGCCTGGGTATAACAGGAGCTGCTATAGGCAGTGCCATTTCACTGGGTATACTCAATACGCTCAGGTATTTATTCCTGCTTTTCAAATTCAAAATGCAGCCTTTCAACCTGCCATTTGTATATATTGCCCTGATTGCCGCCGCTTCGTATTATATTTCCACCTTAGTGCCGCCGTTTTCTAACTACATCGTCGATATCATGTTGCGCAGCACTCTGCTGGTGATTTTATTCTGCACACCTGTTTATTTCCTAAAAATTTCCACCGACATTAACAGTAAAGCTGATGAGATCTTAGTACTCTTAAAGCTTAAAAACAAAACAACCTAACCAAAATGGGAGCAATTACATTTGGCATACCAAAAGACCTGGTGCTGCAACTGAAGAGCATATTCACGATTGACGCGTTTATCGAGACCGGAACCTTTAAGGGCAAAACCACCACCTGGGCGGCAAAGAATTTCAAAACGATTTTTACTGTTGAGTTCTCAAAAACCTTCTACGACGCTGCCGTGAAAAACCTCGCTCAGTATCCCAACATCAGCTGCTTTTTCGGCAGTTCGCCCGAACGGCTTCCGGAGATACTGAAGCAGTTACATGCGCCTGCCATTTTCTGGCTCGATGCACACTGGTGCGGCGGAAGTACCTATGGTGCAGGCGATGAATGCCCTCTGCTGGAGGAAATAACCCTGGTGATGGCACAGAAAGAAAATCATATTATTATTATTGACGACGCCCGCTTGTTTTTAAAACCACCTTCCAGGCATCATTCGGGCGAGCAGTGGCCCGGACTGGATGAGATCGTGGGTTTATTATCCCAAAGGAAAGGATACTATACCTTTTGCTGCGAAGATGTGATTGTGGCTATCCCAATGGAGGGTAAGGATAAATTACAGGCGTATTTCAACCGTATTCATGAAACCGAATTCCCGGGCGGAGGCATTATCAGTAATTTGAAGTTTGCGGCAAGGAATATCGGGAGGAAGTGGAAGAAAGGTTAAAGGTTAAAGGTTAAAGGTTAAAGGATAAAGGATAAAGGTTAAAGGTTAAAGGGGGGAGTGAGGAGTGAGGAGTTATGAGTAGGGAGTTGGGGGCATTAAGACATTGTCTCCGTTAGCCCCCTCCGGTCCCGATAGCTATCGGGATGGGGGTTACTCGTCTCCCTTATGGTTACTGCAGTTTTTACTTGCTGTATTGAGATGGGAAAGGGGGGAAAGGAAGGTTAAAGGTTAAAGGTTAAAGTGGTGAGTTGGGAGTTGGGAGTTGTGAGTTGGGAGTATGTACTTTCATGATTTTGGTTGACAAAAAAGACTAAACTTCTAATTCAACTGTTTGTAAATCAATTTTATTTTTTAGTTGACTGAAT
>CAIPFN010000059.1 GCA_903864265.1 uncultured Bacteroidales bacterium | reverse complement strand
TTTTCCTCGTTTTGAAAGGCCAGTTCTATATTGGCAACATCCAGTTCGGCTGCCCGTTTCCCCTTTTCCTCGTTTTGAAAAGCAAGTTCTATATTGGCTAAAGCCAGTTCGGCTGCCCGTTTTGCCTTTTCATCGTTTTGAAAAGCAAGTTCTATATTGGCTATAGCCAGTTCTGCTGCCCGTTTTGCCTTTTCATCGTTTTGAAAAGCAAGTAATTTATTTACGATTAGCACTTCAGCCGCCCGCTCAGCTTTATCGGTTCTATAACGGGCAATATCTGTATTAGTTTCATGTAAATCATCTGCCAATTGGTCCTTCTCCTGGTTTCTGATTGTTGGGATACTGTTTTTTTCGATCAGTGGCAGTTCGATCCAGAACGTGCTGCCTTCGTCCGGAACGCTTTCAACGCCTATATTTCCACCCATGGCATCCATGAGTTTCTTCACCACGGTAAGTCCAAGCCCGGTGCCCTCAATTTCGGTGCGTTCGGCGCCTATGCGTTCGAATGGCAGGAAGAGTTTCTGAATACCGGCCGTACTGATTCCTGTACCCGTATCGCTTATTGAAATGCGAACCCACGAATACTCCCTGGATTCAGGTTGTTCCAGTTCGGTTTTGATGGTTACCGAGCCCCCCTGGCGGTTGTATTTGACCGCATTGTTGATTAAATTAAGCAACACCTGTTTAAAACGCCGCAGGTCGGCCAGTACGAAGAGCAGGTTTACCGGTGAGTCGGACAGTTCAAGTGTGAGTTGACGGTTTTGTGCACTTCCCCTTACAATATCCAGGATTTCGAGAATAACACCCTTCAACTGAACCGGTTCGGGCATAAGGGAAATGCGGCCGGCTTCGATACCCGAAATATCGAGGACTTCGTTGATTAAATCGAGCAGGTGCTTGCCGCTGTTCAAAATATGATTCACGCCCTTACGATGCCGCGGGTTGAGCTCGCCCATTTCCATCAGCTGGGCAAAGCCGAGTATGGAATTCATAGGGGTACGCAGTTCGTGGCTCATGCGCGAAAGGAACTCGCTCTTGGCTACGTTGGCTTTCTGGGCTTCATTCCGGGCCTTGATAATTTCGTCTTCAACCTGCTTGCGTTCGGTAATATCGATGGAAACACCACCCAGAAGCGGCTCCATACCCGAGCGGTGAATGGCGAACTTTTGAGTTTCGAAATTGTGCAGTTTGCCGTCGAGTTGTAAGAGGCTTTCTTCTATTTTCTGGTAACCCAGTTTTATGGAATTTATGTCGTCGGCCACCAGTTTTTCCCCGAATTCGCCGGGGAAAATATCCAGCATGGTTTTCCCCATCCATGCCGAGGCCCCGAAAGCATTTTCCATGTACTGGTTCACAAACAGGGTACGCCCTTCATGGTCCTTTAAAAACACTACAGCCGGTAAATAGTCCATAAAGAGCGAGAAACGGTTTTCGCTTTCCTTCAGTGCCGTTTCCGCCTTTTTGCGTTCGGTAATATCGGCCATCACAGCTAATATGCACATATCGTTGCCAATCCGTATGGGGTCGATGGAAAGCAAACCCGTTACGAATGTGCCTGATTTAGTCCGAATGCGTGTTTCCAGTTCCCGCACCGGCTGTTGATTGTTGATCTTATCGAAAATGGCATCCCTGATATGGTCATCGGCATACAGGTTTAACTGAGCCGAGGTTTTTCCGATTATTTCGTCGCGCGTATAACCCAGGACACTGAGGAAGGTTTCGTTGATATCGATAAAGCTATTTTCCGGCAAACGCGTGATGGCCATGAGCGAAGAATTGAACTGAAAGGCTTTTGAAAACTTTTCTTCTGACTGCTGTATCTTCGACACATCCTTGCTGACCCCGAAAATCACCGGCTTACCGTCCCAGAAACCGGGTTTAACCCTGGTTTCGACAGGGATGTAAACATTGGTTTTAGTCAGTAGCGGCACCGGACAATATTCGGCCGTACCGGCCAGCATTTCGCCCACTATGCGCCCGGCTTCATCGCGGCGTTCGGCCGGATGAACCATCAGCACCGACTTATTAATCAGTTCAGTGTAGTCGTACCCCAGGCGTTGCAATACCGTTTTGTTGGTATGAAGGATATTTCCCTGCCCGTCGAGTACAAACAGAAAGTCGTCGATGGTATTGAAAAAGGTTTCGTAATTGAGCCTGGTTACTTCCAGCAAAGCTTCAGCCTGCCGGCGTTCGGTGATGTCGTGGTAACTGAGCAACACTCCGCTAATCACCTTATCGTTCACCAGGTTGATAGCCGTAAGTTCAATCGGCTTATAGCTTCCATCCTTGCATTTATACCTGTATTCAACCGTTTTTTCCAGGTTATCCTTCTGCAATACACTCATAAACTCAGCCTGTATACGTTCCACGTCATCGGGGTGAACCGTTAACCAGCCATCAGTCCCCACCAGGTCTTCAGGCTGCCAGCCGAAGTCCCTGGTAATATTCGGGCTCTTGTATTTCATCACGCCATCTATACCCATGATCCCGATTACATCAGAGATATTGGCTATCATGGAGCTATGCTTCTCTTCACTCTGCCGGAGTGCATCCTCAGCTTGTTTCTGGGAAGTAATATCCCAGTTGGTGCCTACCAGGTGCAGTGCCTTTCCTGTTTTATCGCGTTCAACTATTCCCAAAGCCCTGATATTGCGTATGGTTCCATCGGGCCACACTACCCTGAACTCGGTATCGAACTCTTTTTCGTTCCGTATCGCCATCTGTATTTCGGCATTGCCCTGATCCACATCATCGGGGTGTACACCGGCCAGCCAGGCTTCGTATGCCCCCCCGAAATCCTTTTCGGCAATCCCGTAGAGTCCGAACATTTGCGTATCCCATACCAGTATGTTGTTAACCACATCGAGATCCCAGACGCCTACGCCCCCGGCCCTTGCAGCCAGGGTGAGGCGGGTGGTGACCTGACTTAACTCGTTTTCGGCCTGTTTTCGGCCGCTGATATCCGAAATAAAGCCGTGCCAAAGTACAGAACCATCCGGTTCAGGCTGTGGCATGGCGTTGCCCGATAACCAGCTGATAGTTCCGTCATCAAACTGAACCCTATACTCCTGCCTCCAGATTTTCATTTCCCTGGCCGATTGCTGTATGGAGGCGCTAACGCTTTCCATATCATCAGGGTGAATGCGGGTAAATACCATGGATGCATCGCTTATCACATCCTCAGGGCTGACCCTGTAGATATCGCGCATGCCTTCGCTGGCAAAGGGGAAGCAGGAAGTACCGTCGGGATTCAGCCTGAACTGATAAACCACACCGGGTATACGGCCGGCAATTTTCTGAATCCGGCTCAACGCTTCTTCCAGGGCCGCTGCTGCAGCCTGTCGTTCTTCAATCTGTTGCTGGAGATGTTCATTGGATTCGGAAAGCTGAACCGTGCGTTCGGAAATTTTATTTTCCAGGTTAACGTTCAGATCAAGTATGACCAGCTCATTTTTCCTGCGTTCGGTAATATCCCTGACAAAGCTGAGTACTTTGTCCGAACCCAGGGGAGCCATACGGGATTCATAGTAACGTAAATCATCATTAAGGGTCTCGGTGTATTCGTAGCTCAAAAGCCGTTTACCATCGATACAATCCTGAATTTTCTGCAGATGCAGGCTTGCCTGTTCAGGGGAAAACAGAGCATTCAGGTTGGTGCCCACAATCTGATCCATGGGTATCAGCAATGCCTCGGGCGAAGAACTATAAAACTCGGTGTAGGTGCCCTCACGATCAATCACAAATATCAAATCAGGCATGGCACTGATGATGGCATTCAGTCGTTCGTTCTGCTGGCTGATTTTTGCCTCCGTTAATTTGCGCCCGGTAATATCTTCTTCCACAGCCAGGTAATGCGTTATCAGCCCAGCTGTATCCATCACCGGCGAAATGGAAGCTGCCACCCAATAGTACTCCCCTTTTTTGGTTTTGTTATGAAACTCTCCTTTCCACTCTTTCCCCGACATAATGGCCTGCCAGAGCATTTTATAATCTGCTTTTGACTTTTCGCCCGAACTGAAGATCCTGGGGTTCTCACCTATCAGTTCCTCCATGTCATAACCTGATATTTCGAGTGCTTTGGCATTGGCGTATTCAATGCTGCCTGCCAGGGAAGTGATATATATGATAGCCGGGCTTTGTTCGACCGCCTGTGAAAGTTTTTTCAGGTCTTCATCTACCCCTTTGCGTTCGGCTATATCCCAGGCCAGGTCCGAAAGACGGGAAACAATTTCGATGTCGCGCTGGGTATAGTCCAGTGACTTATTCCCTATGCCTACAATGGCTACTATTTTTTCGTTGTGGAACACGGGAACAGCCAGTTCGCGGATCACGGGAGCATGCCCTTCGGGCAATCCTTTGCGGTGAGGCAGGCTCAGATAATCATTATGAATGACCGCTTTTCGTTGACGCACGCAATCCACCCAAAGGCCGGCTTTATCAATGGAGTAGTGCTGATCCATGGCTTTGGCCTGGCACATATTCATCAGGGTGTTGGTCGACCAGCTCTGAAGGGTGAGCGTTATCTGATCCGCATTCACAGCATGAAAAAAGCCTATGCAGCTGCCTGTTAAGAGTTCCAGTTCGTCGAGCAGCCTTTGCTGTACTTCGTTCCTGGAATGCGTATAGGCAAACTCGGTTAGGCGGATACGGGCATTCAATATCAATTCAGCCTGTTTCCGTTCGCTTACGTCGGTGCTTTTCCCCTGTATGCCTGTAATTTCTCCTTTCGCGTTATAGATCGGTATATTTTGGGTTTCGGTCCAGATCACAGTGCCGTCCTTCCTGATCCACCTCAGGCTGATGATGCCTGTATCGACATTGCCGCTTTGGAGGGAATTATCAATAAATAATTTAAGGGTAGCCCGGTCATCCACATGCACCATTTCCATTCCTAAATACGGATGGTGTGTAAAATCAGAAGGCAGGTAGCCTGTAATTTGTTCGGACGAGGGGCTTACATATTCGAATGCCAGTTCGGGTTTGAAGCTGCATACGAAAATCAGGTCGCTGGAGCGTTCGGTGATAAAGCGATAGTCTTCTTCGCTTTTCTTCAGGGCATTTTCGGCATTCACGCGTATGGTAATATCAGCATCTATGCCCCGGTAACCGCTTAGGTTTCCGTTCTCGTCCAGTATTGGGATACCATTGGTAAGCACTATCCTTTCCTTCCCGTCGGGTTTCACAATTTTATTCACCAGGTTGCCGAATATTTCTTTCCGGCTGAATACTTCGAAGGCTGCAGCCTTGAACTCCTGCCGGCCCCGGCTGGGGTGCAGGTCGTAGAAGTAGATTTTCCCGCACATCTGTTCGGGCGTATATCCGTATATGTCGAAAGCAAGAGGGCTTACATAGGTATATAATCCATTGGCATCCACTTCCCATACAACTTCCTGGCTTTGTTCCACCACCTGCCGGAAGCGTTCTTCGCTCTTTCCCAGTTTTATGGCGGCATGTTTCCGCTCACTGATGTCGCGGTATTTCCATAAATGGCCGCTGTACCTGTTGTCGGTGTAGGTTGGAATATAATCGCGCTGAAAAAAGCGTCCATCCATCAGTTCCAGTTCGTCGTTATACACGGCTTTCTTTTCGGCCAGGATCCGTTCAATATCGGTTATAAATTTATCCGGATTTTTAAAAAATATTTTGCTTTCCTCCGCCGAGGTAGTACAATCTGCTCCAAGCAGTGCCTCCGGCGGGGCCGGAATGCCGAACATGGTACAGAACAACTGGTTGGTGAGTGCAATTTTCCGGTTTTCATCCTCCAGCAAAATGCCCTCCTGCAGGTTGATAATCAGGTTGGTAAGTATGGCTGTTTTATTTTTTAAAGTTTCCTCAACCCGTTTGCGTTCGGTAATATCGATTACAAAACCCTCAAAATACAGTAGCTGGCCCTTTTGGTCCCTGATAGCTTTGGCATCTTCATAAAACCAGATCTTTTCCCCGTCTTTTCGTTTTACTTCATATTCATATCCCTTTACAAAGCCATGCTCCTCCATGAAACTTATAAAATGCGCTCTTTCATCCGGATCGGAATACACATCCCTTGAAATATCAACGCGACTTTTGATCAGTTCCTCCGGCGAATCGAATCCGTACATTTTGGCAAGTGAATTATTTACCGATATATACGATCCATCCACATGGGTCTGGAAAATCCCTTCCTGGGCATTATTAAAGATATCGCGGTATTTTTCCTCACTCAGGCGCAAAGCATCCTCCGACTGTCGCCGATTGGTGATATCCTGCACGGTGCCATAAGTTCTGACGGGTTTTCCGGAGGCATCCAACTCCAGGCGGCCATCAGCACGCATAAGATGTACCGAGCCGTCGGGGTGGATTACACGGTACTCCAGGGCAGGGGATTTACCATCCGCCAGATAACTCTTCATACTTTTGATAAAAAGGGCCTGGTCGTCGGGGTGTATCACTTTCAGCAGGGATTCCGGTTTCCCGTCGTAGGATGCGGCATCGATGCCATAAACGCGGTACATCTGTTTCGACCACTTTACGGTATCCGAAATCATGTCCCATTCCCAGCTCCCGGTTTGAGCCATTCGCTGAGCTTCTTCCAGGTTGGCTTCGCTGCCCTGCAGTTCCACTTCGGCCAGTTTACGGGCGGTAATATCGGTTACCGAACAAAGTAGTCCGGAATTCACCCCAGCCCTATCTTTGACAGCCGTTTTGATGATATGCAGCCATTGCTTCCCTTTAGTCCCTGCTACCGGCCAATCCTTGGATTCGGCACTGCCGGTATGGATCACCTCCTGATCACTTATAAAAAATTCGTCCGCTTCTTCACCGGGATAAAGCTCATAATCGGTCTTGCCAATGATGTCAGCCTTCGACAGGCCCATAAAATTGCAAAAAGCCTGGTTAACCATACGGTAAATCCCCTGGCTGTCCTTGAGCATTAAAAAACCGGGTGTGGTATCCAGTACATTTTGCGTAAGCACAATCTGCTGTTTCAGTAGATCAGCGGCTTTCATCCGTTCCAGTTCAGCCGAAGCCCTGATGGCTACCAATTTGAGTAAATCTTCTGTCTGGCCGGGGTTGGCCAGTAACTCCTGCTTTACAACGGCAATCAATCCTACGGCTTCTCCATTATGGTTCAACAGGGTAACTCCGGCATAACTTACTGCCTTTATGTCCTGTAACAACGGATCGCGGGGATAAAGTTCCGAAACGCCGGTGGGGAAACAACATACTTTTTTGTTTACAAGCTCGTTCCAGGGAGTATGCTGCAGGGCGTTTACGCTATTCTCCCCGAAATTACCATCGCGCCACACCGCCAGGGTGCGGGCATGCTGACCGTCATCTTCCAGACTGCTGATGCAAACATACGTGGCATCGAGGGTTGCTGACAGGTTTTGAGCGAGCGAACGGAAAAAATCATTTTCCGGATCGCTACCATGCTGCTGCGCCAGGAAAGCAAGTAGTTCGTTGATTTGCCTGGCATGAGCTTCCGCCTCTTTGATCGCGTTAATATCCTCAATCTGGGCCACAAAATAAAGAGGCGAGCCTGCTTTATCCTTCACGATAGATACATTTAACTGCACCCAGACAATCTCGCCCGATTTATGGAAATATCGCTTTTCCAAACGGTACGTATTGATTTCCCCGGCCAGCATCTGCCCGACGAAAGCCATATCTGCGTCAAGGTCGTCGGGATGTGTGATCTGCTGGAATGTAAACAACAACAATTCAGACTCACTGTATCCAAGCATGGAACACAGCCGGGAATTTACTTTCAGGAAATTCCCCTGGGGTGAAACCAATGCCATACCGGTGGCCGAATATTGAAATGCGCCTTGTAATTGTTGTTCGCTTTCGAGCAGGGCTTCTTCGTTAAGCTTATGCTGGGTAATATCCAGGCAATGCCCGATATATCCTATAAAATTACCCTGGCTGTCGGCCTGCGGAGTACCATTGTCCTGCAGCCAGCGGTACTCCCCGTCGTGGCGGCGAAGCCGGTACACCATGCTGAAGGCTTCGCGCCTGTCGAAAGAGGTGGAAAAGATATTAAAACAATATTCCAGGTCGTCGGGATGAACCCCTTCGGCCCAGCCATCGCCAAGTTCCTGCTCCAGGGTCCTGCCTGTGAAGTCGAGCCATACCTGGTTGAAATAATTGCATTTCTTGTCGGGGGTAGTGGTCCATATGAGGGCCTGCCCGGAGTTAGCGAGGGTGCGGTACCGGGACTCGCTCTCCAGCAGGGCTTGTTCCGCCAGCCTTCGGGCGGTAATATCGATAATCGTTCCGGCAGCACCCGTGAATTCACCCTCCTGAATCAGGGCATGCGACGACAGCCGCATCCAGCGGATTTCACCGCTTTTCGACAGGATCTGGTAATCATTGACTAATTCTTTTTTTTCATGGAGTTCCGATAACCTTTGCAAGAGTTGCGAACTGTTTATCCCGGTAAAATCCACGAAATTACGGCCGATGATTTCAGCATCGGTATACCCCAGTATTTTTTTGATCGAAGCACTGATATAGAGTATCGTGCCCTGGGTATCCACTTCAAAAATTACATCGCTGATATTTTCGATCAGGTTCCTGTATTTTAATTCACTTTGCTGTAAAGCCGTTTCGGCCAATACACGGTCCGAAATATCATGAATAAGGGAATACAAAAGCGTTTCATCCGCAACGCTGATTGGTGTTGAATATACTTCCACATCGCGTATTTCGCCATTGGCCAGGCGATGTTTAAAGAAGAAATGGTTTTGGTTTCCCTGCCTGGCTTTCAGCATATTGGCCAGCATTACTTCCCTGGATAAGGTGTTGATATCCGACATGTTTTTCGACTGCAATTCCTCCAGCGACCATCCATAAAACTGGCAGGCTGCCGCATTGGCATCTTTAACGGCACCGTTAGCCGGATCAAAAATAAGCATCACCGAACCACTTTCCCGGAACAGGGATTTATACCGTTTTTCACTCTGGCTGAGATTTTCAAGGAGGAGTTTGCGGCTGGTAATGTCGCGAAAAGTCACAACAGCGCCTGTAATCCGCTTATCTTCGATGATGGGCTGGCTGCTGAATTCGACAGGGAAACGGCTCCCGTCCTTCCACAGGAAAAAATCTTCGCCCTGCTTTGGCTCCCCTCGTGTAAGGGTGGAGCGGATATGGCAATCGCTGCAAGGGTTATCCGTATTCGAGGGATCGTGATGGTGAAAAACGGAATGAAAGTTAGTCCCCAGTAATTCTTCAAGGCTGTATCCAAGAGTTTTAATGCTCATTGGGTTGGCAAAAGTAAACTGACCCTGCACATCCATTCCGAGTATGCTGTCAGCGGTAGCTTCGAGGATTAGTTTTTTCTGATGATCCGAAATCCCAAGCAATTCGGCGGCTCGTTTCTGATCCGTTATATCCACAGCGGTAGCCAGGCACTTTTGTCCATCCCCGCTCATCGTGCCGCTAATATTAATGAACACCGGCTTGCCGGCCCCGGTGGAAAGGCTGAGCTCACAGGATGCCTGTATGCCGCTACTGAAAATATTTTCGAGAAAATGATTAAAAACGGGTTTCGTATTTTCGGAAACAAAAAAGCCGAAACGGCTGTTTCGTAATTGCAGGCGATCTTTCCCTAGCATGGAAGCTGCGTTGAGGTTGAGTTCCAGGATTACGCCCTCGCCCGAAAAGGTAAAATAGGCCATGGGCGCCTGCTCGTACAAATCAGTATAGGAGCGGATTGCTTCCGCAGTGGCTGATTCCGACTGAAGTAGCGCCTCATTCTGCATTTCCAGTTCAACCTGGTATACTTCCATTTCGTGAAGAATCTTCCGTATGCCGTTATCCGAATCATCCCATACGTTTGGCGCAAGCGGGTTCTTTTTCAATAGGTCCTCGGCCCTTTGGCGGAGAGCTGCAGCGGATGTCTGGTTTTCTGTTCCCATGTTGAAATGCTATCGATTCTTAAAAAAAGTTTACAAAACTTCGGCGTTGCATGAGATCACAAAACCCGCAAACCCACAGATGTTAATCAATCAATACAAAGAAAGTAATTTTTTTTATTTTAACGGGCAAATAATTTTAATACGTTGAACTATTTATAGCACCAGGCCCATTAAAAGTAAATTTATTTTACTTAAATCATAACCGGCTGAGGATTGGGACAGGGAATGAGGGGAAGTGAAAAATGAATAGTGAATAACGAATAGTGAATAAC
>CAIPFN010000058.1 GCA_903864265.1 uncultured Bacteroidales bacterium | reverse complement strand
TCAATCCCATCAATCCCATCAATCCCATCAATCCCATCAATCCCATCAATCCCTTCAATCCCTTCAATCCCATCAATCCCATCAATCCCATCAATCCATTCTGACCTTAAACTTCTTAATACTCAGCGCTATAAAAAACAGCGCCATGCCGGCAATGATCAGCGTTTCCTTCCAGATGTACTGAAAGCCCAATCCTTTTATCATTATTGATTTCACTATGATAATAAACCAGCGCGGGGGCATGATATTGCTGAAAATCTGAAGCGGCAGCGGCATATTCTCTATCGGGAAAATGAAGCCCGAAAGCAGTATAGTCGGCAACATCAGGGCAAACATCGAAAGCATCATGGCCATTTGCATACTCTTGCTGATAGTTGAAATAAAAATTCCCAGCGACAGCGCCATCACTATAAAGAGAAGGCTTTCGGCCAGTAAAAGAACAAGGCTGCCTTTCACCGGCATGCCCAGCACCAGGTAGCTCAGCAGCAATATGGAGACAGCATTCACGAAGGCAAGCAAAACATAAGGAATTACCTTGCCTGCGATTATTTGTATAGGGCGCATGGGCGACACCAGCAGAATTTCCATGGTGCCCATTTCGTTTTCCTTTGCAATGGAAATGGAGGTCATCATGGCCGTAATAAGCATCAGCAGTATGGTAATAACCCCGGGAACAAACATGTAAATACTGGTTAGGGCCGGGTTATACATCATCTGTGTCTGGGTGGTAATGGTCGCCGGTAGCAACATGCCTTTGAGGTATTCCTGCTGGTAGTCGTTTACGATGGCCGAAGTATAATTTACCAGCAGGTTAGCCGTATTCGGGTCGCTGGCATCGGCAATCACCTGCATGCCGGCCTGGTGGTCTTTTTCCAGTTTGGCGGCAAAGTCATTTTCAAAAATAATCACTTCCTTTACTTTTCCATGCCTGAAAACCTCTTCAATATGCCCCTCGCCCGGCACCTGGTCGCTCAGGACAAAGAACCCTGACGACAACAGTTTGGAGGTGATGGCACGGGTAACCTGGTCGTTGGAATGGTCGATGATGGCCACCGGCGCATTCTTCACTTCCGTTGAAAGTGCAAATCCAAAAAGCAATACCTGTACTACCGGCATACCGAACAGTATAACCATCGAACGGATGTCGCGGAAAATATGGTAAAACTCTTTAATGATAAAACCTCTCATGAAATGTTGGATGTTAGATTTCGGATGTATGATGTATGATATGGGAAAGGGCTTATAAGAGATACATCCTGGTTTGTAGTTAAAGGTAAGAAGTTGATTGATGAGCGAATAAACCACCCGGCTGGGCAGTGATGCGTATGACTGAGCGTATTCCTGATATTCATTGTCCTTGTTTGTTATTCCATCCTAATGTAGGCATCCCACATCCCACATCCCACATTTTTCAACTCCTTGCGATCTTTAAAAACACCTCCTCTATATTGGCGGCCTGGTATTTCGCTTTCAAATTGGCCGGGGTATCGAGTGCTACAATGCGGCCGTCGGCCATAATGCTTACGCGCCTGCAATACTCGGCTTCGTCCATATAGTGCGTGGTTACGAATACGGTAATTCCCTGGCTGGCTGTTTCGTAAATGATTTCCCAGAACTGTCGCCTGGTGATGGGATCGACGCCACCGGTGGGCTCGTCGAGGAATACGATGGAAGGTTGATGTATAATGGCGACCGAAAAAGCCAGCTTCTGTTTCCATCCAAGGGGAAGTGACCCTAAAAGCTGGTTCTTTTCACTTTCCAGTCCCAGCCGGCCCAGCAGTTCGGTGGTCCTTTGCCTGATTTTTGCAGCCGGCAGCCCGTAAATGCCCCCGTAAAACTGGAAATTCTCCCATACCGACAGGTCCTCGAACAGCGAAAAACGCTGGCTCATATAGCCAATCCGTTTCTTTACCATTTCCGACTGACGGGCTACATCATAGCCTGCCACCATCACTTTGCCGGAGGTAGGAGCCGACAACCCGCACAGTATCTTCATGGCCGTGGTTTTGCCGGCACCGTTGGCTCCCAGGAAACCATAGATTTCACCGGCCTCTACTGAAAAAGTAAGATGGTCGTTGGCAACAAAACTGCCGAACTTTTTGACCAGGTTTTCGACTTCGATGATGGGCACTTCGGGGAGGGATTAGAAGGTTTAGAAGGATGAGAGGGACAAGGAGAAGGGGGACAAGGAGAAGGGGAGACGGGGAGATAGGGAGACAGGGAGAGTAATGATATGAGCGTATGGACTTTAATTGTTAAAACTGGGGTGAGTCCGGGGGTCAAAGGCCCTTAGGGTTCAATGGTTCATGTTCAGTTTCCGAGGTATCGAACGCGCTACTGATTAAAATGCTTCAACATTCTCCGAAACACGAGGTTACGCAATTCTTCACTCGGTTTTTCTCAAACGCTGCGACTCTTCTGGTTTCTCAACCATTCAGGCTTATCATACCGCCCGCATCATTTCCATAAAACAATCTTCAATGGAGGGTTCAATCTGGGTGATCTCCACATTGAGGTGGTTTGCCGCTTTCAGATAGGCGGCAATTTCAGCAGGTTTAACCGAGGCATCGCTCAGCGACAGGTGAATGTGCTCCCCGAACGGGAAGGCCGTGCGGCAAGCCTTAAAATGCCTCAGGTCGACAAGCAAGCGGTATATATCGTCAGCTTTCACCGCCCAAAGAGCCTGTCCGTAATTATTCCGTATAGCCCCGGGAGTGTCGATGCTCATAATTTTACCGTTTTGTATCAAGGCAACCCGGTCGCAGCGCGATGCCTCATCCATATAAGGCGTGGAAACCACGATGGTAATTCCACTTTTCCTCAGCTTATCGAGCATTTCCCAGAATTCGATACGCGAAACGGCATCCACGCCGGTGGTAGGTTCATCCAGGATCAGCACTTCGGGCCGGTGGATCAATGCACACGACAAAGCCAGTTTTTGTTTCATGCCTCCCGACAGCTTGCCGGCTTTACGTTTCTTAAACGGCTCAATCTGGCTGTAGATATCTTTAACCAGCTCGTAATTGGCTTCGGGAGTGGTTTTGAAAATACCCGCAAAAAACCGAAGATTTTCTTCCACGGTCAGATCCTGGTACAGCGAAAACCGCCCCGGCATATAACCCAGTATTTTACGCAGCTTTACATAATCCGTAACGCTATCAAGCCCTTCAACAGTCATTGAACCGGCATCGGGGATGAGCAGGGAGGTAATAATCCGGAATAAAGTAGTCTTCCCGGCCCCGTCGGGTCCTATAAAACCAAACAGCTCGCCTTTGGCCACCTCAAATGAAATATCATCCAATGCGACTTTTTCACCGTATTTCTTCGTGATATGACCGGCCTGTATTGATGAGTTGGATGACATACTTATATTTTAATGACAGGAAAAATACAGGTGCAAGCTTAAGTCCGCCGGGGAGAAAAATGAATACCGCCCCGAAATCCTTAATCCTGCACCCTTCAGGCTTATTTGCGCAAAACAGCTTCTTTTGTCCAATGAGCCGTTTTGCCCAGGCCCATCCAGGATGCTCCGATAAAGCCCCTGATTTTGATCCGGTTGGCCGATTCGAAGTTGATATAGCAATTGTATGTTTTTCCGCTGGCCGGATTATAGATAGAACCGCCCACCCATTCATCCGAAGAAGCGTCGTATTTGAATCCTTTCAACATTTCGAGACCGAGAATGGCACGTTTCTGCAGTTTTACTTCCGGGTTTTTATCGTCAACCTTGGGTTTGCCATCTTTTGAGGGTTCTTTCAGCCATACAATTTTGCCGTAGTATTTGCCATTAGGATCTTTATAGATTTGAACCTGCGATTTTTCGGCATTGGTTTCGTCATCGTAAGTGAGGTAATATCCCACGATTTTATCCGGTTTTCCCTGGGCGTTCGACCTGGTGGCAAAAGCCAGCGAAATGATCAGTAGTGCAGCAACGATAGTGATTTTCATAGGTTTCAGATTTGGATTTAACTTGGTTGATGGATTGGGAATTTGTATTTATTGGCAAATCGGTGGTTCGAATAAAGCTAACGCAAACAGGTGCCGGGTTGGTTTTTGAAACTCTGAAACCAGTTTGATCTTCCATGTGCCAGGTACCGGGTTCCGCCGGGTTGTGAAACTCAGGAAAATGCACCTCCGGCAGAGTGTTTACATTCCTCTTGCCGGCGAATTTCTCCTGACCGACTCTTTTTCAGTTTTTTGCTGTAAAATTTACCTCTGCCGGCATGGCTATTTTCAGGCTGCCATCGTTGGGAACCCTGATCTTTACGCCATACACCAGGTTCACGCGCTCTTCCTTGGTTTGAATGATTTTAGGGGTAAATTCCGCCTTGGGTGAAATCCAGCTAACGACTCCACTCAGTTTCCGGTTTGATTTCTTGTCGGCATCAATCAGCACTTCCACCTGCTGGCCTTGTTTTACAGCCGGAAGCTGGGTACCCGAAACATACACCTTCAGTTCCATCACGCTAAGATCGGCAATTTTATAAAGCGCCCGACCAGGAGCCGCAATCTCGCCGGCTTCGGCAAACTTACTCAATACGGTTCCTCTCACCGGGTTGCGCACGTAACACTTCCGGATTGATTCATTCACCTGGGCAATCTGCCTGTCGATAACCTCCATTTCTTCGGCAATACCTGCATCCTGGGTGCGAATGGAAGCCACTTGCTTATCCACCAGGTCGATGGCTCCGTTCACATCATCCAGTTGCTTGGCGGTAGCCGCCTTATCGGCCAGGAGTTTCGTGACCCTGTTTTTATCGGTCAGCAGATTTGCCTTTTGCTGTTGCTGCACATCGATCTGGCTCAGCACGCTGCTTCTTTTTACCGAAACCGCCATCTTCTGCGCCTGCAACTGAAGTTTTTTCAGGTACAGATCGGTGGTGTCGATCAGGGCTACAATGCTACCCGAATCGGGCTGCGAACCTTCTTCCACCTTCAGGTAATGAATCTTGCCGGCACTCTCGGCCGAAATGGTTACCTGTACGGCCTCAAAATTCCCGTAAGCATCACTTAGCTTGTTGTTGTTGGTACAGGATGATAACCCTACTATTGCTGTCATTACCAATATAGTGCGCACATTGGCCATTGTCAGGGATGATTTATTCATACTAAATAAGAGTTTATTCGGTTTAGTCGCAAGCTTGTGTTTATATTCTGAATTTGATGACTTCGTAAAGTACTCGAATGCCAAAGCGTCAGTTCTGAATTCGTCAGGAGCTACAAGCCTCCTGTTGCAGCCTTGTAAAGCGCTTTCGACTGCAGCAACTGCATTTTATGAAGGTTAAGAGTCAGCATGGCCTGCTCTTCCGACAGTTGTTCGCTTATAAACTCGGTGGCGGTAAGGGTTCCGTTTTCGAGTTGGGAAGCGGCCGAAAGGGTGATGGATTTTCGCAGTTTAATGATTTCCTCATCACTCTTTATCAGTTCACCTGATTTTGAAACATCCTGCAGGTATTGCTGTACCTGAGCCTTGTTGGCCATATCGTAGGCGTTCTTCTGGTTTTCGATGATGCGGCTGTTCAGGTCGAGTACCTGTTTTTCGCGTTCGGTTTGATGCCAGTTCCAGAAATTCCAGCTTACTTTTGCACCCACGGTATAGAAAAAAGCAGAGCCTTCCTTGAAGAAATTATAACCCGGATTCCCGTAGCCTGCCGTTCCAAAGCCAAATACCTTAGGCAGGTCTTTAGCAACAGAAAGCTTTTTAGTGGCTTCGAGTTTCTGCTGCATCAACCCGAAAACCCCATATTCGGGCCGGGTGTTGGAATATACTGAAAGGTCAACCTGTAAATCGGGTTGAACGAAAGCCGCATTTTCGTCCAGGGGCAGCCCGGTGAGCACCTGCAGGGTATTTACCAGTGCTTGTTTCTGCGAGCTGGTTTCCAGTAATCGCTGGCCAGCTTTCAATATTTCAGCCTGCAGCACATCGGCCGAAGAAGGGAGTAATATGCCCTCTTTAACCGAGGCATCTATTTTAACACGGCGACTGTTGAGATCGGTTATGGTGTTCCTGATTACGTCAGCATTCAAGTCCGAAAGTAAAATACTGAAATACAACTGATTAATCCGCTCACGCATTTTATACAGTTCGGCATCGTTATTCAACTGATTAATCTTCCGGCTGTAATCTTCCACCTCATCCTGGGCGGCTATGTTCCCTCCCCCATAAATAAGCTGATTGGCATCCAGCGACATTTTATACTGTGCTTTTGGTATCTGGGGAGTTGCTACTCCCGGAATCTTGAAAGGCAGTCCAACCACCTCATTCTGGTAGGTTGCCTGCCCGTTAACGTTCAATTGCGGGAGCTTGCCGTTATCGATATTCTGTTGCTGAAGACTGCTGGTTCGTGCATAGTTATCATTTTGAGCCGATAGCGGGTGATTCTTCATGGCAGCGGACAGGCAATCCCCTAGTGTGACAGTTCGCTGTTGTGCGGATGCGCCGGTAGCAAGAGTAAGCGTAATAAAAAGCAAAATGGTTCTGTACATCATAAACGTATCGATTTTAATACAAAATCAATGATTTCTGTTTCCCTTGATTCCAGGTAAAAGCGGTATTCTTCATCATTCATCTCAAAAATATTCTGCACAATAGGCCTCGCTACAAAAGGAAAAATGCACATGGCTATTATGTTTACCAGTAAATGTTCCGCTTTAACGGCCCGTATCAGTCCCCTGCCGGCTTCGTCTTCTATCTGTTTCTGAAGCAAAAGGGGATTCACACCTGCTTTTTTAATGTATTTCAGAAACCCATCCGGGTTAGTGTTCAGTGTATTGATAACAAATGCCGGGATATAAGGATTTTCGTTCAAAGCCTTCAGGTAGATTTTTACGAAAAAGGTGATCTTTTCCTTCAGCCCCAGGTCCGATTCGAGCAATTGTTTCATGGCAGGAAACAGATGGGAGGCCACTTCACTGAATACGGCATCGAAGAGATTCTCCTTGCTGCGGAAGTAATAATGCAGCAAAGCTTTGTTTATTCCCGCGCGATCGGCAATTTCCTGCATACGGGCACCCTCGTACCCCTTGGCAATAAAAACGTCACGGGCGGAAGTAAGTATTTGATTTTCGGTATGTTCACCTGCTATAGTCATGCATCGAAAGGTTTAATCTTTTGGTTTAACCATGTGTTTTAACCAAGCGGTCAAATGTAGAACAAAATATTCCCGGTTTTACAAATCCATTTAAATAAATGTTTCAGCTGCCCGTTTGTCGTGGTAAAACCGTTTCTTCCGTTATTATCAGCGTAATAATACCATAAACTAAAATGAACCAAAGGGGTTAAACAATAGAATCGAAAGCCCGGGGGATTTATCCGCCGGGCCCGGTATGGTTCATCGTAATATTCAACCGAGGGTGATGTAGAGGCGAATTACCTGCTTTTTTGCTTTACCGGATTCACGAACTCCGCTCCCCAGAAAATGGATTCAAATTGCCGGATATAGTCGCGCTTTGTCTTTCCCGGTGCATGTATATACCCGTCAAAAACGATAACCCTCTGCCGGGGCGCATCAATAATGGTGTAATTAATAAAGGGGCCGCCCTTGGAACCCTCATTGGATTTCCATAATCCCAAGGTTTTAACGGCTAACATACCTTTGAAGATCATCTTTTCCGAAACAGGTGCCAGGGTATCCCTGTCAACCGAGAATATCGATACAGGGGGAAGCCCCTGTGCGGCTAATTTTGAATAGCTGTCGCGTACAGTCAATATAGTAGCCGGATTTAGCAATGCCGTATCATTGTAGGGAAAAGTACAGATCATCAGACCCAGAGTGGCAGCCTTGCTATCGTTTTGCAGCAGCAGGAAATCTCCGGTTTTTTTTACCTGCTGAAAATCACCTGAAATCTCCATATTAATCCCGAACTCATCGGAAAGTATTTTCCCTACTGTTAAACCAGGTTGAATTGCATTCCGCGCACTAAACCAGGCCCTTTCATTCTGATTGAAAAGCTCCCTGATGGCCCCGCTGTTCTTTGTAAAAGCGTTCAAAATGGCCGTATCGCCCGAACCCTCCACTTTTACTACCCGCTGGGGATGCGACCACACATTTACCAGTGTTTCGACCCGGCCTATTTTAATTGTCGGGCTGAGGCCCAGAGTTAAAACATTCCGCCTGGTTTTCAGTACCTCATTAAAGTCCTTTTCAGCAATATGGATCAGCGTAAATTCAGGTTCGGCAGGTAGCAAGCCTTGCATTTCACGCGTTAGTGCCGTACGGACTGAATCCCCAACAGGGCTTTCCCACAAAGAGTTGCTGCATACCACCCATATCTCGCCTCCGCCTCCGGTGGCTTCAGGTCCTATACTTTTACGATCTTCACAGGAAGTCCATAAAAAAACCGCAAGCAATATGAAAATTATATTCCGGAACAATATTACCATTTATAACTGGAAAGGTGTGAGTATGGGAGGAAAGTAAAAATTGTACGGGCAGGAGCATGTAAAAAGACAGAAAAATGGAAGGAGATCACCATTTGTACCGTTAAAAAACTGCATCCCGGTTTAAGTTCTCAGTCTGAAGTACATTTAAAAACCAGCAACGTATGCTGATTTTCCTGCTTTGGCAACATAGGTCTGATATAAAATACCCTGACCCGTTCCGGATAGCTGCAGAGGAAACCCAGGGCAGCTGAATTTTAGCCGGCCGGCAGAATGACTTTAATTTTTTGCCCTACTTTAAGTCCGTTTTTGCCGGTGAGTTTATTCCACACCTTCAGCTGGTCAATAGTCACTCCATTATATTTCTGCGATATGCTCCAGAGCGTATCCCCCGATTTAACCGTGTAGTACACCAGTTTCAAATCGCCTTCGGCCGTATGCTCAGCCTCTTTTACAGGCGTTTTTTGAACCAGGGTTTTCGAAGCGCTTCCGGTGTCGGGCGGGTTAACCCTAAGTTTCTGTCCTGTAAGCAGGCTGTTGCTTTCCAGCGAATTCCAGCTGATCAGGTCCTGTGTAGTTATGCCGTTATCCGTTGCAATTTTTGAAAGGAAATCTCCTTTTTTTACGATATAATACCTGGCATTGAATACGGTTTGCTTAGCGGAAGCCGATGACTTAACATTTACAGTTTCCGTATTTTCCGTTTCCGATTCATCTACTGCCGTTTTCCCGGGTGCATTTACCCTGATTTTCTGGCCCAATAAAAGATTCTTACCTTTCAGGTTGTTCCAGGCTATGAGGTTTTTGGTGGTAACATGGTATTTGGCAGCTACTTTTCCCAGGTTTTCCCCTTTTTTTACCTGGTGGTACACCGGCTTCACTTCGGGAATGCTGGCTTTTCGGTGAATGGCAGCCATAGTGTTGTCCGACGAAACCGAATCTTTTTTTGTAGCCACATCCAGGGCTTCAGGAAGCGTTTTCGGCGATTTAGCCCTTACGGCCGGAAGCTGGGTTTGAACAAAGATTTTTAAAGACTGGCCCTTATACACCGAAGACTTTTTCAGCTTGTTCCACCTTTTGATTTCGGAGGAAGAACAATCATATTTACGGGCAATGGTTGCAAGGGTTTCGCCTTTGCGTACTTTAACCGTAATCCGTTTGGTGACCACATCGTAATCGGCATTATCGAGAGGCCGGAACTGGTTGGCATCATAGCCCTTTAACTGGAAATACGCATAAAAATAAGGCTCATTATTGATGAAGTCGGCAATCGACTTTTGAGGCAGGCGGATATAAAAGGGATTGGCGGGCGTGGCCGGAATAAAACCCGTACGAAAGGTTGGGTTCAGAAATTCCAGATCGCTGATGTTGATTTTTAGTTTATCGGCCAGTATCCCGAGGGTAAGCGGCTGATGAACCGCCACGGTATCGGTTTCGTGGAACAGTATTTTGGGCATAACCGGGTAAATGTTATGCTCGTTCGAATAGGCCATCACATAGTTCACAGCAATGAAAGCAGGTACGTAGTCGCGTGTTTCGCGTGGCAGATAGGGCATAATTTCCCAGAAATTCATCTTGCCGCCCGAACGCCTGATCGCCTTGTTTACATTGCCCGGTCCCGAATTATAGGCTGCCAGCACCAGGAACCAGTCGTGGTACATATTGTACAGATCGTTAAAATGACGACAGGCCGCCACCGTAGCTTTCAGCGGGTCGTTGCGATCGTCAACATAGGAGGTAACTTCGAGGCCGTACACTTTTCCTGTATAATACATAAACTGCCATAATCCTCCTGCACCAACCCGGGAACGGGCCTTGCCGTTGAGGGCCGATTCCACTATGGCCAGGTATTTCATCTCAAGCGGGATGTTGTATTTGTCAAGCTGTTGCTCGAACATGGGAAAATACATCTGGGCCAGCCCGAGAACGCGTGCCGTGGTACCCCGTTTTTTATTTGCGTACATGTCAATAAACATGCGGACATACGAGTTATACGTCAGCTCCATGGGTGATTCCACATCGAGGCGCTGCATGCGGTAATAATACACCGAATCGGGATAGGTGGGGATGAAATTAGGAAGGAAGTTATACTTGTTTTCGGATAACCTGTTTTTCGTATTTTCAGAACTTTCAAAATATTTGAGTGTACTCAGGCTATCCAAAGCAGCTACAATACAGTTATCGCCGATTAACTCCAGATCACCGGGCACTTTGGCGGGAGTGGAATATTCCCCGGCCTGCTGTGCGCTTAGGGTAACAGCCATTCCGAGTAAAAGCCCTAATAATATACTCCGTGTTTTCTTCATTCTTTTTTCCTCAGATTTATAAGCTATAATTACGACTCTCCCCGTTCTGTACCTCCCGAACATACATACGCTAAAAATACAAAAAACACACGATCCGGAATGTGTCCCTCATATTAGTAATGCACAATTGGTTGTTCAAAAAACAAAACGGATAAAATCACAGTATTGATATGCGGTCAGGATGTTTTTCAGGCCGGTATGCTAACTATGCGGGAGCCAGTGGCAGCTAAGCAGTCAGTTTATACTCCACAATAACGTATTACTTACCGGTATTCGTATTTGGCTTCACATCCTCATCTTCTTCTTTCATGCCGTCTTTAAAACTTTTCACCCCTTTTCCCATGCCTTTCATAAGTTCGGGTATTTTTTTTCCGCCAAAAAGCAAAAGTACAATGGCTAGGATAAGAATTATTTCGGTTGGACCAATTCTACTCATAATGTTCGGTTTTTCTTAGTGTAAGGTGCAAAGTTAAAGCAAATACATACGCAATAAATCACTTTTTAACATAAAAGTTCTAAAAAAATGAATATTGTTATGAAACCTGCCGCTAAAAATACTTATAGCAAAATGCTCATTATAAATAACATACACCCTCAGGCACAGAAATGAGAATAAAATCAGGCTGGAAGGTCCCCATTTCGGCGGAAAGCATTTTTCAAATATTCACCTTGTTTCGGTCGCCTGCCAGGCATGGTCCGACAACCACAAAGGAGAGAATCCTTGTCCCGCCGGGGATAAACCGGGCTCAGCCAGGCCGGCAGAACCCATCACCGTTTTACTATTTTACATTCTTGCGGAAGGTTCACAACCCTAGTGAAACATTCGGGAAACAGCCCCGGTTACGGCATCTGTAGCTCCTGGTTCCTGTAGATTTGCAAGCTGCTGCTGTTCTGTATTTTCGACTGAAGAAGTTGTTATATATTCAACCAACCGGCCGGATTCAGCACTATGGTTCCCTGCCAGAGCTCAAAATGCAGCCGCGAACGGGATTCTCCCTGCCCGGTTGAAACGGTTCCCAGCGATTGCCTTGTTTTGACCCTGTCACCCTTTTTCACTGACACGTTTTCGAGATTGGAATAAACCGTGAGATAATCTCCGTGCCGAACAATCACCACATAATTCAGGTTGGCAATAAAAATGATACTCGACACTTCCCCGTCGAAAACCACCTTAGCCTGTGCTCCCTGGGCCGATAATATATCAATGCCATTGTTTTTTATCTTGATATTCTGAAATTCCGCATGAGGATGCTCGCCGAAAGAGGAGATGACCGAACCCTTATCGACCGGTGAAGGTAAACGGCCTTTGTTGCCGGCAAAACTACCGGTGAGAGCCACATCTTCGGCTGTGACCGACATGCTGTTTGACTTTACCGGGGCCGGTTTTGGCGCTGCGGGCCTTGTTTCCTCCACTCTTGCAATAGGTTCCCGCATAGGCGGTTCATTCTTTTTAACGCCGGGAGCAGCCTTTTTACGGGCCCGCATTTCGGCTTCCGCTTTTGCACGTGCCTTCCTGTCGGCTTCAGCAATGGCCCTTCGGCCGGCTTCGGCTACAGCGGCAGCTTTCTTTGCTTTTTCTTCGTTCGCTTTCCTGATCTCGGTGGCTACCACAGCTTCGATGGCAATCTGCAGTTTGTTGAGTGCTTCTTCGTTTTTACGAAGTTTTATCAGCAGATTTTTCTCCTGGGTGGTAAGATTTTTTATCTTACCGTCTTTTTCCGTTTTTTCATCGGCCAGTATATTGCGCTCCTGTTCCTGCGAATGTTTTAAAGTCAGTTTCGAGGATTTTCGTTTCTCCAGCTCAAGCTTCGAAGCCGCCAGTACCCGCTGGTTTTCGGTGATGGATTTGACCTGTTCCTTACGGTATTCAGTATATTGCTGGAGGTATTTCAGGCGTTTATAAGCCTGGTTGAAGTTGTGCGACGAGAAAACGAACATCAGCCGGTTGTAAGCGCTCCTGTTACGGTAGGTTGAAGAGATAATACGGGCATATTCAGCTTTCAGACTATTGAGATTAGCCGCAATACGTTCGATAGTATCATTCATGTTTTTCACCTGGCTTTCGATACTCCCTACTTCCTGCTCTATGGCATTGATCAGCTCTTCACGTTTGTTAATTTTTTTGTTGATCAGAACCAGCTGGTTCAGGTTGGCCGATTTGTTTAACTTGGTCTGTTCCAGCTCCCTGTTGGTTTCGAGAATTTCTTTTTCCAGCCGCGATTTCCGGCTTTGTAATTTGTTTTTATCATTTTGGGCATACATGCTTACTGCTACAAATCCGAGCAGAATAAATACAATACTGCAACACCGGAATAAAAAAAGCCGGCTTAATTTTCGGGCATTCCCTGTCATTATTTCTCCGGTTGTAATTCCTTTATCTCAGTATAATTATCAGGTATCCTGAAAGGGTATGTCAGTACCTGGTCAATCTGTATTTTCGAATAGGCAATCCTGATCCCTATCTTTTTCTCTTCGGTTTCTACTTTAAAATCAAGACCGGAAGGTATCCTTTTCCCATCCACCTCCTTAAAATCGGTATACGTAGCCTGGAACTTACGGCTGTTTCGGTCGGCTTCTTTCAGCAGTACCCGCGTTACTTTAAAACTCTCGGGATCGAGCCAGATGCTTTGAAGCGGAATACTGATATCCGCCTCATTGTGGCGAACGAAGCGGCGTATCTTCCGCCTGTTTTCGGTATTGAGCTTATACTGCTGATTCTCGACCGAGGCTTTGAACGAATTAGAATCGTACAGGGAAAAATCATTCCCCAACAGGAATGACTGGGCCATATCAAAGTCCAGCGTATTGTTAATCAGTTGATTGATATAGGTGAAATCCCTGACCAGGTACGTATTATTCAGGCGGTTTAAGTATTTGATTGAATCGGGTGTAAGCATAAACCGGACCGCCTCGAGTCCCAGGGCCGGGGTAATGGCAATCCAGATAATGCTGTCGTGGTAGATGCGTATACTACCCGAAACGGTCGTTTTCTTCCTGTTGACGGTATAGGTTGCATTGAACCTGGCTGAAAACTGGTTAAACTTCAGTTCATGTTCCTTCAACTTGCTGGTCAGAAACTGAGCGCCCTGCTCCCTTATCGGCTCCCTGACCGCTTTACGGCTTCCCGTACAGGCCATCATACCTGAGGCCAACAGTAACAGCAGAGCGAGTCGCATGAATAATCCGGAAAATCTACTCATACAGTTTTTTATCTTTTATTTTCTTTTCTAATAACTCGGAACCCTTGCCCACCTTAAATGCTTTCTCCCAGTTGGCCATGGCTTTTTCGAGGTTTCCCTTCTTAAAGTAGATATCCCCGAGGTGTTCCAACAGGTCAGAATCCGCATTCGCGGTAGCGGCCACCGCTTTCTCGACCCACTGGGCAGCTTCATCGTAACGGCCCAGTTTATAAAGCACCCAGCCATAGGTATCCATATCGGCGGGATTAGCCGGATCTAATTTAACTGCTTTTGCTGCCATCATTTCCGCCTTCTCGAGGCTTTCATTGCGCAACGACAGGAAGTAGGCGAAGTTGTTGAGTACATAGCTGTTTTCAGGCTCAATTTTGAGGGCTTTCTCAAAACTTTCGTCGGATAAGCGATTGTTTTTCATACGGTTATATGCATCACCCAGGTAGGTGTAAAACTGAACCAGTAAAACATTATTGCCACTTACCAGTTTTACCCCGGTATTGAAACTGCTGACCGCTTCCTCCAATTGTTTTTTCTCGAGCAGGGCTACACCTTTGAACAGGTATGGGACCGGCAGCAGGGGAAACAAACTGATGGCCCGGCCGCTTTCGTCCTCCAACGCCGGATAATCAGCCAGCTGGATTTCGGCATTCAACAGGCTTTCCCAAACCGCATAGCGGCTGCTGTCGGAGGCTATTACCGTGCGGAATTCCTCACGGGCTTCGGTATATTTTTTATCGTCGAGCAAAAAATCCCCGTACATCGAATGGGCCTTGGGTTCCTTTGGATGGGTTTTCACCAGGATCTGAGCCAGTTCGAAGATATCCGCCTTGTTCTCGGTATACATTTCATTCACCGTAAAATAGGAAAGCAAAACCCTGATTTTAGTATCAATATCCAAAGCCGGGTTGGCAAATCCCAGTTTTAATTCCTCGAAGGATCGCTTGATGTCGCCCTTTTGCCTGTAATAATCGGATAAAGTGATATGGATGTAGGGATTCCCGGGGTCTTTTGTCAGCACCTGCTGGTAATAGGTGGCAGCCTTATCGGGCTTGCCGTCCTGCATGTACATTTCAGCCAGCATCGAGAGGTAGCGGGTTTCCTGTTCAGGGAATTCTTTAATCAGTTTCTCAATTTCGGCTCCGGCTTGATCCGTTTTTTTCTGAATGAGGTAAATGCGCTGTTTCTGCAGACTAATCTCTTCGGATACGCCGAGAAGTCCCTCGATCTTATCATAAGTTTTAATGGCATTGCTCCCGTCGTTGTTCATCAGGTAAGCATTAGCCAGCTCATACAGGTAATCTACGCTGTTCGGGTCCTGTTTTACGAGTTTCTCACAGGTTTCGAGCAGTTCCTTCTTCTTGCCGGCTTTGCCATAAATTTCGACCAGCAGCAACTTATACCATTTGTTCTCCGGTTCCACTGCCGATGCCTGTTCGGCAAAGCGGGCTGCCGTAGCAAAATCGTTTTTTTCGAAATACAGCTGGGCCAGCTCATACATGGAAGCGGAATGTTGCGGATTCTTTTGGAGACAGGATTCGTACAACTTAATAGCTTTCACGGTATCGCCCAGCAGGCCGGCCTGGGTTGCATCAATATAAATATTGGTGACCTCCGCGTTCAGAGCTGCCATTTCGGCCGAGACTTCCTGCAAATGCTTCTTTTTCTTCTCGCTTCTTTGCGAAAAACCAGGCCCGGGCCATAAAATGGCAAGCAGGAAAAGTAGGGTGAGTATCTTATTCATTATTTTTATGTTCCAGATTAATGGTATTTTTACTGCTCCGGGTGCCGGAAGTTCGGGTTGGTTTTGTTCGTTTGTTATGTCAACGCTTCCGGTACACTACAGTATCCCTTCCTACTTCACTCCTGTATGACCGAATCCTCCTTCTCCTCTTTCGGTAACGGATAATGATTCAACCTCATTCCAGCTGATATGTTCGAAGCGGGCCACTATCATTTGTGCAATGCGCTCACCCGGCTCCAGGGTAAAAAGCACATCCGAGAGGTTGACCAGTATCACTTTTATTTCACCGCGGTAATCCGGATCGATAGTTCCGGGGGTGTTAACGATGGAAATCCCATGTTTTGCCGCCAGGCCGCTTCGCGGACGAACCTGGGCTTCAAAGCCTTCGGATAATTCAATATACAGGCCGGTTGGCACCAGTACCCGCTGTAGCGGTTTCAGTACAATTGACTGTTCAAGATCAGCCCTCAGGTCGACACCTGCTGAATGTATAGTAGCATACTGAGGCAATGGAAATCGTGAACGGTTTACGATGTTTACCTTCATGGGAAAATATCTTGTTTTATAGTATTGATTATGTGCGTTTTAACATATTTGTAAGCCTGTGAATATCAATATTTTCCCGCTTCATGACGAAAACGACGAATGCCACAATATACAATGTATTGAGGCCTATCCGTGCACCCAGCCACGAAGGAGCAGCTAGTACACTCAACAGGTAAATGCTGATGCCGGTAACAAAATACAATATGATGGTCTTCCAGTCGTAAGGGATTGGATAGTACTTTCGGCTCAGGTAATAGCTAAAAATTACCATGGCCAGGTAACTGAACAGGTAACCCCAGGCTGCCGCCATATAACCATATACCGGCATGAATATAATATTGATTACCAGGTTTATTCCCAGACCCAGCAGAGTGATAGTCAGGGCGTACCTGGTTTTACCCGATAATTTATACCACATCGACAAGTTGAAGACTATTCCCAGCAATATGTTGGCTATTAACATAATAGGTAAAACGCCTATGCCAATCCTGAACGATTTGCCCAGTAAAAGGGCAAATAATTCGGGGTACATAGCTATACCCAAAAAGATAAGAACACAGAAAGCCACGAAATATTTCATCACATCGGCATAAACTTTCTTCATATCCTCCCTTGCGGAAGAGGCAAAGAAAAAGGGCTCGGCGGCGTACCTGAACATCTGTACAAACAAGACCATAAACACAGCCAGCTTAACATTGGCATTAAAAATTCCCAGCTGATCCTGCCAGGGAATGTTTGCCGGTGCAAAAAACCGGAAGAATATCCGGCTGATAAAATCATTGGCCACACCCGGTAAGCCGGCAATCATCAGGGGCAGTGAATAAATCAGCAACTCCCTGAATTGCTGTTTTGAAAAGATAAAACTCATTTTCAGCAACCTGGGTACAAACAGCAGCAACGAAACAATGCAGCTTAACAATATGGCCAGCAGTATATACCCGTAATCGGGAGTGGCCGGGATAAAATGCAATAAAAACGAAGTAGGGTGCGAAACAAAATATTTAGGCAGGTATAGAAACAACAACAGGTTAAAGCTGACTTCCGACAGAATTTTAATACTGCGGAATAAGGCAAAGTTGAAAGCCTTGTTTTTAAACCTCAGTTCAGCAAAAAGGATGGCCGTAAAACAATCGATTGCCAGGATCAGGGCTGAATAGATGATATAATTAACCGGGTGCCCTGCAAAAGCGCTGAGCTGGCCCGAAAACAATATAATGAGCAGCAGAAAGGATAAGGATGTGGCACCCAGCGACATCAGCGCCGTCGAAAAAATCACCCCGGCCCTGGTTTTATCCTTGCTTGCAAAACGAAAAAATCCGGTCTCCATACCAAAGGTAAGCACCACCTGTAAAAGCGCGATATAGGCCAGCAATTCAGATGCCAGCCCATAATTACCCGTGGTAAGCATACGGGTATAAAGTGGGACAAAAAAGAAATTAATGATGCGCGCTACGATGGAACTCAGTCCATATATGGCAGTTTGCCCGGCCAGTTGTTTTAATGGATTCAAACAGGAAATTTATTTAAAGGTGCAAAAGTACGCAAATTAGTGTCTGCTGGGGACATATACTTATTGAGGCTAATCCGCATATACTCATCCTATGCCCAGAGTATCAGGCCAAAATTATAAGGTTCCGGCTTTGGCGGGCAGTCCGTCATGTTGTCAAATTGGGAGATTGTTCGCGCTTCAGTAAGGATATAATCAGGGTTGTATCTTATTCCAGAGTTCAAAAATCAGATTATCAGTCGTTGATTGAAATGAAAAAAGCCCCTGTTTTGCCTCCTAAAAAGGGAAACGCTTTAACAGTTTTCCATTTCATAAAAAATCACAAACTTAAAAACAGCAATGATTGTCATCAACAATTCAGATTTCCAATTCCCGGAGTTCCCCAATCTGAATTCGGAAAGCGTTGCACACTACTCCAAACCCAGAACAGGCAAAGTGACAAAAAAGGTAGTTCCTTTGCCCGGTTCCGTTTCAAACCAGATACGACCCGATGAGCCATCGATAATATTTTTAACCATAGCCAGGCCTAAACCCATGCCAGCCGTTTTGGTGGTGAAATTAGGTGAGAATATCCGGGTTTGACGGTCATTGGCAATTCCTGACCCATTATCTTCAAAACTAATTTTACATTCTATCCCCCTTACCTCCAGTTTAATCGTCAAAAGGCCCTGCCTGTCATCCGGTATTGCCTGTAATGCATTCTTAATCAAATTGTTAAATACTCGCAGCATCTGGTTCGGATCCGATCTTATAAAACATTCCTTCAAATTGGTATCGAATGTAATATCACAGTCGGACTGATCGCGGAACAAGGCGGCCGATTGTTGAATCAAAGGGATCACATCAAACGATTGCATCTGTGGTTCAGGCATTTGCGCGAAATCCGAAAATTCCGTCGCTATGGACGAAAGGGTATCAATCTGCATAATCAGGGTTTGCGAAAACCGTTTCAGCCTTAGGTCCCAATCCGGAGCCTTATCGTTCCAGGCTTTCATCAGATGTTGCATACTGAGTTTGATAGGCGTTAGCGGATTCTTGATTTCATGAGCTACCTGCTGTGCCATCTGCCGCCACGCACTCTCACGCTCACTGCGCGCCAGCAATTCTGCACTCTTTTCCATTTCATCAATCATCCGGTTATATTCATCCACCAGGCGGCCTATTTCATCCTTCCGGGTCCATTCAATTTTGGCATTCTTATCTCCTATTTTTACCCTTCTAAACTGATTTCCAATTTGTTGCAACGGTTTAGTGATATAACGCGATAATACTAATGCCAGCAAAACCGTTATCACGATCATGATGATATAGATATTGGCAAAAGCCGAAATAAGTCCTGAAATCTCTCTCCTTATTTCTTCCTGTTTCGCAAAATAGGGCAGATTGAGATACCCTAATAATTGATTGTCCATATTCCGAACCGGGGTAAAAGCCGATAAAAATGAATAGTTTCCAATATTTTCC
>CAIPFN010000057.1 GCA_903864265.1 uncultured Bacteroidales bacterium | reverse complement strand
TCAATCCCATCAATCTCCTCAATCTCCTCAATCCCATCAATCCCCTCAATCACATCAATCCCCTCAACAATTAATCACCATATCCCCTTCAAAATAGATAAAAACAGTACATTTGCGCATGAAAATCCGGAACCTTCTCTTTGTAATCGCATTGCTGCCCTGGCTCGCAGCCTCTGCCCAAACTGCTAAAAACAGCAAAAAAGCTGTTAAACAGGCATTTGTAGCCATGTTTTATAACGTGGAAAACCTGTACGACACCATCAATGACCCTAAAACCAACGATGACGAGTTTACCCCCGCAGGCAAAGTACCCTGGACCAAGGAACGTTTCGATACCAAGATCAGCCATTTAGGGCAGGTGATTTCCGATATCAATAGCCCGTTGATGCCCGACCTGGTCGGTTTCGCCGAAGTTGAAAACCAGCAGGTTCTCGAAATACTCACCGCTTCGGTATCCCTGGCTAAAACCAAATACAGTATTGTACATTACGACAGTCCCGACGAACGGGGCATTGACGTAGCATTGCTCTATAACCCGGCAAGCTTCAAAGTGATATCGTCGGAGCCTATGCATGTAACCTTACCTGCGAACGACCTCACCCGCGATATCCTTTATGTGAAAGGCAAGCTGAATTCGGGCGAAATACTTCATGTGTTTATCAATCACTGGCCTTCGCGGCGAGAAGGGTCAGAACTTTCGGAACCCAAACGCATGGCTGCCGCCGGCGTATTGAGAGCTAAGCTCGACGCCATTCAGAAGCTTGAAAAATCGGCCAACATACTTATTCTCGGTGATTTCAATGATGAACCTACCGATGATTGCATTGCCAAAGGCCTTAAAGCCCTGAGCCCCGATATGGCAATTACAAACAACAACCTCTATGGCCTGTTGTACCCCGAATTCAAAAAAGGTGAAGGAAGCTTGTATTATAAGGACTGGGATCTTTTCGACCAGGTAATTGTTTCGGGCAATATGCTTTCGCGCAAAAAAGGCTTACGCACTTCCGTTACTGATGCAGGAATATTCAAAGCGGAATACCTTCTGTATAAAAACAAAACAGGCGAATCGACCCCTAACCGTACCATGGGTGCAAAATATTTCGGAGGCTACAGCGATCACCTTCCCGTTTTCGTGAAATTTAACATGAACTAGAAATAAATATTGTGGCTTCAGCTGCTAAAGGAAAGCCCGCTCATAGTGGCATCCATTCAGCAACTGCTTCAACATGCAGTCAGTCTTAATCAAAAATCCGCAGGCAGAAACCTGCGGATTTTTTTTTCAGTTTCAACTGCAGTAAACCAGAAAGATCACCATCAGAATGAATCAGCCTAATCCGAAGAATCCCTGCCAATCCCTTACCCATTGAATACGCGTTCCTTTTCCTTTGACGAATGTCAGAAAAGCAGGCATCACATTTGCTAAAAGCGCAGTTCAGCTATTTACTTTATCGAATCAATTGCCTTTGTCCCCGGTACCAGGTCGAAATTGACTTCTTTCGTCAATACTCCGATGGTGTCGTAAAACCGCCAGGCACCGACCCGTATATCGTCGCGGTACATGCCTTCGATGTATTTTTTACCGTTTTCGTGGTAGGCTATCCCCATACCATTGCGCTTTCCGTCCTTATATTCACCCTCACTCCAGATAATTCCGTTCTCGTACCATGCTTTCCAAGGACCATTCCGCTGGGCATCCTTGTATTCGCCTTCCATCTTTTTCTGTTTATTTTCGTAAAAAACCACTTCACGGTCGAGTACGAGATTACCGGCCTTTTTATGGAAATACTTTATAACCCGGGGATTCCCGTTGTCGTAGGTAGATTCAACCACTTTTTTCTGACCGCATCCGAATGCCAGTAACGCGAGTAATGAAATGAGCACTATTTTCTTCATGATTTCTTATTTTCTACCGAATGTTAATCTTAATCCTTTAACGCTGTTGTTAATAGTTCCCTTATCGTATACCAGGAACCCGTTCACAAAGGTTTTTTCAACCCGTGAACCGAAAGTCGTTCCCTCGAAAACCGACCAGCCGCACTTATAGAGGATATTTTCTTTTTGAACTGTGAATCCCTGATCCGGGTTTACAAGTACCAGGTCAGCAAAATAGCCTGCACGTAAAAACCCGCGTTTCTCAATATTGTAACTGAGGGCCGGGGCATGGCACATTTTGTCGACCATGGTGGTCATTTCCATCTTGCCCTCCTTTACCAGCTGCAGCATGGCAGGCAGCGCATGCTGCACCAGGGGGGTTCCCGAAGGCGCTTTAAAGTAAGTATTGGCCTTTTCGCCAGCCAGGTGAGGAGCATGATCGGTTGAAATGATATCAATTTTATTATCCAGCAAACCCTGCAGCAACGCGGCCCGGTCGGAAGCCGATTTAACGGCCGGGTTCACCTTGAGTTTAGTGCCCAGACGGGCGTAATCCTCGTCGCAAAACCAGAGATAATGGGTGCAGGTTTCGGTGGTAATACGTTTTTCGGCCAGGGGCATAGTATTATCCAGAAGTGCTATTTCGGCCTCCGACGATAAATGGGTAATATGCAGACGTGTATTGTATTTGCGGGCCAGGCTGACGGCCAGTTCGCTTGAGCGGAAACAAGCTTCGGCAGAGCGGATCACCGGATGCATTTCCACGGGAATATCGTCGCCGTATTTCAGACGCATGGCTTCGGTATTGGCCCGGATCATGGCTTCGTCCTCACAGTGGGCCGCCACAGGAACAGGCGAACGTTTGAAAATTTCTTCAAGCGTACTGATATTATCAACCAGCATATTGCCTGTGGAAGCTCCAAAGAAAACCTTTACCCCACAAACGGTATGAGGATCGGCATTTACAATTTCATTGATATTATCGTTAGTGGCACCCAGGAAGAACGAATAGTTGGCCAGGGATTTCGCGGCGGCGAGATCCATTTTCTGTTCCAGCAGTTCGAGTGTAACGGTCGGCGGCTGGGTATTCGGCATTTCGAAAAAAGAAGTGACTCCCCCGGCCACGGCGGCCCGGCTTTCGGACGAAAGATCGCCTTTATGTGTAACCCCCGGCTCCCTGAAATGCACATGGCAGTCGATAATGCCCGGAAGCAGGAGTAAGCCCTCGGCATTAATTACTTCGCAATCCCCTTCCGGCTCCGTATCGCCTTCGCCCACGGCCTGTATCATAAGCCCGCTGATCAGCACAAAGCCTTTAAACTGCCTGCCTTCGTTTACGATGACGGCATTCCGGATGAGCATATTTTTTTGTTCCATAGCGATAGGGTAGGCGGAAAACGCTGCAAAAGTAATTTACTTTGGATTAGTATTTATGCCTGACAGGGCAAAGAGATCACAATTTTTCATTAAAAAAACCCTCCGAGAAGGGTCTCAAAAGGGTTTGGAATATATTTCAGGCGTGATTTAACTAAGCATAGGTTTAATCTTTTTAAACCTCAGGCTCATTACCCCTATAAAGGCTTCCTTGAATATTTTGGAACTCATTTTTGAGGTTCCTTCGGTACGGTCGGTGAAAATGATAGGCACTTCGGTGATTTTAAACCCCAGGCGCCAGGCAGTATATTTCATTTCGATCTGGAAAGCATATCCCATAAATTTTACAGCATCCAGGTCGATGGCGCGCAACACTTTGGCAGTATAGCACTTAAACCCTGCCGTGGTATCGGCAATAGGCATACCGAGTATAAACCTCACGTACATGGAAGCTCCGTACGACATCAGCACGCGGCCCATGGGCCAGTTTACCACGTTAACCCCTTTGATATAGCGCGAACCGATAGCTACATCAGCCCCGTCGACAGCGCAGGCATTATACAGGCGGACCAGATCCTCCGGATTGTGCGAGAAGTCGCAATCCATCTCGAAAATATACTCATACCCTTTAGCCAGCGCCCACCTGAAACCATCAATATAAGCGGTTCCGAGTCCCAGTTTGCCTTTGCGTTCCAGTATAAAAAGCCTGTCGGCATATTCCGGCATCAGACTTTTAATAATGGCACCGGTGCCGTCGGGCGAATTGTCTTCCACGATCAGAAGATGAAAATCTTTTTTCAGCGAGAAAACCTTACGGATCATCTTGGCGACGTTTTCCTTCTCGTTATAGGTAGGAATAATTACTAAGCTATCGGACACAGAATATGGTATTTGGCCTGACGAAATTAAAAAAAAATATGTAACGGACGCCATTTTTTACGAACTGTTGTGAATCTCATATACTGAGATTCGCATATTTAGAGGTCTTCAATCCGTAACTTTGATTTTTCGGTATACTTTCAGTAGGTCTATTGTAGTTTTATGCTATTGATTATCAATAATTTATCACAGTGTTTATTAATCCTGCGCTTTAACTCATAATTTATGATTAATTAATGTGGTACCTGAAAAAATCGTGTAATTTTGTAACCTGAAAAATTATCCTTCAGACATAAAATATACCTTAACTCAACCTTAACCTAACATGCTTATGAAAATTTTTCTACCCTTCATGCTTTTATTTCTGACCGCCTTTGCAGTTTCCGCTCAAACCGATTTGTTCTTTTCGGAATATGTTGAAGGAAGCGGCAATAACAAAGCCCTCGAGATTTACAACCCTACCAAACAGACCATTGATTTAAGCAGTTATTTCGTATTGCGTTTCAGCAACGGGAATCCAACCTATGCCGAAGGCGGTATCACCCATTTAAGCGGCACCCTGGCGTCATTTAAAACTTTCGTACTGGTAAACGGTCAGATTACTTCCACATCTTCATCCCCGGCCTGCAGCCCTGTTTTACAGGCTATGGCCCAGCAACTTGACGGCGCTTATCCAGCACCTACTTACATGAACGGAAACGATGCCATTGCCCTGGTAAAAACTCCCGGCGGAGTGCCCCCCCTGGCGGATATGTCGAACGTTACTTCCGTTGACCTCATCGGTCAGATCGGCCTGGGCGCTGCCATAGTAGCCGAAACCGGCTGGTCGTATGTGAAGGACAGTACACTTTCCTATAAAAACAGCACCAGTGGGCTGACCGTTACAGGGAAAGTAATCAACTATATTGTTCAGGCCAAAGCTACTGATGGCAGCACATTCGGACCTTTCTGGATGTCGTGGACTTCGGATCACTCGCTCATACGCAAGCCTTCGGTATTGGGTGGAGTAAAAGGAAATCCTAATCCTTTTGTAGTAACCATGGAATGGGATACCGTACCTGCCGTTGTGGATTCACTCGGCCATTTAGTTTATAAAGACATCTGGACCAACCTGGGCTCACACAAATGTGACGCTGCCAGTGCAGGTATCAATGAGGCTCCCGCCGGTTCATGGATGAGTATTTATCCTAATCCCGTTGTTGATCACTTCACAGTTTCTTCGAGCGTTGCTCTGAAAGAAGTTGAAGTATTCTCCGTAATCGGGCAGAGTATTTACAAACAAGTAGCTAAAAAAGGGCAGCAACTGATCGAAATCGGTCCTATTGAGCTGGAAAAAGGCATGTACCTGGTGAAGGTAACGTCCTCGAATAAAGGTTCAGCCGTTAAAAAAATTCTGGTTAAATAAATCTGGGTTCACACTCATTTAATTAACAGGTACCTGGAAACGAGCACCGTTTCGGGGTACCTGTTTAAATTTTAAAATACGCCTGTATGACACGTAATTTTATACTTTTAGCTTTCCTGTTTATCCTCACCGCAGCCACTTTTGCACAAAAGCAGCAGGTAAGCGGTGTTGTAAAAGATTCCCTCACCGGCGAAACCATTATCGGGGCCAACGTAGTGATCAGCGGAACCACTAACGGCACATCCACCGACATTAACGGAAACTTTACCCTTCACCTGAACAAAGGCAAATACACCCTACAAGTATCCTTTATAGGGTACTCTACCGTATTGAAAGAAATTAAAGTGGCAGAAGTTCCGCTGCAACTCACCTTTGACATGAAGTCGGCGGTTGAAATATCGGGCGTAGAAGTTATAGCCGATTATGCCAAGGCACGCGAAACCCCGGTAGCCTTTACCACCATACTTCCTGCCCGAATAGAGGAGCGCCTCTCGGGCCAGGATATTCCCTTGCTGCTCAATAAAACACCAGGGGTTTATGCAACCTCACAGGGCGGTGGCGACGGGGATGCACGTATCACCATTCGCGGATTTAACCAGCGTTTTGTTGCGGTAATGCTCGATGGCATACCGGTAAATGATATGGAAAACGGCTGGGTATACTGGTCCAACTGGTTCGGACTCGATGCTGTGACCCGCGACATACAGGTACAACGCGGGCTTGGCCGCTCCAAACTGGCCTTACCCTCGGTAGGCGGTACCATGAATATTATCACCAAGGGCATTGAGAACAAGCGCCAGCTTAGCCTCGAGCAATCCATTGATGGTGACGGAAAACTGACAACCAACCTGGGATTTACCTCGGGAAGGCTGAAACACGGCTGGGCCCTCACCCTGGCAGGAGCTTATAAAAAAGGGAACGGCTGGGTGGAACAAACCAATGTAACAGCGTACTTCCTGTACGTAAAAGTAGACAAAATGTGGGGCAAGCACCTTACCAGCCTTACCGCTTTCGGAGCGCCTCAAACCCATGTGGAAAGAAGTTATAAAAGAGGTATAGCTGATTACGATACCGCTTATGCAAGGAAACTGGGTATAACCTCCTCCGAAATTCCTGCCGCTTTCAGTAACCAGGGAATCGGCTATAACTCCCAATGGGGGTACATTAAACGCGATGCCGATACGTGGAACAGCGATCAGACTGCACGTATCATAGATCCCAATGCTTCGAAAGTACCTTTGAGTGCAAGCGTAAATACATATTTCAAACCTCAATACAGTATACGCGACTCCTGGAATGTAAGCGACAAATTATTGATCACCAATATACTGTATCTTTCAACAGGAACCGGAGGCGGAACCCGCCCACGTATCAGCATGAAAAACACCAACCTGGTATCGGACGCCGATTACAAAAACAATCCGGGCTTATATTCCCAGGACGAAATCGGCCAGATTAACTGGCAGAGTTTCTATGACCAGAATACCAAAGGTACCAAATCACCGTTTGGAACTACATACCCCATCAATACCGATTACAGCAATTCCCTTTATTATTCAAACAACTACATTGCACAGGCCACCAACAACCACGTATGGGTTGGATTACTCTCCACGTTTGCACTGAAACTTAACAAAGAGTTCAGTTTATCGGGAGGCGTTGACCTTCGTTCGTACACTTCGGAACATTACTACCAGGTTACTGATTTGTTGGGCGGCGATTATGCTATTGATGAAAGTGACATGCGGGTGGATTATACCACCAATAAAGCAGCCGGCATGAGGCATGTAGGCGATAAAGTATATTTTTACGACAGTGGCCGTGTAAAATGGGGCGGGCTCTTCAGCTTACTTGAATATAAGGTAGGAAAAATCAACACTTTTGTTAACCTTACTACCTCGATGAGCGGGTTCAAAGAGAAAGACTATTATGGCAATTCGGAGTCGGCATGGAAATACGTTCCGGGTTTCACCTTCAAGACCGGGCTCAATTACAATCTCGACAAGCACAACAATGTGTTCTTCAACGCGGGTTATCTCTCCAAAGCCAAGGATTTTGCCTCTTACTTTCTGCCGTACAGTTCCGTTTTCCTGGATGACTCCAAAACGAAAAACGAAAAAATACAGGCTCTTGAATTTGGTTACAGTTACCTGAGCAAGGTTTTCACGGCCAACATCAATACCTATTATACCAAATGGGAGAACAAACCAACCAACCCGGTGAAGAGTAAAGTTGACGATCTGCCCACTTTTGGAAATATTCCCGGGATGGATGCCTTACATAAAGGGGTAGAACTTGATTTTATCTATAAAGTCATGAAAAATCTCGATTTCCAGGGCCTGGCATCCATTGGCGACTGGAGGTGGAACAAGAAAATCGAAAACCTGCAGATGTATTATTCTGACACAAAGGAACCTGCCAATAAAATCAGCTTTGATGCCACCGGCATTCACGTGGGCGATGCAGCTCAAACCCAGCTGGGTGCCAGCATACGCTACGAACCGTTTAAAGGCTTGTATATAGAGGGTGGCGGAACTTTTTTCAACCGGTATTATGCCGATTTCAGTCCTGAATTGTGCACCGATGCTAACGGAAGCCCGGTTGAATCGTGGATGATGCCGTCCTATACATTATTCGACCTGCATACCGGTTATCGATTTAAACTGGAAGCGCTTGAGAAACTCAACTTCACCATCAAACTCAACGTGCTAAACCTGCTGGATAAAATGTATATCAGCGATGCCATCAACAACGACACCTATATTCAGACTCCTTACAATACCTTCGATGCCCGTTCGGCATCGGTGTATATGGGAGCGGGAAGGCAGATCACGGCTTCGTTAAAGATTACTTTTAATTAAGAAATTACCCATTTATACAAATCATTTACTCACCGAAATTTCACAAAAACAAAATACATGAAAAAAACATTCCTCCTTGCGCTTGTAATCCTGGGAATCTCAGTGGTTACAAACGCGCAGAATACCATTCTCCAGGCCCGTGCTATGGCTATGGGCTCTGTGGTCACGGTTAAGGGTATAGTTACCAATAACGGCGAATTCGGTCCTATCCGTTACTTCCAGGATAATACAGCAGGTATTGCCGCCTATGGTGCAACGGTGAACGCTCTTGTAAAAGGCGATTCAGTAACCATCACCGGTACGCTTACCAATTACAACCAGCTTATCGAAATGAACCCCTGTACCAGCGTGATTGTACGTTCATCGGGCAACGCTGTACCGGCACCTATCATTGTAACACCTGCACAATTAACAGAGCAGTACGAAGCCATGCTGGTGAAACTGAACAACGTTCTGTTTGCTGATGCCGGCGGTGTTTTTACCCAGAAAAAATACCAGTTTACTTCGGCCAGCGGCGAAAGCGGATATATTTATGTAAAAACCAGCCAGACGGATATTATCGGACAGCCTATTCCAAGTGGAATGGTGAGCATAACCGGTGAACTTTCACAATTTGATTATACCAGCCCTACCGCAGGTTATCAGTTGCTTCCCCGCACTATTGCCGACATACATCAAACCAGTTCCATCTACCTTACTTCAACACTTTTAAATACTAACTTCACCCAGACAGCTCTTGATTTTACCTGGAATACCAATATAGCAGGTACAACCGAAATGTTCTACGGATCATCAGCTGATAATGTGGAAGCAAACCTGATCAGTGGCACCGGTGGCGCTACGGCACATGCTATTTCTGTTTCCGGTATTACCGCCGGACAGGTAGTATGGGCACAGGCTTTCTCGGTAAGCGGAACAGATACCGCCTTTTCGGCAGTTATGCCTTTCGCTACCATTTCAAGTTCAACAGGAGATATCAAGGTTTATTTTAACACTCCTGTTGATGTATCCTATTCAACCGGTGTAAATGCTATCTATCTTCCTTCGACCGTTGACGATACCTTAATCAGTTATATCAACCGCGCCAAATACAGCATCGATCTTACCATGTACAACTTCAACAACCAGGGCATAAGCAATGTAAGCAATGCGCTGAAAGCTGCTGCCAACCGTGGCGTTGTTGTTCGTGTTATCGGATGCGGAACTACCGCTAACCTTGGAATTGACGAACTGGCAGGATCAGCCGTTCATGTACTCGTTGGACCAGCCAGCCCTCCACGTACCGGTATTATGCACAATAAGTTTATCCTTTTTGATACCGAATCGGCTAATGCCAACGACCCGCTGGTATGGACAGGATCGACCAATTTAACTGACGGACAGATTAACCTCGATGCCAATAATGTGATTATCATACAGGATCAGAGCCTGGCACGTGGTTATAAAATTGAATTTGAAGAAATGTGGGGTTCCAACACCAGCACTCCTAATGCAGTAAATGCCCGATTCGGATTCAATAAAAAGAACAATACACCTCACGAATACAGGATCAATGGAAAGAGGATTGAAAGTTATTTCAGCCCGACAGATGGTATTAATGCCAAGATCGTTCAAACCATTAACACCGCCAGCAACGACCTGAGTATTGCCACCATGCTGATTACCCGTACCGAAATGGGTGATGCTATTGCCGCACGTAAGACAGCCGGCGTTGCCGTAAATGTACTTACCGATGCTTCGGGCAGCAACTCAACCATTGTGAACACTACACTTACCGCATCACTGGGAACACATTTTACTTTCGACGGAGTAAGCGCCGGGATTATGCATAATAAGTATATGATAGTAGATCAGGATGCACCTGCATCGGACCCCATCGTGCTTACCGGTTCACATAACTGGAGTGCAGCTGCCGATAATGATAACGACGAAAACACCCTTATCATTCACGATGCTACCATCGCCAATATTTACTACCAGAACTTTGTAAGCCGTTTTGTTCTTAATAACGGAGTATTGTTTGAACTTACCGGTCCTCCTACTGCTGTAAACGATTCAGCCAAAACCACCGCTAACGTTACCATTACAGTTCCCGTTCTGTCGAATGACATCAAACAGGCACCGGTTACCGTAAGCATTGAAACACAGTCGGTGAATGGCAATGCCTTTATTCCTTTCAGCAACCCGAATGTAATCAGCTACCAACCCAATGTTGACTTCAAGGGAACGGATTCCATTACCTATAAAATTGTTTACCAGGCTTCCCCTACTTTGTTTGCTACAGCTAAAATTTATCTGAAAGTGGATGGCGGCATAGGTATCATCGAAACTGCTGATCAGCGTAAGCTGCAGGTTTTCCCTAATCCTGTTCAGAACGGCAATGTAAATATCTCCTGCTTCCTCACCACAGCCGACAAAGGCAGCATACAGCTTCTCGATCTGAGCGGAAAAGTGATGTTCGAACGTGCTGTTAAACTTACCAATGGCGAAAACATCTTAAGCTATAACTTCCCATCATACAAGGGAACGTATGTACTGAGGTTAAGCACCAGCAATTCGGTATGGAATCAGAAAGTATTGTTTGAATAAATAATCCTTCTAAATCGCATTAAATGATTCGGGGAAAACTCAGCCTTAAACAGGCGCGGGTTTTCCCCGTTTCGTTTTAGACCGGCGGGATTTTATTTCTGTTTTGATTTTTTAACCAAAGCATTATTGCACTTATTGAAAATGCAACATACAATCTATTGCCGGGAAATTATTTTATGCTCTTATTTTATAACTTTCAGAGTCTGAATTAAATCCGGTGCATATACTTTCAGCAGATAAATACCAGGAATCAGGTTTGTAAAGTCCTGCTGTTCAATATGTGTTCCCGACCAAACCGTTTGCCCCACCGAATTTAGAAGCTGGTATGTTTCCCTCCCGCTTGTATTTCGGATATTTATCTTGTTGGTAAAGGGATTAGGGTAAACATTCAATGATTGAACCAGCGCAGATTCGTCGATTCCATTGGTGTATCGTTCAATAAAATCACCGGGGGTTAAATCTCTGCCAGTAAAGGCCGAATAATCCGGAGCGTAGCGGTAAATCCTGAAAACAGAATTCATGGTTTCTTCGGGCCTTACCGGGTTATGTGGGATGGTATCTCCCTGGGTTAGCGGACCGGTATCTGTCACCGGATTGATATACTTCCATACGACCTGTCCTGCTGCCGTGACTTCATAAAAGGTTCCGGAAGGTCCTGCACAAATGATAGTATTTCCATCAGGCATGCGTTCCGCTCCTGAAATGTCGTGAGCGAAAAGAGATTCGGGGGGATCAGCCACATAGGTCCAGCTTAGGTTCGCAGGTCCAAATGCAGATCCGGGATTCAGGGCATAATTTCCTGATAAATCTACATCCGGGCTAATCTCATCAATACTTGAATAGCTGCGGCTTAATCCATTATTAAAGGCAAGCAAATGTCCCTCCCCAGGTCTGCCCGGCTTAATCCATTCCGCATCATGTTGCTCCGAATAAACCTGATTAGCTGTGGTTCCGGCCCCGTAAGTCAGCGGGTTTCCCCAGCGGTATAGCAGGTCTCCGCCTTTGCCCCGGTTTCCACCGGCATGGCTGGCCGACTGAGCCGTTGTAGTACTGTGATCGATAATCCATACTTCGCTGTTTCCCCTTACACTCATGGCAATCTGATCGAATTCCGAATGATAGTCAATGGCATTCATATGGTTCCAGAACAGGGGAAGATTTCTATGGTCTCCATCACAATCAACCAGTTCGGGGTGAGTGCTTACTACTCCATAATTTGACTTTAAAGGATCAAAATCCTGTATCAGATGATCCCATACATGCCATTCCCACACCACCGTTCCACCAGAAGGATATGTAGGCTGAATCTCTATAATACAATCAGGGAGCATGAATCCTTTTTGCTGAACCTCGGGCTGAAATTTGGATGGATCAAATCCCGCAGCTAAAGCTTCATTATAGCTCCTTTTCTCCACTACCAGCATGATAATATTCCCGTTAGGCAACTTCTTGATATCATGATGCTGCATGCAGGTGGAGGTTGAATAATCCAGGGACCATACCAGACTATCGTCCCAGGTATATTCCTCAATCCTCCCGCCCTCACCTCCACCGGTACCCAGGTTTCCCTGTGTCATGCAGGTACGCAGCAAGTGGCCGTTTTCGAGAAGATAAACCGATTGACCCGGAGGATACTTGCTTGCTGTCCATTCATGTATCAAACGCCCTTCGTTGTTGATCAGGTATGTCATTGTATTTTGCTTCGGAGCGAATAAAGTATATCCTTTATATGTGAGAGCAGAATCATTGATAAGGATCCCCATAGTCCGTTCCTGCGCGATGGATGATTCAGTAAAGCACACCATCAGCAAAATACTAACCGCTATAAAATTTCTTATTTGTTTCATGACCGGAGGTTTTTTCATTTAACTAAAATCATCTTCTTACTTAACTGCCGATTATCTGCTTTCAGAACGTAAAAGTAAATCCCGCCTGTCACCTGCTTTCCACCCTCATTAGTTCCATTCCAGGTTGTGGTATATTTACCTTTTGAATAATCCGCATCAACCAATGTCCTAATGTAGTTTCCTGAAAAATCAAAGACTGTCATATTGATCCGCTTCGATTTAGTGATTTCAAAATCCATGCTTGTGCTGTATGAGAACGGATTCGGGTAATTCTGGCCCAGTATGTCATTGGGCTGCACATATGGTTTTGATTCCTTTATTGAGGTAAGATCCTCTGGTTTATAATAGTCAGGAACCTGTCCGGTCATGGTGTTGCCAGGTGTCAGGTCATGTCCTGCCAGGGCAGGGTGATCAGCAGAATACATATAGGCCCTGAAGACTGCGTTGTATGTTGGGTAATTATCCACCTTAATTTTTTTTATTCCATCGCGTGTCATTGGATTAATATATTCCCATACGATGGAAGTATCAGCCGGATACACTTCGAAGAAATGACCATCATTCATCGAACATACCAGGGTGTTTCCGTTGGGCAATCTTTGGGCGCTTGAACCTATGGTACTATAAAAGGTAGTGTTGTTTTTGCTCGAAAACTTCCAGGCTATCTGTTTCGACACATTCTTCTTTTCCTTCATCAGGTTGGCGTCAGGCGAATTCACAATATAGTATCCGGCTTCAGGTGGATTTACGAAATGGCCGGTATTTGTGCCTGCTGAGTTTAAATAGGGATTAATTTCGATAACGTACGACTGTGGTGTTAGCTCAAAAAGGTTTTGAGCATTGCAAAAGACCAGGAAATTTCCTTCGCCGGGTAAACCTGGTTTAATCCACTGTATATCATGGGAGCCGCCTAATTGTTTATGACCGGCTGTAGCCTTCTCCCAGTTATCCAGAACAGAAGGAGGATCTCCTTTGTCATATTTGGCCGGATCACCAAACCTGTATTTAAAATCGCCTGCGGTCCCTGCTGCGAGCGCAATACTGCTGTCGGCCATGTTTGGAATAAATGTATTGCCATGATCAATCACATAAAATTCACCATGAACGGAATTAATAACCATCATATCCAGATCCTGGTTATAATCAAGGGAATTGCAATGCATCCAGTCACTTTTTACAGGATTCCCACGGATATTCAAATCTATTTTTCCAGGTGTATTCGCAATAATCCCATAGGTAGATTTGGAAGGATCAATATCCTGAACTACATGATCGAAGAAGCACCATTCCCATATTACGTTTCCCTGCCTGTTGACCTCCACGATTGCATCCATCTGGGCATCGGTATAGGTGTGGGAAGGATCGCATCCTGCATTGAGACATTGCTGTGAGGTGATATCTTTATTCGCTATGTATATAAATGTCGAATCACCTAGTTTGGGATTATATATTTTAGAAAAATCATGATGCCCATGATACGCTGAGCGGGTCTCGGAATACTGCCACAGGGTATTCCCGTTCCAGTCAAGTTCTTTCCAGGAATTCTGGTTACTTGGGTTTCCGCCGACTGCATCCAGCAATGTACCAGACTCCGTAAACCTTGGATTTGTACCGATATTCCAGGTATGTATCACATGGCCTTCCATATCTATCAAATAGGAATTCCCTCTTGTCCCGAAAAGGGTATAGCCGTTATACGATTTTGAGGCATCCCAATATCGTGTCTCAGTAGGAACCATAAAGCATTCCTGGGAAAACGAATGTCCCGCAAAAAGCAAAAGCATTGGCAGAAAGAGAAGGTTTTTCATTACGTTGGAGTTTTAGTTTATGATTATCATTCTTTTTGAGTACGTAACATTTTCAATTCGGAGGGAGCAATAATATATTCCACCCGGGCAATTGCCTGCATTCCAGTCATAAGAATGGATTCCCGTTTCTAATCTTTCATTCACCAGGGTTGCTATGGTTTGACCAAGGCTGTTATTAATTGTGAAAACCACAGCTTCAGGTTTTAGTATCCCGAACCTGAAAGTGGCTGAAGTTCGGACCGGGTTTGGATATATTTGTATTAAATCGTTTGGAATAGCTTTTTTATCACCAATCCCGGCAGTATAACCCTGGCAGTTTCGGGCAATACGAAAGCCAACATGGTACCAGGGATGGTTTGGATCCTGTGGTCCCCGGTAATAGGAAGGATTGCGGTTCGATACTCTCGAATGCCCGTCGTTTATGGAGGTTGTTGTATAACCATTGTACCAGTTGCCACCCCTCATGCCACGGTATGGCTTCCCATCGGGCATAATAAAGCCCGCATCAGGGCCTTTCGGATTATCATAAGGACTGACACTATAATAGTTTTGTTCATACCAGTCGTTAATCAGCTCCCAAACATTACCCGCCATATCGTAAAGACCGAATGCATTGGCTCCATTGGTGGTCTGATAGCTTAGGGCACTGCCGGGCCAGTTGTAATCGGATTTCTGCCTGAGGGATCCATCATAGAACCCAACCGGAGTAGTGAGCGGATAGGAACCGGTTTCATAAGGATCGCCCGATTGAGGCCAGTTGGCTTTGGTAATATCCTGATCATCGCCCCAGGGATAATTATAATAAGGATTATTCTGTCCACCTCTACCGGCATATTCCCATTCCGCTTCCGAAGGCAGGCGATAGCCTCTCTTCGAAAAATCACAAACCGATGTGCTAAGGTTATAACATTCCTCCAATCCGTTCTGAACACTCAGCCAGTTACAATAGGCTGCTGCACCATACCACATTGCTCCTACAACGGGATGGTTAAGCCGGAAACCGGCGATTGAAAATACGCTTCCGTCATAACTTATACTATACCAGGAAGCTATCTGGTTAGTCAGGCAGAGTGTATTCGTATCACCCAGGTTATACACCCGATTATTCAGAACCTCTATCGTTCCATCTGCAAGGGAGGAATTAAGAAATGCAAGGAACTGCTGGTTTGTGGTTTCAGTGGTTCCCATGAACAATGAATCCACTTTTACCAGATGGACAGGCAACTCATCGCTGGGATGCTGGGGATCAATAAAGCCAAAGTGATCGCCCATTTCGAATTCACCTCCTGGTATCAGAGCCTCCGAAATATTGAGATCTACATTGTCCCATCCGCCTCTGACCAGCAGCACATTTTGTTTCAGGGTTTTATCGTTGTATGAAACTATGCCGTAATCAATGTTAATATCCCAGGCTTTTGCCGCAGCATTTATCATGGATGTCGACGACCAGTAATTCCCCGAAAGGCAATTTGGAAAAAAGGCTTTATTAAACGAAGGCTTTATTAAAGAGGGATCATTCAATGATTGCAATTCTTTCACATTGGGAAGCCGCCAATCGTCTTTGCCGGCTAAAGTAAAATTGTTCGCATAGGACAAAGCTTCTTCCCACGAAAGCAGATCAGCCGTCTGTATTTTCTGCCAGCTGAGGCCGGTAAAATTATCGGTGATAATTCCATTTCCGTTGTCGGTAAAATGAGAAAGCGAAAACAGCGTAGAGATGGGATTTCTGACAGCCCTTACATGAAACCTTTTGCTTCCGCCTGCACTTATGGTTTCTGATTTCGGATGAGCCCCTATGCCACCACCCGCATTGCTTACCCACACTTTGGTTGCATCATCTGCCTCTACTTCACTGCTCCACCAGTATTCTGCCTGGGTGAGAGTAAAGTACGCTGTATTTAAAGCCGGATTAAGATGGCCGAAATTATGGATGCTGAACAATTCAATGCCGGTAGGCAGGCGCCAGTCGGAATAACTGCCCAGAACCAGGTTATTGCAATAAGAACTTGCATTTTCGAAAGTCATTTCATCTCCGTCTGCTTTCTGCCACATCAGGCCGCTGATATTATCGGTAATGGTTCCATCGCCATTATCGGTGAATGATTGGGGGTTGAGAATATAATCGGCATCCTCGCCCGGTGTGGAAATAAAACTCTGAGTTTGCCCACTATCGGTAAGCCTGAACGGCAGCAGCTTTTGTGCCCGGGATTCAAACATCAGCAAGCACGCTAATAAGGTGAATAAAGAGGGGGCGAGAAATCGTCTATACATCGCTGAAACGGGGTTTAGATTAGTTTGCACAAATTATTTTCATTTTGTTCCTGCTAATTACTAATTCAAATTTACTCTCATGAAACCAGGGTCAAAAAAAATCAATGGTTTGATGGTTTTTATCAGCGGAATCCGGGATTTTATATGCAGGAAAAAGCCGGCAGGGAACATAAACTTCATTTTGAACATATGCATTGCACACAATTGAACTTATTTAAAATGAATCATTTTCAGGCTTTGCGAATCATTTCCCACATTGAGCCGATAAAAATAAATCCCTTCCGGAAATGAAAACCTGCCCGAATTAAGTGTAACTCCATAGGAACCTGGCTGTTGAATTTGATCTACCAGAGTAATTATTTCTCTTCCGAAAACATCATAAACTTTTAACTGTACATGATCTGCCACAGCTATGGTATAATTAATTAATGTTTCGGTGTTGAAGGGATTTGGGGAATTTTGCTTCAGCTGAGCGTGAGCGTTGGTTGCCATGCTCTCTTCAATCCCGCTGATGGACGAAACCAGTGTGTACGAATAGGCCACATCTCTGTTCTTATGGCTGGCATTCTCTTCGTTTGGAAGCAAGGAGCTGATATAGTCCACTTTTGTGCTGGAATCGTTAACGCTTACCAACAGATAACCCCTACCGGGCAGAAACACTCCATCGACATACCCATATTGATAAGCTGAAATGTTAGAAATATTTTTATTGGATGGCTGAGGTACTTCCTGGTATATAATGCCGTCCTTTTCCTGTTTCCCGAAAAAGTGATCGTGTCCATGAAAGAAAATGGTGACATTGTTTTCAACCATAAGCTGGTGAATTGGCTTTTCCCAGGTTGGGCGATGTATATCAAAGCCCCAGGTAGAATCATTATTGTTTCCACCCATTTCGAACAAACCGGCATATTCGGTGCCTCCGCGGGCATCATTCCCTTTTCCGCCCAGCAGGTTATGGCAGAAAACATATTTGAACCGGGCCTGGCTTGTAGAAATTACATTTTTAAACCAATTGTATTGCTCCTGCCCCAGGGTCCAGCCCCAATCAGGCTTCTGTAAGGTATACCAGAAAGGATCAAGAACAATGAACAGAGCATCGCCCCATTCCCATGCATAATAGTTTTCGCGAAGGCCGACATAAGGTTCTTCTTTCGTATTTCCCGAATAAAAAGAATTGGGGATTGGGTTTGGATAATACAATTTCCGCGTATTTGAAGCCATTACGGGAAGACTGTTGGAAGTGCCGTTCAATATCCAGCCTAATTCACCCTCATGATTTCCAAGAACCAGATATAGAGGAACAGAAGGACAAACTTCATTAAAGTAAGGACGGTACAATAGATGCCGGCTGGTTATTGCTTCCTGGCTAATGACCGGAAGTTTTTCCGACATAAAAATATCACCCAGATCAATCAGGAAATCAGGCTTAGCTGAAAGGATATTCTGAAGTGTAAGTGCATAGGAAGAAGGATTTGAATTGGTATCGAGGTGAGGATCGGCCTCAATGGCAAAGGTAAATGCTGCTCCACGCTTTCGTGGTGAGTGAAATGTATGTTCAGCTCCGGCTGCAAATGAACCGGATACTCCGTATTGACGGTATCGTGTCCGGTAATAGTATTTTGTATCGGGAAGCAGTTCAGTCATTTCCTGTTCAAGGGGGACATCCTTTTCAGCTATATAGGAAGGAGTGGTTTGAGTATAATTCCCACTCATACTGCCATATTCCCAATACACATCCGACTTCTGATCGAACAGAATGCTTATGGTAATAGCGGAATTGGTGGGTCTGCCCAATATCCCGGTGTAGTTTTGACCTGAAGCCAGCTTACCTATGGCAATAAGCAGTGAAGCTATCAGAAAAAAGGATCTCATAAAAGTGTGTTTTCTGTTTTAGGAAGAGGGATTTCGTATTATCTGCTGATTAATAGTTTTTCATTCAACTGATAGCCCGACGTCTGTATGTTGACCAGGTAAACGCCATTTTGGATGCTGCTCACATTCATCAAATCCGATCGCGTTTCAAGTAAAGTCTGTCCCAATAAATTAATAAGGCGGACCTTATAATCGCCTGCACTTTCAGGGATTTGAATTCTCAATACATCATTTGCCGGATTCGGATAAATAGTACAGAGTTTTCTTTCAGGGATATCACTAACTCCTGCTGTTGTGCAACTTCCAATGGTATAGCTGAAAGCAACTTCCCGGTTATGATGAATACCGCTTAAGGTATCAGCCGGCAGGTAGGCCCTTATATAATCCACTTTTACACAATCAGTGGAAACGCTGACTCTTATATGTCCCGACCCATCGAGAGTATCGGACAGGTATGAATCGGCATTAGCCAGCATCCCTATTTCATAGGTCGAATCGCTTGGCATGGGCAAAGCCTGATAGGTTATGCCATCCATTACTTCATGAGCAAAAACATGGTCATGTCCCTGAAAGAAAACATTTACACCGTTATCCACAAACAGCTGGTGAATGGGTTTTGCCATGTCGGGTCTGTTGGCAGGGAATGAATAGATGGTGCCGTTTTGCTCATATCCACCCCATTCGAATAATTTTGCATTGCTTATTCCTCCCCTGCCCTGCCCTCGTATATGATGAGCAAAAACAAACTTGTATTTAGAGGTGCTGCTTTCCAATGTATTTTTAAGCCAGGTATACTGGGGCAGGCCTAAGGACCATTCCCAGTTTACAGGCTTTGCCGAAGTATCACATTGGTTGCGGTACACATCCAGTACAACAAACAGGGCATCGCCCCAGGTCCATGCGTAATAATTCTCCGGATTGCCCATGCCGTATGGTTCCACATCGGTATTGCCGCTGTAAAAACCATTTGGAAATGGATTAGGATAATAGAACTTCCGCCATAAGGTAGCATAAACAGCTATGTTTTCAGGTGGAGTATGGGCCAGATAGTAATCGAACTCTCCTTCGTGGTTGCCCAGGCACACATAAAAAGGGATGGAATGGCAGATTTGTCCTAAGTATTGCCTGTAATCTTTATGCAGCGAGTCCATTTGAGTTGAGGTAATATCGTATGGATGATGGTCGTCGCCGAAAATATCGCCTAAGGAAAGCATAAAGTCGGGAAAGTCGGCGGCCTGGTTCGCCAGACAGATTTTATACAGGCTGCGGACTCCTTTCTTATCATACAGATGTTCATCTGCTTCTATGGTAAAGGAAAATGCATGGCCCGGAGCACGCTGCGTATGAAATATATGTTCTGCACCGCTTGAATAAGCTGCAGCAGATCCGCTGATACGATACCGTGTTCTGTAATAATACTTTGTGTCGGGCTGTAATCCGGTAAAATCAAATTCGTAAGGAGTATTTTTAAGCCCTGTCACAACAGGAGTGGTGAAGGAATATAAACCAGAAATAGTTCCATATTCCCAGTAAACTTCAATTTGCTGAGTGGATAAAATGCTGATGGTAATTGAAGACTCCGTTGGTCTGCCCAAAATTTCATTATACGACTGGGCAGATAATGAATTATTAAAGAAAGCTGAAATGAACAGGATCAAAATAAGTTTTCCGACTAACACGTTGCCTGGAGTTTCCATAAAAAGAACCATGAGTTATTATTGAATATACCAATATTACACTTAATTGAGGTTTTACCCTGATAGACTAAACTGTTTTTGGGCTATTATTCTTTAAATGGGGAATTATTGTTTGATTAGAATCTAGTCTTGTACCGAAAACTGCTAATCAGGCACAATCTTACCCCCTCCCTGCTCGTAGGGAGGGCTGGGGTGGGTACTTTGCAATAGTGTCGTTCCCCAATAAAGCAGAATTATCCCGAACTGGTTTAGCCTTGAACCGAAAACTGCCTGGCAAGAACGATCTTACCCCCTCCCTGCTCGCAGGGAGGGCTGGGGTGGGTACTTTTCAATAGTGTCGTTCCCCAATAAAGCAGAATTATCCTGAACTGGTTTAGCCTTGAACCGAAAACTGCCTGGCAAGCACGATCTTACCCCCTCCCTGCTCGCAGGGAGGGCTGGGGTGGGTACTTTTCAATAGTGTCGTTCCCCAATAAAGCAGAATTGTCCTGAACTGGTTTAGCCTTGAACCGAAAACTGCC
>CAIPFN010000056.1 GCA_903864265.1 uncultured Bacteroidales bacterium | reverse complement strand
GTGATGAAAGAAGGTTGGGAAATAAAAAAGCTGGAAGATGTTTGCAATGCAATTGCAAATTAATCATTAATTTAAATCCGGAAAGGACTTGCATTCTTGCAAGTCGTTCAGGTCTTGCAGGCAAATTGCTTAGAAAAGATTAAAACAATGGCAAAAGTTTAAAAATTAACATAAAAAACTAACCAAATGGCAGAACCTTTGTTGCCACCCGGTGGCGGTTACCGGAAACTTTTTTCGTATCAAAAGGCCGAAGCGGTGTTTGATCTTACTTTCTATTTTTGCCATAAATATCTGCAAAGAGGTGATCGCACCATTGACCAAATGGTACAAGCCGCCCGTTCGGGGAAACAAAATATTGCGGAAGGCAGCATGGCTTCATCCACCTCAAAGGAATTTGAAATAAAACTGATGAACGTGGCAAAAGCCAGCCTTGAAGAGCTTTTGCTGGATTATGAAGACTACCTCCGCACCCGCAACCACCACATTTGGGAAGCCGACTCAAAGGAAGTAGCCGCCATGCGCAAACTGGGTAAAGAGCATAACGATGCCACCTTTTACCTGCAATTAGCCCAAACCCGACCACCCGAAACCATTGCAAATATGGCTGTAAGCCTGATAAACCAAACCACTTACCTGTTGCGCCGCCAAATAGAAGCCCTGGGCGAAGCATTTAAAAAAGAAGGCGGCTTCCGCGAACGAATGACACGCATGCGCCTGGAAGAACGAAAAAAAGGAAATAACTAGATGAAACTGCTATGAAACAAGGTTGGGAAATTAAAACATTAAACCAAATATCAGATAATCTTGATAGTAAAAGAGTTCCAATAACTAAAAAGATTCGAAGTAATGGCTCAATTCCTTATTACGGAGCTTCTGGTATTGTTGATTATGTTGAAGAATTTATTTTTAACGAAGATCTGCTATTAGTTTCAGAAGATGGTGCCAATTTATTAGCAAGAACTTATCCGATCGCTTTTTCGATTTCTGGTAAGACTTGGGTTAATAATCATGCACATGTGCTAAAGTTTAAGAATTCTGAAACTCAAAAATTAGTCGAATTATTTCTTAACTCAATTAAGTTGGATGATTATGTTAGTGGTATGGCTCAGCCCAAACTTAATCAAGCTATGTTGAATAAAATTAAAATCCCGATTCCTCCACTCCCCGAGCAACAGCGCATCGTTTCCATTTTAGATAAAGCCTTTGCCACCATAGCCACTGCAAAAGCCAATGCCGAACAAAACCTAAAAAAAGCCAAGGCAGTTTTCGATAGTTATTTGCATTTAGTACTATCAGATAAGAAGTGGGAAAGCAAACAATTGGGTGAAGTTTGTAAAAAAGTTGAATATGGTACATCCACAAAGTCAAAAACAGAAGGCAAAATACCGGTTTTAAGGATGGGCAATATTCAAAATGGTAGATTTGTTTGGGATAACCTCGCATATTCTGATGATGAGGAAGATAATAAGCAATACCAACTTAAATACAATGATGTTTTGTTTAACAGAACAAACAGCCCAGAGTTAGTTGGAAAAACTGCAATTTATAAAGGGGAAAAGCCAGCCATTTTTGCAGGCTATTTGATTCGGATTCATAGAAAAGACGATTTTTTGAACGCCGATTACTTGAATTATTATCTTAACAGTGAATTGGCATCAGAATATGCCAAGACTGTTGTAATCTCCAGTGTAAATCAAGCAAATATTAATGGAACAAAACTGAAGACCTATCCAATTCCTTTGCCTCCATTAGAGGAACAACAAACAATTGTCGCCAAACTCGATGTCCTTTCCCTCGAAACCAAAAAGCTCGAAGCCATTTATCGGCAAAAAGTAGTAGATTTGGAGGAGCTTAAAAAGAGTGTGTTGCAAAAGGCGTTTAATGGGGAGTTATAAAATGGAAGAAAATAAAAGTCTTGATAAAAAATCATTACGCTTTCTGAAGGGCCGACAAACCGACTGGGATGAGTTAGCTAAGGATTGCGTGGCTTTTGCCAATGCCCAGGGTGGTGAAATTATCATTGGTGTTGAAGATCATGATACCATCCCTCCTAAAGATCAAATAATAAAAGATACCACTCTTCCGGATACGATTCAGAAAAATATAGTACAGCGTACAATTAATGTAGCAGTTGCTATAACAATAGAATCAGCTACAAATAAATCTCAGTATATTAAAATCCAGGTATTTCGCAATGCACAAACCATTGCTTCAACAAGCGACGGCAGATATTATATCCGGGTTTCGGACGTTTGCCGTCCAATCCCACCCGATGAAATGGCCCGGCTTGCAGCTGAAAAAAATGCTTTTATTTGGGAAGAACAAACTACAAAGAGGGTTGATAAATCACTTTTCGACGTAAAAAAGAAAACGACGTTTATCCAGGAAATCAGATCATCGGGCAGGGTTAGTAATTTCATAAAAGAAATGACGGATGATGAAATATTGGAGCATTATTTCTGCCAAAACGGAAACTACCTTACTAATTTAGGTATTCTTTGGATTGGGAGGAGAACAGACAGGGCTTCGCTTTTATATCCCCCTGCTATTCAGGTAATCCGTTATGATGAAAACGATGAGAAAGTATGGAAACTCTTGTTGGACGATTATTTCCTTAATCCAAAAGAACTATTGGAAAAAGTGCTCTCCGATGTTCCTGACTGGCAGGAAAGCATAGAAATTTCAGAAGGTATGTTCAGGAAAAACATTCCGTTTTTCCCTATTGAAGTGGTTCGTGAATTGGTAGTTAATGCCTTGGTTCATAGAACCTACACAACAAGAGGCGATATTTTTATTAACATTTTCCAGGATCGGTTGGAAATCCACAGCCCTGGCAGACTTCCTTATGGAGTAACACCAAACAATATTTTGAGTCAATCCATCAGGCGGAACGAACATCTTTCGAAAGTGTTTTATGATCTGGGACTTATGGAAAAAGAAGGCAGTGGATACGATTTGGTTTACGCAAAGCTGTTAGGCTCCGGAAAACCGATACCTGTAGTTGAAGAAACTGACGAAAGGGTAACGGTTATTATAAAAAAACAGTTTATTAGCAAAGAAATTGTTCGCTTGATGGATAGAGCAAGTTCAGAGTTTTTACTAAAGCAAAAGGAAATAATTTCGTTGGGATTAATAGCCCAGCAGCAATCATATAGTTCTATCGAAATTTCAAGGCTATTAAACCAGAAAGAAGAACAAGGTTTACGAAATTGGCTTGGCCGATTGGTAGATTATAAATTGATCATTAAAACGGGTATTGGAAAAGGCACTCAATATGCTGTAAATCCTGAGTTTACACGCAAATTAAACTTCACCGGCAAAACTACATTAAAAAACATTGAAGATTATAGACTTGAAGAATTGCTTTTTAAGGATATCCGGTCCTACCCCAACTCTTCTTTCAGTGAGATTCACGAAAGGATAGGTGAGGAAATTAACCAATTTAAAGTGAAAAGACTTCTTAAAACAATGGTTAATAAAAACATTCTTTCAACCCAAGGGGAACGAAAATGGATGCGATATTCTATAAAGCAAAACATGCAAGAAAGTGAGTAATTGCTCAATAAAAACTTTATAGAAATAAAACATCTTATGCGACGGTCATGTGATAAGTATATACGTGTATATACATAACATGATGATAATCAAGAATATTTTATATGCTGCTTAAGTGATAACCGATACATAAACTAAAAAAATCATATAACGCATTTACCAAATTTAGACTTATTAGAAAATTAACAGAACAATGAACGAAGCCGAAACCCGTGCCGAACTAATTGACCCCAAACTAAAGGCTTGCGGCTGGGGCGTTGTGGAAGGATCAAGAGTCCTTCGTGAATATCATATAACGGCTGGCAGGATACAGACCGGCGGCATCAGGGCCAAGAAACTGACAGCCGATTATATACTGGTTTACAAAGGCATTAAGCTGGCCGTTATCGAAGCCAAAAGCGAGATGCAGGGCGTTGGCGAAGGTGTGGCACAAGCCAAACAGTACGCCGAAAAACTGAATATCGAAACCACCTACTCCACCAACGGGAAAGAGATTTACTGCATCTGCATGAAAACCGCTGCCGAAGGACTGGTTGCCGATTATCTGTCGCCCGATGAACTCTGGAACAAGACATTTGCCGTACAGAACGAATGGCGTGAGAAATTCGGTTCCGTCCCGTTCGAAGATAGGAGCGGCACCTGGCATCTGCGTTTTTACCAGGAAATAGCCGTTAACAACGTACTCGAAGCTATAGCCAACAACAAGCCCCGGATTTTATTAACCATGGCCACCGGCACCGGTAAAACAGCCATTGCCTTTCAGATTGCATGGAAACTGTTTCAGTCGCGCTGGACCTTAAAGCGTGATGGAAGCCGAAGGCCGCGCATCCTGTTTTTGGCCGACAGGAACATACTGGCCGATCAGGCTTACAACGCTTTCTCGGCCTTTCCCGAAGACGCGCTGGTGCGTATCAAGCCAGGCGAAATAAGGAAGTCGGGCAATGTGCCTACCAATGGGAGCATCTTTTTTACCATTTTCCAAACCTTTATGTCGGGCACGGACAAAGACGGGAAACCGCTGGCCAATTTCGGGCAGTATCCGGCCGATTATTTCGATTTCATTATTATCGACGAATGCCACCGGGGAGGAGCCAACGACGAAAGCAACTGGCGCGATATCATGGATTACTTTTCCCCTGCCGTTCAGCTTGGACTAACCGCTACGCCCAAGCGAAAGGACAACGTGGACACCTACGGGTATTTCGGGGAGCCAGTGTACATCTATTCGCTCAAAGAAGGCATAAACGACGGCTTCCTGACGCCTTTTAAGGTAAAAAGGATCAAGACTACCCTCGACGACTATATTTACACCAGCGACGACCAGATTATTGAAGGCGAAATCGAGGAAGGGAAGCTCTATACGGAAGATGATTTTAACCGCATCATCGAGATAAAAGCCCGGGAAGCCAAAAGGGTGAAGATTTACATGGATGAAGCCAACCAGAAAGAGAAGGCTATTATCTTTTGCGCTTCGCAGGTACATGCAGCCGCCATACGCGACCTGGTAAACCAGTATAAGAAAAGCAAGGACCCGAATTATTGCGTTCGGGTAACCGCCAACGACGGGGAAATCGGCGAACAGTTCCTGAGAGAGTTTCAGGACAATGAAAAAACGATACCAACCATTTTAACTACATCGCAAAAGCTCTCAACCGGTGTGGATGCCCGAAATATCCGGAATATAGTGTTGCTGCGCCCTGTAAGGCAGATCATAGAGTTCAAGCAAATCATAGGTCGTGGAACCCGTTTGTTCGATGGCAAAGAGTTTTTTACTCTTTACGACTTTGTGGATGCTTACCAGCGCTTTCTCGATCCTGAATGGGACGGAGAGCCACCGGTGGAAGAACCTTGTGCCGTTTGTGGTCATTTGCCCTGCATTTGCGAAAAGAAACCACCACAGACCTGTCCGTCCTGCGGGCAGTTTCCCTGCATTTGCATCAAGGAACCACTACCTCTATGCTACATTTGCGGGCAGCGTCCTTGTGTCTGCAAAAAGAAAGTGAAGATAAAACTTCGCGACGGTAAGGAGCGTGAAATCCAGCATATGATTGCCACCTCCTTCTGGAGTGCCGATGGAACGCCCATTTCGTCGGAAGAATTTTTGCACAACCTGTTTGGTGCCCTGCCCGAATTTTTCAAGAGCGAAGCCGAACTCCGCACCATCTGGGGCAATCCTTTGACAAGAAGGACTTTCCTCGAAAAACTGGCCGAAGCTGGATTTGGCAAGGGCGAGCTAAACGTACTGCAACAACTTATCGATGCCGAAAAAAGCGACCTGTTCGATGTACTGGAATATGTTTTTAACAGCAACATCATCCCCATAACAAGGGAAGCCCGTGTTGCTGCGGCCCAGGCTACCATTTTTGCCCTGCTCAACGCTAAGCAGAAAGAATTCATTGAATTTGTTCTGAGCAAATATATCGAAACCGGTGTAGAGGAACTTGACCAGGAAAAACTGCCCATACTGCTTACCAATAAGTATCAGTCGTTCGAAGATGCCGGTGCCGTACTTGGCGACCTGACAAAGGTGAAGGATTTGTTTATTGAGTTCCAGAAATACCTGTACCAGGAGAAGGTGGCGTAACGTATCCCGGGTTAACCCGCATCAGAAGGAAATTCCTGCATTAACACTGAAGCCGGTGGTTTTAATCGTTGAACCGGGAATCACATCCGGGAGCGGAGCATTCATCTTGTATCTCTGCTTTTCATAACCGATTCCCATATTCAAGGCCGACCTATCCGAAAGTTTAAAATTTACGCCCAGGGTGGGATTTATCAGCAGGTAAAAGCCCTCGCTCCTGAAATCACTGGTAACATCAAGTGAATATCCCGCATCGAAGGAAAAGTAAAGCGGAAAATTTCTGTACGGCAAAGCCGCCCTGAAATCGGCAAAAAAGGGAATCAGGGCATCGTCCACATCCAGGGCATACCGTAAGCCGCTTCCTACTCCCAACGATACATACGGATTCAGTTTGTAAGCGTATATACCATTCAGTTTTATAAAATCAATAGGATAATCGCCGTTGCTGAACGAATAGCCCAGTTCGATAATACGCCTGAATGAAGTTACCAAACTGAAGGGAGGAGAAGGATCCGGATTGAGGTAATTCCGTGGAAGGGCCTGGGAAGATGCGGGATTATTAGCGGGGTATTTTTCATCCGCACTAAGTGTTGATTTAAGTTCCACAGAACTGCAACGGATGGATTCAGTACTTTTTGGCTGAGCCGAACCTGCCGTTTTCAGAAAATCAGCATAAGTGTCGTGGTCCTGGGCATGAATAAGGATACTGAATGAAAAGAATAGAAATAACAAAGAGATTTTTTCCATGGTTCAGGGTTTCTATACGGTGGCTCTGAGGAGTACCTGTTAATCATCAGGCAATTGTTTTTCATACAGGTTTCCCTGACTGACTTGGATGGGCAACAGGCTGCATATGGTTTTTCGGAGAAATTTCGGAAAAGAGTTTGTTTTTAACACCTTTTCCGGGCGGGGTAGTTATTATCAGAAGTATAAAGGTAGATAAAAAGATGTTCTTCATCAGGATTCCGGGTTAAAAAAGGGTAGCAGGAGAGAGGTTTGTAGCTTTAGCTCGAATGGATCCGTTTTGCACAGGCCGATAAACCGGTAAAGAACCCGGTTTTTGATAATTTCATAGCAATTTGTTAGTGCCAATTAGAGCTTATTGCAGGTAACCAGACCAAACGAGAAAATCCAACTTCCAGATTCACCGGAAGTTGGATTTTAGTATGTGCAAAAGGATTTTGGAAGCGCTTAACTTTCCGGGCTGCTATATTTCTTTCACAGAGTGAGCAGGAAGTATATTTTAAAGATCTTTTAATGCAGTAATAGGCATTTGATGCACTTTATGAATAAAATTCCGGTGTGAAGCTAAGCAGCCGGGGTTTTTAAAAGTTGACGCCGAGCGAAAGGAACGTTACAGGCAGTTTGATGGACTGGCTTGTAGTAGCCTGTACCGAACGCGCTGAGAGGTCGCTGACCGTGAAGTCGTATTTGGCTGAAGTGAACTCACAGCCCAGCATAAGGGCCTTGTAACGAATATTGAGTCCCATGGAGGAACCCATCTTGAACTGTGTGGCGGCATCATATTTATTTTGCTCGCCGGTGATAAAATAATGGGGATGCAATTTAACGAATACATCAGCTACCCATTGCCCTGCAAAATTATACGACAGGCAGGGTCCCAGCTTGATGCCGGCAGTAAAATAGCTGTTGGTCTGGTTGTTATTGGAAAGATTGTCCTTGTTAATCAAACCGCTGATGCTCATGTATGTGACATCAACACCCAGTTTAAGCTTTTCAGGAAGAGGTAAGGCATTGATATAGAAAAGGCTGCCGACTTCGAATTGGGCAGCGGCAGTGAGCACTCCCTCTGTTTTCAGGGTTCCTCCGGGATAACCGTATGCAACATGGGCATACACGGTATTGTGGAATACATTGGCTTTTACATCAGCGCTTTTCTGGCCAAATGAATAGCCGGCAATCATCAGGGCAAGAGCGAGTAATACGTTTTTTTTCATCAGTAATCGGGTTGGTTTGAGTGTTAATAGTGTGTCGGTTAAATGCAAATGTAAATATATATTGATGAAATGCAAAAAGCGGTTTATTAAAGAAGTATTAAGTTGGTTTACGAATGACTTTTTGAACAAAAACAATAACAGCGTGATGGTACTGATTATAAGTCAAAAAACCCTGATAGCCGGGCATTTGCCAGGGTATCAGGGTTAGAAACGGCAGGAGGGAGAGCGGTTTAATGCATATGGAAATCGGGGCGTCCCTCGAAACCATGCCTGTCGTCCATAGGAGCTCTGCCGGTAAAATTGCGCAGGTTGTAAGTGAAGGAAAGCATAAAATACTGCCGGAGTACTTCGGTGTTCGAATCCTCAATATAGGTATCCGTTACACTGCGGTTCAGGCTTTTGTTCTGGTTCAGCACATCATAACACGACAGTTTGATTTCAGCTGATTTATTACGGAAAATTTTCTTGCCGATATTAAGGTTCCAAAGAGTATACTGGTTGGTGATATTAGATGCAATCCCGTTATAATTCTGGTAAGTAAGACTGTTCTGTATAAAAAAGCCTTGCCAGAATTCCCAGTTTAGCTGTGCCGATCCGATCTGGAAAAAGTAATTGTTGTTCAACTGGGGTTGAATGGTATTTTCGACCAGGTTGTAGTTGATATTGTAGGTCAGGGTAAAGTCGAGCTTGTCGCTGATATTGCTGCTGAGCACGGCCCCAAGGTTGAGCCCGTAAGTATTCGAAAAATTGGTCAGTGCATTGATCCGGCTGGGCAGGCGATTGTAACTCAGGCCGGTATTGAAATTCAGGTTACTTTTAAGGGGTTTCAACGGGAAACCTACCGTGACCAGGAAGCGGGAATTCCAGGCCCCGTCGAGATTTTCGGGCATAGTCATCTGTGTACCCCGGTTAATCAGCTGCCCATTCACGAGTGTGTCGCGGGAAGCAATAAAGGTGGAGTTCCCAATGTAATTGTATGTTTTCTGGAAGAAAAACATGCCAAAGAGGTTAGCTGTTTTATCCTTGCTGGCATGCGAAAACCTCGACATGACGTAGTGCCTGATTTCCTGTTTCAGCTGGGGATTCCCGGTTGAAAGCAGGAGTGTATTGGAGTTGTCAACTACCTTCTGCAACTGTCCCGACGAAGGGGAGTTGGTGCTGGCACGATAGCTTACACGCAGGTTGGTGCGCTTCGAGAATTTGTAATTCATCATGATGTTCGGCAAAAGGGTGTTGAAACTTTTGCTTGTCGAATCTCTTTCGGGGAAACTGGTATTTCCATTCAGCAAGGCATATTCATAGGTAATACCGGCGTTCAGGTTCATCTTTTCGGTCTGGTACAGGTATCCGCCACCCAGCCTGTGGGTGATATAACCGTTATCATAAGTATTGGAAAGCAGGGAGTCGAAGGAGGTATATTGTTGCTGCTCAAGAAGGTAGTTGTATGTTTTCTTGTCGTTTTTATTATCCGACCAGGATACATTATAGTTGAACTGCAGCTGGCTTTTCTTGCCAAGCGGCTCCGTATAAACCAGGTTTGAGGAAAGACTCAGTCCGTCGGAAAGGGATTTGCTGTACTGTTGAACCGTATCACGCGATGGCGAGGCTGTCTGTAAGGCGAAATCACTCAGGGAAAACAAATAATTGTCCTTATACCGGTTGGTAATACCGGTTCCCAGGTTGATGGAAACGGTTCTTCCCTTCTTGCTGAACTTGTGGCGATAGAGGATTTCGTTATTGAAATTGTATCCGTTGGCTTTACCGGTATTGATGTTAAAGGATTGGTTCAGCGGATTGGCCGTGGTAAATATGGGATTGTTTAAGGTAAATGCATCCAGATGGTTATCCGGTGTGTTATCCTGTACGCTTAAGCGAGGCGTTAATATGATAGAATTGGCCGAATCGGGGCTGTATTCGATACGCATATTCAATCGGTGGTTGCTGTTGTCGGTCCTGGAGGAGCTGTTTTCGAAATAATATTGACTTACCTCCCCGCCGAGTATATACTGCCTGTTGATTTGTTTCTTAGTGGTATTGGTTCCCTGGTTAAAAAAATAGCTGGCGTTGAGGGTTAGCTTGCTACCCCACGAATCGGTAAAGTTTAGGCCTATGGCATTGGTATTGAAAACCCCGCTTTGTGCACCCATTTGTGAGGGCATGCCAGCGCCTCCAGGCGACCTGCCTCCGGGCTGGCCCTGCTGCCGGCCGCCGCTTCCGCTGCCTACAACATCCTCAGCCGAAAAATTCTGCTGGTTCACATTATTACTCATACCCAAAATGGTGAGGCGTCTCTGGCCTTTAAAAAAGTTGACGTTGGCTCCCAGCAGATAATGATTGCCGGTGCCATAACCAGCCGAGAATTTGCCGAACTGACCTGAATTTTTGGCGTTGCGGGTCACAATATTGATGGTTTTCTGACCGCTTCCATCGTCGAAACCGGTCCAGGCGGCCTGATCGGAAAGTTTATCGAACACCTGTATCTTATCCACTACTTCGGCCGGGAGATTTTTCAAGGTAACGGAGGGATCATCCCCGAAAAATTGCTTTCCATCGACCAGCACCCTTTTTACGTCTTCGCCATGGGCTTTGACGGTACCGTTTTCAATGGTAATTCCCGGCATTTTCTTCACCAGGTCCTCGGTGGTGGCATCCTTTGTAACCTTGAAGGCATCGGCATTATACTGGGTAGTGTCGCCTTTTTGCTCCGCCCTGACGGCTGTGGCTTTGATTTCGAATTCTCCGAGGCTGGTTGAAGCAGGTTTGATAATGATCTTTCCTATGTTTTCCGTTTTTCCACCGGCAAAAGCCTGTTGAACGTATTTTTCAAAACCTACATAACTGACTTCGAGGCGATACGGTCCGCGGGCCAGTTTTTCGAAGGCGAAGTTCCCCTGGCGGTCGGAGATTGTCATATTGACTTTCAGCGTGTCGCGCAGGCTGACAAGTTTGAGGTGTGCCCCAGGTAAGGGAAACTGGTCCTCCTGGTTGATAAGGATACCCGTAATACGGAACTCCTGGGCCATAGCTGCATTAAACAGCATCAGGCTCATAAAGAAAAGGATGTACTTGAGTTTAAACATAAGGTTTATTGAATTATAGGTTTCAAAAGTAATGCTATATTAGATGGTAAGGAACGGAAAAGGATTAACGATGACGGAAAATAAAATTGAGAGCAAAATGGAGGCGGAGAAGCTGTTTACAAATAAATAGCTGCTGAAATATAAATAATGAGTTAAGCTGTTTTTGTGTTTGTGATTTTTTTATTCTAAGCAGTTCCTGAAAAGGAAGTTTAAAAGAGTGTCATGAAAATCCATTTAGTTTTTCCATGGGAAAGAAGGGTTTTATGGCGGGTTGGAAAAAATGGAAATTTTAGTTGGAACAAATCAACATCCGGTTTTTGTAAATTGCGGAAGTTATATACAGGTACTGATTTACTTTAATAAAAAGAAACCGGTTTTTTACTGACGGAGCAAAATGTGAGGTCGATTTTGGAAGTGCAGTTGAAAAAGGCTAAAACGGGTTCCGATTTATGCTCAAGATTATATCCGGGAGATTTGCTTTTGAAATGTTTATAAATGCCAGTAAAACAAATAAATACAGAATGAAAATGGTGATTTACGGTAAAGGAACCAGTTTTTTAAGCCGCCCACAATGGAAAAAAAATTGCACCCCTGGCCAGGGGCTTCATTTTTTTGATTTTAAAGCGCTTTAAATCTTCGTATGCAAACTGAGAAACTATGTGACAATTATTTTTGATCATGACAGTATGACAGGTTTTAAAAAATTGACAACATAGGGATTGAGGACGCATGTGTAATAGGGAAAAGTCTGAATGTATAAATTTTCACACTGGCAGAAATTTTCCAGATTTAAAAATGTGGGAAACTGCCGGAAAATGAATTTCGCCTGGCCGAAGCCGGAAACGGAGTAAAGCAGTTCGCTGATTTCTGAAGTCTGGATATCGATATTTGTTAATTTTGTAAATTATGTTAAACGGGCAACTTCTTCCTAAAATTTATGTTTATCGGTTTTGGTGCGCCCATTCTTGAATTTAAGGAGGACAAGGAAAAAAGGCAACCCGATGGAAATGGGGGAGCAGGCTTTCACCAGTACCAAAATAAAACAGGATCGATTGTGGTTCTTTATTGCAATTAAACAAAACAACAAATGGATGCCGCCTGTTTTTCATTTCCAGGTCAAAAAACGAATACCAGAAAAGTATACAGCCCGGGCGAAATTCGAACGGGAATTTAATCTCTCAATCTGAACAGGCATTTCTTCCGACAGGCTAACAGAAATATCTTATTGAACCGTCTCAAAAAATTATACGATGCGCAGTATACCTTCAGGATTATTTTTCAAATGGGGAAGCCTTTTTATATTTCTTCAGCTTTGCTTGGTTTCGTTTTCAGCCGGCAGCGACCCGACAGGTCATGTGGTTAGGGTACGGATTACAAATGCCACCGACACGGTCTTTTTCCTGAACCATTACTCAGGCAAGGATATCGTAAACGACGACACCGCCAAACGAACGCATGACGGCTATCTTATTTTCAGCGGGCCGGATCATCTGGAGGAAGGTTTGTATTTTATATCATCCGGTCAGAGGTACCGGTATTTTGATTTCTTTGTCGGCGGTAATCAGGTTCTTCATTTTGAGGCTGACTGTGCAGGACTGCCTTGTAACATTACTACCAGTGATACGGGAGAAAACAAAAAATACTTTCAGGCGCTCTTGTACCTGGAGTCGAAAGTGAAAACTCAGGCTGATCCTCATAAGGACTCACTGCAGTATCTATTGAGTCATGTGGATTTTTCAGATCAGGGAACCAGAAAGATTTGTGAAAAATCCGGCCGGGAAGGGTCGTTGGGTGATAAATATATCAGGGCCAGTATTCCGCCTGCTGTTTTTCAGAAGTTTTTTGAACAGGCGGAGAAGGGGAAGGATAATGCCTCGGTGAAGTTCTACCTGGATCATTTTTTCGATAACTTCGATTTCGCCGACCACAGGCTGATCAATACCCCGGTATTGGCAAAACGGATAGATGAATATATAGATACACTTTCCTCGCAGCCCCTGGAGGCGATGCTGGCCGGAGTTGACCGGCTGATTTCACTTTCGGCGGCGGATGCAAAAACGCAGGCCTATGTGGCCTGGCAACTGATTTCGCGTTTCGAAACTTACTATTTCCTTCCGGGAAATGATGAACTGTATGTTCATATTGTAAACGATTTCCTGCTTAAGGGGAAAGTGGCCTGGTATTATCCCGAAGTGAAGGAAAGGGAATTATTGCAGGTGAAAAAACTGGAACCTCTTTTAAACGGCAGGACAGCTCCCAACCTCGACATGCCTGATTCCAACGCAGTTTTTCGCGAACTGTATGCACTGAAAGCCAGGTATACCTTATTGCTTTTCTGGGCCAGCACCTGCAGCCATTGCCGCGACGAAATGCCTTCAATTATAAGGTTTTACAAGGATTTTCACCCGGAGTATCAGCTCGAAATATTTGGCGTAAGCACCGATACTTCCGTAATACGGTGGAAATCCTATATACGGCGCCATAAGCTGGAATGGGTCAATGTGTACGGCCGTAAAAATGCGCATGGAAGTTATCACGAACTGTACAACATCCAAAGCACTCCGGTGATTTTCCTGCTCGACGAGAAGAAGAAAATAATAGCAAAATATCTGAAGCCGGAAGAGTTCGGTCTGATCATAAAAAACAGGGAAGCGCAATTAAAAGGATTACTTCCAAAAGTTGGGGAGTAAATGGGAAATGTCTGATTTAAAATGTCATATCATTGGAAGAATTTACTTTCGATTTACTACTTTGTTCATTTATCATGACATAAAAGGCCAAATTTCAGATAG
>CAIPFN010000055.1 GCA_903864265.1 uncultured Bacteroidales bacterium | reverse complement strand
ATTAAAGGCAGTATTGTTACCATTGATGCCATGGGCACACAAAAGAACATCGCGGCGGCTATTATTGACAATCAGGCCAATTACATTCTTGCCTTAAAAGGAAATCAAACCTATCTCAAAGAAGACGTTGAAAGTCTGTGTTTGCGCATGAAGCCTGACTCAGAGAACGAAGTGGTTGAAAAAGGGCACGGCAGAATTGAAACCAGAAATTGCAAGGTATACCAACAAATTCAGCTGCTGGAAGATATCGATAAGTGGAAGGGATTAAAATCAGTGGTTAAAATCACATCAGAAAGAGAAATCAGTGGAAAGAAAACAACGGAGATACGGCTGTATATCAGTAGTTTTATTGATAATGCCGAAGCTTTCAATACATATATACGCCAGCATTGGGGAATTGAAAATAGCTTGCATTGGACCCTGGATATGACCTTCCGGGAAGATGAACAGAGAATGAGGGACAAGCATGCCGCCCGAAATTTTGCCATCATCCGAAAAATCGCATTGAACATGCTCAAACAGGAAAAGTCAAATATATCCCTGCCATTAAAAAGACATAGGGCAGCATGGGATCCCGACTTTCTGTTGAAAATATTGAAATTTTAAGTGCATTGACCCTGGTCAGGTAACACCTTTGGGATAGCCGGGGAAATTATCCACTTCGGTGGTGGTAGTGAGCTGTCCGCCCATTTGCAGACCTGTATAAACAACCGGTTTCAAATCGGCACGGGCAGCATAAATGGCGGCGGTATAACCGGCAGGACCGCAACCTATAATAAGGCATTCAACTTTTTCGGATTCGGTGGTTGACATGGCGGGGTTTTTTATTTTTTAGAATACTGCAAAAGCAATGTTTTCAACCTGACAGACATCAATTGCACCATGCATTAATAACCCGAACATCTTAATAAAAAAACTGACATGGATATGACAGATTGGCGGGGGAAACTCCCCGCCATAAAATATTTTTGTTTTAATCGATTACTGGGATTCAGCCGGACTGCCAAAGGCAGTTCCAATTGTTTCAGCTTCCTCCTCATCGGCTTCAATTTTTCCCAGATACGCCAGGTACTCATCGGCCGATATCGAACCATCAGCCCACAGCTGTTGAAGCATTTTTATCAGGTCGTTTGCATTCATATAAATTTCTTTTAATATTTACTATTCATATCCCTATACCACTAACAAAGCAGCTAATCCCCGTTTTGCATCGGATGAACCTGACTTGGCTGCCCCATACCGAAAGTTATCCCGGCCCCGGTTTTCCCATACCTGTCCCTTTTTACATACAGGCTAACTTATCTGATCCGGCTGCAGCTAAAACACCTGGCTTACTTCCTCATACGAAGCGGGCAAAGAACTGATTCTGGCAATGAAACAAAATTGCATCGGCCTGATGCATTCCTGTATGGGTAAATAATCATCAGCACCGCGTTTCAAATAATATTCATAGTTAATACCTCGATCAGCTGCAAAACCCCGAAAAAAAAATGAATACAGAAACCATCTAATTTAAATAATGTGCCTATAATAGCGGCACAATAACCTTATAAAGAAACGCAACACTAATGTGGGGCAAATGTATACGGTTACAGTGGATGCCACAACCTGCAGTTTCTAAACGTAGGCTTTAAGGAGATTACCGTTTGGCCCGGCCGGGAAAATCAGGAAAACAGTACCGAAGGTCCGGGTTCAGCTATAAGGGGTTGAAGCGTGCCAGGGATGCTTTTATTTGCAACCCGAAGCTGTTAAAAAAGTCTGCTGCCTGCAATGGCCTACATTGGCACTTTCATACCTGGAAATGCAGCAACCCGTAAGGCCGGTATCGTTCCAAAACCGGCAGCCTCCGCTCCTACCTCGCCCTTACTACCTGCAAGGTGACCAGCACCCTGGTGCCGGTTGGAATGCCGCTTTCATATAAATCAAAAATACTCAGTTTATTATCAATAGTTTTATTCTTTTCGTTCATTAAAGCCAGTCGTTGCAGTGTAAGTGCAAGCCCTTTGCTTTTATGACCAGGACTATTCATCAGTTTTGCCTGCTTGCGGCCCACTCCGTTGTCTTCAACGGTAACCTGGAGCAACTCGTTCTTAATGGTGAAAGTGACCTCTATCAGTCCATTCTGGCCCAGGTTACGAACCCCGTGTTTAATGGCATTTTCGATAATGGGCTGCACCAGCATGGGCGGAATCAGAACACTCTGATCGGTGATGACATTGACCATCCTGATATCAAGTTTTTCTTTAAACCGCATTTTCTCAATTTCGATATACTTTCCCAGGAACTTTACCTCCTCTTCGAGGTGGATATATTCTTCGGTTACATTTTCGAGGTTCGTACGGATAATGCCGCCCAGGTAGCCGAGGTACATCACGGCATCGTTGATATTGCTGGATAAAATGAAATTCTGAATCGAATTGAGCGAATTGAAAATAAAATGCGGGTTCATCTGTACCTGCAGCGAACGCATCTGCAAATCCGTATTCCGCATCAGCAAGCTTGTCTTTTCATCCTGTTGCTGCCTTATTTTAAGGGTGCGCCACCTCAAAAAAAGCAATATAGCCATTGTTATCAATAGGATTGAGCATACTACAAACCACCATTGCTGCCAGTATGGAAGCGCGATCTTAAACCGGACCTGCTGCCGGTACAGTAGATTGCTCTCCCTATCCTTCGCTTCGAAGTCAACAGTATACTCGCCCGACTTAAGTGATTGAAGAACCACTTTGCTTCCTGTATTCCAGACACCCTGATTCACGCTAAAGCGATATGAAATATTTCCTGATGAAGGATAACGCAGTACTGAGATTTCCAAAGCAATTTCCCGGGTAGTATAAGGGAGCGTTTTACCAGCAAGTTTTGTAAAACTTACAGGCTGGCCATTAATCACAACATCCTGAAAGCTCAGTTTCGAAACTTCCGGCGTATACCGGGTATTCTTAATTTTAATCAGTTTGCCGGAAGTATGTACATAAATATTCCCCTGGCTATCGCTGAAGGGGGAACCTGCCGATACAAAATCATATCCGTTGGCCGCATTATAGAAATGCACGGAATCGATGCGGTATTTATGCAATTCTGAAACAGGGATAATGCTTAATCCCTTATTTGAACCAACATAAAGATTGCAGTCGTTGAATTTCAACCATTTATAATTTTCGCCCACAATACCGGCATTCTGCTCATTCAGCTTTTGATTCACAAAGAGTTTGTCGGTAAAACCAATATGGAAAAGATTACCATACGATGAAGTGCACCATACTTCTCCCGACCGGGTGGTATCCACATCGGTAAGGTAGTTATCAATGTCTGAGTTGGATTCGTTCAGATAATACACCTTATTATTTTTAACAGCATACAGACCATTGTAAAATGAACAGAAATAAAACACCTCGCCCACTCTGAGGGTCTTCACAATATCCGAAACAGGCCCCTTCCCTCCTTCTACCAGAACAGATTTCAGGTTTCTATTAATCGATGGAAAGTAGCGGAGCTTGTCGTAATCGCCGACAAAATAAGACCCGCCTTTAGAGTCTGCTGCAAAGTTGCGGGAGTCAAAAGGATGGTACAAGGAGAAATCGGGAAGGGAGATACTCCCTCTGGTGGTCACAAGGAATAAATGATTTTCATCGTATGTAAATCTCAATAAATTGTTATCCAATATTTTAAACAATTTCACTGCTTTGGCATCTTCACCAACATACAGCAGGTTACGCAATTTATGAATCACCCCCCCGATCATAGCCAGGCTATACTTAAGAGTATATTTTCCATTCCGAAATACATATATTCCATTTTTCGAAAGAAAATAGACTTCCCCATTATGTCCGCCAACATCAACCAGGCTTGTGATAGCATCAAATTTCTGAATCTCAAAAGGTTTTTTCTGAAGCGCAAACAATCCATTGTCGGAACAAACCCACATTATCTCCGACTCTTTATCGTAAAGCAAATCATTAATGGATTGCGGCTCTATGTCATAAGGTGCTTTTGTAAATTCCCTTGTATGGGTATTAAAAATCATTAACTCACTTACAAATACTGATTCGCCATATCCTCCATACCATATCTCCTGATTGCTCACCGGGCTGGCAACCCAGGGTAGGAACTGCGTTTTGGCATAACAAACTGACGGCTTCTCGTTGATCTTTTTTAACGGGTAAATGAAAATCTCGCCATAAGCGCTGGTGTACAATGTGTCATTTACGACACAGAGCGAAAACTTGTTTCCGGATATTTTTTCAACGCGCTGAACTAATGATAATGAGGGATTTCGGGTATTAATATTCAATTTGAATAACCCACCTCCCAAGAGCATACTATGTGAAGTAAAATATATGCTGCCTTTGTATTCGAATATACTTAAAACACTGGCTTTATTTGTAGAATCTTTATGGCAGGCAAGCTCATAATAGGTTGAATCCCGGAACAAACAGATTCCATTATCCGACCCTATGATCAATAATCTGAAATATTTACTATAATATAGCCTCCTGATGGAATTCGGGAAACGGGAATTAAGATGGTAAACTTTAGCGACCTTATTGTTTTCAATAACCGCCAGCCCATCCTTATAACATCCCGCATAGAGGCGTTTTCCATCCGAAGCCAGGGCCCAGATGCGGTTGCCGGGCAAACCATTGTCCTTGCGGAAATTAGTGAATTTATAACCGTCGTATTTCGACAGCCCGTTTTCGGTGCCAATCCACAAATAACCTTCGTTATCCTTAAATATGCTTTTTACTTTGATATTGGCCAGGCCCTTGTCCTCATCAAAACGCATAAAGGGCTTGTTCTGAGCCTCCAGGATGAGCGGCAGCAATAATACCAGGGAAAGAAGTAAGACAGCTCCTCTTTTCACATCAACAGCATTTTCTTGATATCTTTGGTTATGATAACGCTTGTCCTCACCGAAACAGGAATTTTGGCGCCGCTTTTAAGCAGCACAAAGCTTTCGTTGGCCCTCACGAATTTACGTATATAATGTACATTTACAAGAAATGATTTGTGCGTACGGTAAAACTGGTTTTCGGGCAGCAGTTCCTGGAGTTCTTTGAGCGATTTGGTAACCAGGATCTCTTTCCTTACATAGGTTACCGCGATCGAATAGGATTGGTCGGCACGGCAATATTCAATATTCCTGGTATTCTCCATGATAAAGCCATTTTCCACATCCAGGATAATATTCCTGCCCTCCACCCCGGAGGCACACAGCAAATTGATTTTATCCTCCAACTCGCGTTGCTGCTGATCCAACTCAAGTTCTTTCGCCACTTTTTGCAAGGCTTCCTGCAATTCGACAAAGTTCACAGGTTTAAGCAGGTAGTCGGATGCCGATTTTTTAAGCGCTTCTATGGCAAACTGCTGATAAGCGGTTACAAAGATGACTTTAAACCCGGGTTTTTTGAAATATTCATATATCGCCATGCCATTCTTTCCCGGCATATCGATATCCAGGAATACCAGATCAGGTTTGGTTTCGCTAATTACAGTAACCCCTTCGGCCAGATTCCGGGCAGTACCCGTAATCCTGACATCCACACTTGTGAAATGACTTAATAGCTTCGATAATCCATCGATGGCATCCTGCTCATCATCTATAATTACAATATGTAACATGGAATTTTTTGACGTAAAATTATTGAATAATTACGCTCCCTGCAAGTGGGTTATTTATCGTAGGGATTCTGAGGATGAACGTAGGAATTGAAGGAAAGTTGACGGTATAGAGTAAGAGTGAAGCAACTTCCCTTTTTGTAATGCCGGAGATCATTTTCTGGGTTTGCAAACCAGCTGCAAGCTGATCATTTTTTCGCTTATTTTCCGGCCCGGGCGGGATAGCTTTCCCTTAGGTTTCATGTTAGCGTACTGTTGATACAGTAAGGGCCAGCGCTCAAACCTATAGCTACAAGTGCACCGGCCTATAATAATTATAAATCCGCTTTAAAGCGAATGAAACCGAGAGTAAAACATGGTACCAGAAAAATCCATCAGCTGGCTTATGTGAGCGGTTATTTCTGAAAAACCCTATGCAACCCCGCTGTTAAGGTGGCACTTTGTTGGGAAAGGATAAGCCATACCCTGAAAAGAGGAATGATGACATTACGAAAAAGCCAGGTGAGGGGGCAGGGGTATTTTGCCAATATCATTACTAAAGAGTCAACCGGGCAAAAAAAAGCACCTACAAAATAAATTGTAAGTGCCTGATTTTCAATTTGTCGGAGTGGTCAGACTCGAACTGACGACCACTTGCACCCCATGCAAGTACGCTAGCCAACTGCGCCACACCCCGATCTTTCCGGCTGCAAAAGTACGTATTTTCCTTTCAATATGGCGGGAAAATAATTTTTCTTTCCGGTAAATCCCTTGTCTGCTATGCCGTCTGCTAATCGATTCCCCAGCTTTAGTACATATTCAGCTGCATAACTCATGGAAATCAATATCTTATCATCAGCAGCCAATCGCATACAGGGCTCAGTGATTGAATACCCCTTGCTTGTTTCAAAGTTTCTTCCGGCTTAAAGCCAGGCATTACACCCGGCTGTAATCTGGTTACAACTTAAACGCCAAGAGAGTATTCGCCTTGCTCTTCCCCGTCCTTCAGAAAGGCATACTGGTAATCCATAGGGATAATGTCGATATAATCCTGTACGGTAGCATTGGCAAAACAGGCTTCAATGATCTGTTTCCCGGTTTCGGATAGGCCTGGTTTATAATATTTAGCCAGTTCGGTACGGAAAAAATCATACAATATTCCGGCACCTTTATCATAGCCTTCCATTCCTACTTCCGGCTGTTTATACACTTTAAGGAAACGGGAAGGGATTTTAGCCCCTTCGATGGTGAGGTAATTCAGTTCATAGCCCAGCAAAGGCGAGCGGGCAGGCTGGTATTGATCGGTGCGTAGTTTTGCATTGCCGCGCCGGGTAAGGTATTCGCGCATCAGCAGTTGGGGCTTGAAACCCACTTTCCACACGCCTATATGTTGGTTGGGGGTCAGGGTGTAACGGGTGCGCGGGGTCTGTATCAATTGTTCGAGCAGCATATTGGCATGAGGTATCAGTTCGCCGGTTGCAAAAGGCCAGTAAGAACCAACGCCTTCGCTTTCCATATTTCCCGTACTGATGATGCTGGGATTGGCATAGCCGCGGGGAGCTACCAGCCGCCACAACCAGGCCAGGGCAGGAGGAAGAATATGGAACATCCCTATAATGCCGTAGGAAGGATCCTCCAACGAACAGGGCGGGGTGCGTACACCAAAACTCCGTATATCAACCGATACCGGTCCGTTGACAATTCCTGGAACAATTTCACGAGGGACTATGATACGGGGGTTCGGGCATTTTTTACCAGGCGCATCTTCAATATGATCCCAAATCAGGGCTGTACATTCAGGTTTTGTTTCAATATTCAGAAACATGAGCGGTTTCTTCACCTTGATGGACAATTTCTCCAGGAAAGGGTCATCCCCGTAGTCATTTACACTGTCGACCCTGATAAACCATGAATTCTCGCCATCGAGGATGACCAGTTTACCGTTGTTTTTTTGGATGGAAGGATGGCAAAGCGCCATATCGTCGGCAACGGGAGCAAAAGTGCAAAACAGAGGAATCGAGATAAGCCGTTGTTCGCCGCTGATCGTATTTTCGCCTATCAATACCTGCCCGGTGCGGTCGCGGACAATATGTCCCAGAAGCTCACTCTTACCTCCTCCACTGGCCCCTTCGTGCATAAAGGTAGTGATATTATCGTAAGGGCTAGCCACCTGCACCGCCGAACAATGAGCGGTGATCCAGCCTTCTTTTTCCCCCTTATCGAGCAAAACCCCGTAAAGCCCTTTTTTTGCGCTCGGCCCGGGGTATAAGTTATAGCAATATACTTCATGTACATTTTCGGTTCGGTTGTGCACCACTATCTGCTTCCCGGCAAAGTGAGTATGACGGAAGGTAGGAGCCACCAGCAAGGCACTTTCGATAAGGAAATTCCCAGGCAGATCCTTTATACTGATCATCTGCTGCAGCATTGCCAGGGCCTGGGCAAAGAAAGCCGCATTCATAGGTACTATAGCCACTCCCCCTGCACCTATGCCTTCGCGGCCCGCAAAATAAAAGAAAACAGCCAGCTCCTGTCCCTTTAACCATTCATAGGTTTCATCCTGTAAAACGGCAAAAGGGTAGCCGAACTTATCCGAAAATCGGGTTTTATCAGTCGGTTTGTTATCGGCAATTACCATAGTCTGCGGATCACGACGGCGCATGTATGGATCGGTAAAATTGGCTGATACCCCGTTTTTAACCTTGTGAATAATGGCTTCGGTGATCAGGCCTTTCCCGGGAATATCGTAGGTTACTTCAAACGTGTTGCTCTCAGTATTCCCCAAGGAAGCCACAGCCAGCTCATCCGTGGTTGAAAAAACCGTGAAACTTTTACATGCGGTAAGCAGCTGGATTATATTGTCGGGAAGGTGTATGTTTTTCTTTTCAAGTGCACTTAGCAATTCCGTCATTGGTGTGATTATAAGTAAGTATTTTTACATTTATTCGGCTGCAAAGATACTCACAATTTGATTAATCACAGGAATGACGCCTGCAAAGCATACATCTATTTTACTGCAAGTTGCTGATATTCAATATGCATTATCGATGCCGCCCAAGCTGCCCGGTATCAGCGAAAATCTGGTAACGCAAGTTCAACTTACAGAAAATGAGCCGGTAGCATTCCGGATATTAAGCCGAAAAACTTAATTCAGAAAAAATTTATTAAATGGAACTTAAGGCGGGTTTTTATTTCCGGGAGTAGCAATGCAAATTCCTGATCCGGAATCCCCTTTAGGGAACCCGGGTTTCACAAACAGAATAGCTACAGATTAAAAACGGCGAGAAGCTTTACCCTGCCACCAGGAACTTATTCAGGAGAAGGCGAAAGTATGAGAGGCAACGAAATCCGGAAGGTAGAGCCTTTCCCAGGTTCACTTTCAACCGTTAAACGTCCGTTGAGCATGGTGGTGAAATTCTGTGCCAGGGCCAGCCCCAGCCCTAAGCCGCCATATTGCCTGATGGCTGTTTCATCCACCTGCCTGAACTGTGAAAAAATGATTCCGAGTTTGTCTTCAGAAAACCCGATGCCTTCGTCCTTTACATAGAAATCGATAATATTGTTCCCGCTAAAGGTATATCCCAGATCGATGTATCCTTCGTTCGAATATTTCAGTGCATTGAAGGCCAGGTGATTCAGGGCTCTTCGGAGCTTATAGGCATCTGTCCTTATACAGAACCCGTTGTCCTTATTCGCCTTGTTGGTCCGTACAACAATACTATCCTTACCTGCATAGGCCTTTTCGAGGTTTATCCAGGTTTGAATGGAATTTAAAAGCTCATTCACATTAACCGATTCAATTTCCACGCTGGTATCGCCCGACTCGAACTGGGAGATATCGAAGATATCGTTAATAATTTCGAGTAACGAATCCACATTGCGGTTGATAATATTGGCATAGGTAATCTTATCCTCCTCAGGCATTGAAGGATTGGCTATCAGACCGGCAAAACCCATAATGGCATGCAGTGGCGTACGCAGTTCATGCGACATATTACACAGAAAGGCCGATTTAAGCCTGTCGGACTCGCCTGCTTTCAACCTGATCAGGTGCAGCTCCTGTTTAACTCTTTCAATTTCGTCGACCAGTTGTTCATTCTCATCCACGCAGGAGTCGTACACTTTTTGAAGTTCCGATGTTTTTTGTCTTGCCTGCATAAAAGCAACAAAAAACAAGGCAACCATCGCGGCAAGCATCGTTACGGTAATAGCAGCAATCATTTTATCTGTTTAAGCTAATCATGGTTAATATTACATTCACCCTTTTCCCTAACCCTCTGATGAGCTAAAAGGCAGGTGGGATTTTTTCAAGGTGTGATGCGATGAATTCCGAGAGAATAATCCTGCATAATGATCTCGGTGAGCCTGTCGTAATCCCTGGGACGAGCTACAAAATCAAGTTTATTGGTATCGATAAGCAATACGCGCAAATCCTGTTGTTGCCTGATATAATCGAGGTACCCTTCCTGTATCCGCTGCAGGTAATCGTCCTCAATTTTCTGTTCATATACCCGTCCACGTCTACGGATATTCGATTGCAGCCTGCTGATATCGAGGTACAAGTACACCAGGAGATCCGGCTTGGGCAAAACATTTTCGATGATGGAGAACAACCTGGTATAGAGGGTGAATTCTTCACTATTCAATGTCTTTTTAGCAAAAATCAGGGATTTAAGGATGTAATAATCGGCTATGGTAACAGGGTGAAACATATCCTGTACCGCCAGCTGGCTCTTCAGCTGCTGAAACCGGTCGGCCAGGAAGGATAACTCAAGGGGGAATGCATACCTCGATGGATCCTCGTAAAACTTTGGCAGAAAGGAATTATCCTCGAACTGCTCCAGTATTAACCTGGCGTTGAATTGCTGTGACATACGGGTTGCCAGGGTCGTTTTTCCGGCCCCGATATTGCCTTCGATAGCTATAAAACTGTAAGGGATATCCATTGGTTTACTTTCAAAACTTGTTAATAGCATGCAATAAGAGTGCGAATTCTTCTTTCCCGGCAGCTACAAAAACACGGCTTTGATCTTCCAGCTGGAGGAGCAATTCGGCGATTGTAGCCCGGCTGACCGGATGTATTAAAAGCGGGGCCAGCGAAGCCAGTGGCTCCAGCACAAACCGGCGCAAATGCAGCATGGGGTGAGGAATAACCAGAGTATCCTCCACTATGTGCTCTTCGCCGTAAAACAGTATATCTATATCAATGATCCTGCTGCTATAGGTTGCTGCTCCTGAGCGCACGCGTCCCAGTGTTTTTTCAATGGCAAGCAGTGAGGCTAAAACCTCCCTGGGCAAAAGCGCAGTCTGAACCTCGAGAACCATGTTATAGAAATTCAATTCCGCGCTGAACCCCCATGGTTCCGATTCTATAACAGGTGAATAACATACTACCGGACCAATCAGGGTATCGATTAACTGTGTGGCCTTAACCAGGGAATTCAACCTGTCGCCCTGATTGCTGCCCAATGAAAAATAAACTCTTGCCATTTTAAAACTGTACGGCCCAAAGGTACAATTTGAGTTTAAATCCTGACAGGGGACCAGCCATAAGTTTTTAACAGTTTGAACAGGGATGTATGATGCCGGATGTGGGACGCTGCAGCATACCCGGTAGGACTTGCAGTCAGGGCGCTGCTGTGATTTCGACACTTTAAAAACAAATAATTAAGTCAAATTCTGTAACTTCGTGCAAAATATTCGTCTTAGTGTTTAATTCTTAAAGTTAATAAATATGAAACAATTCTTCAAGTTTACGTTCGCATCCATGCTGGGATTTATACTGGCCGGATTTCTTATGTTTATTATTCTGCTCGGCATCGTTGTTTCGGCAGTTTCGTTCGGCAAAAAAGAAACCGTCATTGTGCCTGAAAAAACCATACTGATGCTAACGCTTGATCAGCCGGTCAGCGAACGGTCATCGGATAATCCTTTTGCACATTTCAACTTCAACAGGCCCGAAGCCTCCTCTCAGCCTGGCTTAAATGATATTATCAGCAGCCTGAAAAAAGCGGCTTCCGACTCCAGAGTAAAAGGGATATATCTTGAACTTACGGACTTGCCTTCCGGCCAGGCGACTATTGAAGAAATCCGGAATGCGCTGATTGACTTTAAAAAGTCAGGAAAATTCATTGTCTCCTACGCTGAAGTGTTTACTCAAAAATCATATTACCTGGCTTCGGTGTCTGATAAAATTTACCTCAACCCGGCAGGAGATATGGAATTCAAAGGAATGGTAGGGCAGGTGATGTTTTTCAAGGGCCTGCTCGACAAGATTGATGTGGAAGCACAGGTAATCCGTCACGGCAAGTTTAAGAGTGCCATTGAGCCTTTTACGCTTGACAAAATGAGCGCGCCTAATAAGGATCAAACCCTCACTTTTATTTCAGGCATGTGGAATCATATGCTTACAGGAATCTCTGACAGCCGTAAAATATCGGTCGACGAACTGAACTCCATTGCCAATGAGTACAAGATACAGTCGCCGGAAGATGCCCTGGGGCTGAAAATGGTGGATAAACTGATGTATAAGGATCAAGTGCTCGACGAGTTGAAAACGCGCGTAGATGCAAAGGATATTAAAGACCTTAGGTTTATGAAATTAGGCAAATATGTCAAATCGCCTGCTGTGGATAATAAATCGTCCGAAAACAGGATAGCCGTCATCTACGCCAGCGGGAATATTGTAAGTGGTGATGGGAACGACGAATCCATAGGTTCGGAGCGCCTCTCGAAAGCCATTCGTAAAGCCCGCCTTGACCAGACCGTTAAAGCCGTGGTGCTCAGGGTAAATTCGCCGGGCGGCAGTGCACTGGCATCGGAAATTATCTGGCGCGAAATGCTGCTTACCAAAAAAGCTAAACCGGTAGTCGTGTCAATGGGCGATGTTGCAGCATCCGGGGGCTACTATATTTCGTGCGCTGCCGATAAAATCTTTGCTTACCCCAATACCATCACAGGATCCATAGGGGTTTTCGGAATTATCCCGAATTTGCAGAAAATGTTCAATAAAAACCTGGGGATTACCTTCGATGAAGTAAAAACCAACCCCTATGCCGATTACATACCTGTAACCCGTCCTATGAATGAAGGCGAAAAGAAGATCATAACGCATGACATTGAGACCATTTACAGCACTTTCATCACCCATGTTTCCGAAGGCCGGAAAATGACTGTAGCTCAGGTTGACAGCCTGGGCCAGGGACGTGTATGGAGCGGGGTGGATGCAAAACGGATAGGCCTGGTTGATGAATTCGGAGGATTGAACGATGCCATCAAGGAAGCTGCCCGATTAGCAAAACTCAAGGACTACCGCACCCTGGAGCTTCCCGAATTAAAGGATCCTTTCGAGCAAATTATAGAAACCTTTACCGGTGATAATACTTCCGTTTATATGAAGAAAGAACTTGGACCCGCCTGGCCATACTTCCATTACCTGAGCCGGATGAGTCATATGCAAGGAGTACAGGCCCTCATGCCTTATGAATTTGATATTAAATAACACTAGTGTCCGACAAAAGAAAAAAATGAGGGGTGAATAAATATCCACCCCAAAGTCGTAATTTTAATTTTCCACAAAAAAAAATGCGACATGGACAAAAATACGGAAATTTCTTTTGTCGGACAGCCGATCATTGCCCAGGTACTCTCCTTAATTAACAAGAAGGAATTTTTAAACGGTGTACACAAGAAAGCAAGTGACAAATATTACAAGGAGT
>CAIPFN010000054.1 GCA_903864265.1 uncultured Bacteroidales bacterium | reverse complement strand
TAATTAACAGATATCCAATAATATAGAGCATTTTTGTTAACAACTAACTATTATTCTAAATCAACGCAAAAACACATTGATATCCCAGCTCAAATTGTTAACAACCTACATGTTTTTTAAACTCTTCATGCGTTGGCCCTGTGAAAAGACCTGATCTTTTAAGCGCGCAAAGGTTTATTTCTTAATTTTGCCAGTCCAGGAAAAAATCCCCGGATTTAAGGTACGGCTCCAAAAAGAAACCTCCTTAGCGTTGGCAAAACCTTTTTTACAAATGAATATCCATTAAAAGTTAATTCCGCAGTATGAAAAAAATAATTTCAGCCATCACATTTGCGCTTTCCGTATTTATATTTATCAGTTGCCATGAATCGGGCAAGTCATCACAGTCTGCTACTGAACAACCCACAACCGCCGACTCGATATATGCTACAAGGCACGACAGCAGCAGCAACAGCAGCTTCGACGGTGTTTATACCGGCGTACTTCCCTGTGCTGACTGCAAGGGCTTGGATACCGAGATTGCTATTAATAAAGATAACACTTATGTGAAACGCACAAGGCATATCGGGAAAAGCGCTACCATTTATGGCGTTAAGGGAACTTTCACCTGGAACAGCGAACATACTATCATTCTACTTTCGGATATCAAGGAAGGGCCGAACCAGTATTTAACCGGTGACTATACCTTAACCCAACTGGATATGGCAGGAAAGAAAATAACAGGCAACCTGGCTGATCAATATGTGTTAAAGAAATAGATCGCAGGATTGTATATCAATACATTGGAAGACTAAAAGGCAGAAGCCCCTTTCCTGGTTCGGGAAAGGGGCTTCTGCTTATATCAACATGAAATAAATTCCTGAAATTATTTAAGGATGATCTTTTTCATTTCAGTCCAGTTAGGCGTAACGACTTTCAACAAATAAATCCCCCTGGCGTGCGATGTCAGATCAATGCTCATTTTCCGGCCATCCCATTCCATTTGTTGAACCGGGCGTCCGGTATTGTCATAAATCAGGATTGCTGCATCCCTGACCGAAGCTGTGGAGAGGAGTGAAACATCGAATTTCCCGGTTGTTGGATTGGGAAATACGTTCAGCACGGAAGATGACGGTTCCACTTTTTTACCGGTAATAATTGAAATCGGGCTATCCGAAAAAGTAACCAGGTTACAGGCTACATCGAGAGCGGGGTTAAATCCGTCAGCACAATTGGTACAGGTTACACCTGTTACGCAGGCCGGGTTATTCGGATGGCATTGATCCATGTATTGTTCGTAAAACACATAGCGAAGAACGATATCGCGGCCCGGAACGAAGGCATCCATATCAAAATCGAAAGGCTTGGCAATGGATCCCGGGCACCAGCCTGCGCGATCGTAATACCAGGTTCCGTTCTGGGGCTGGCAGCCGTCAGGGTTTGGATTACAATCGGTCCAGTTGTGCTGGGTGAATGTTTTCACCCCGTTGACCCATATATTATGCGTTGCGTCGTAGAATTCGGCGGCATTGCCAGTATTCAGGTCACCCCAGCCATGCCCGGTTGACACCAGTTTCAGTTTTGAAGCAATGGCATTGTCGGGATATGTATAATAGAAAGTATCTACGGGTTGTGGTTTCGCATAGTCGCCAAACGGGTAATAATTCTTCCATACTTCTTTCACCGTGCTGTATTTATGGGGAGGAGTTCCCTGCCGGAAATCAAAAGACAGATCGTACAGGAACCCATTATCGAGGGTAGCGCAATTTACCCTGAAAGTCACCTTGCCCTGAAGCATCGACATATAGTCGGTTAAGTCGATGGTATGCGAACAGGCTACGCCATAGGGAGTTATATATTTAATAATCTGGAACCAGTTTCCTTCCTTATCCCTGGCATCCACGCTGGCTACCCTGTCCCAGGCACCGCAGCCCCCTGCAGGGCAATGTACTTTTAAGGTTGCCGTAATTTTATCGTAGGCGCCAAGATACGACGGGAGTTGTGCCTCAGCAGTAGCTGTGCTGACAGTCGGACTCAGCCAGATGTCCTTAAAAGCATCCACTGAAATATCAACGGCATCAGGTACCACATTTATATTTACCAACTTCGAGGCTGTTGCCCCGTAATTATTGGTCGACAATATCTCGATGGCATAACTTCCATAGGTCGGAGGAGTCCACCAGGCTATAAAATGACCGTTATAATAATTCTGGGCCTCTATGGTTTGTCCGTTAACCCTGAATTGAAGCTTATCGACGTAAAACAATTCGGGGTATGTGATGGTGGAAATTGCAGCCAGCTGAATCTGCGACAAAGAGGGTACATGTACATCGCTTGCCAGGGGATTACGTGGATCGATTGCAGGCACATGCCAGTTGGGATTCAATACCATAAACCTTTGTATAACAGGCTCGGCAGGGTTATACTGGCTATTTCCCGGCTGGGAGGCTTCCACTACTACCTGCCCGGTATCGCCTGAGAGCGTTATTGTATTTCCTGCGATGGAAGCCGGTCCCGACAGAATATTGAAGGTTACGGGCAAACCTGCGGTGGATGTTGCTTCCACCTGGAAAGGTGGAGAGGTGTTCAGTTTGTTGGGTATCTGGCCAAAGGAGATAGCCTGATAGGTAGTATCGAGAGTCCCGTTGAAATTGGAAGTAGGCCCTACCATGGCAAAATTCAACAAGTCGGCATCGCGTGCCGGGGAATAGACTTTCGATACCAGTTTGGTAATGGATGTATTATTACCCCCCGGCACTCCCTGGTTGAACTTATAATACATTTGTAAGCCCGTTTCGGTACCGGTGAGTTCATTGGCCATCATAGCCTGAATTTCGGTCTGGGTGAGCGCCCTGGACCATGCTGACACTTCGTCGATATGACCACCCCAGAAGAAATTGAGTCCTCCTCCGGCTATACTTCTGCCAATGGCAAACGGTATATCGGTAGCTGTAAAACTGCCACTGGCGGCTTTTGTGCCTTTTAAGTTGCCGTTCACATACAATTTAAGGGCTGCGCCGTCGTAAACCCATGCATAATGCTGCCAAACCTGAGGGATGATAGTATTGGCCGGGGCTACAAACTCAAAGAGCGTATTCGCTGAGTTGATAAACCGGCATTCAATTTTCCCGTCGGCCAGTTGTATCATGTAGAAACCCTGCGATCCGCGGAAGCCCATCATGCCCTGTCCATAAGCCAGCTGATTGTCGTAGAACCATCCGGTAATGGAGATTCCCGGTTTGCTGGCAATATACTGTGATCCGTTTGGAAGCAGTACATGATCGTCAACCATGTCGAAATCCAGGTATTGATTGGTCTGGGCTCTCAATCCAAGAGTTGCCAGCATCATCAGGGCCAGGATAAACCTTGAAATAAAGTAGCTTTTTTTCATTATGTTCAGTTTATTGGGTTAATAATTTACAGATTGTTGTATTTCTATTGCTTTTGCCAGGATTGATTTCATCCAAAGACCTTTCCCTGAGCCTGACTGTCAAGGCATAAGTACTACCAGGGCATCCACCACATTTTTACTCCGGGATCCTCCCCGCCCTGGCTTGCTTTTGCCTCGTTCCAGTTTGCAGTGTTATACTGCGTTTCCGAAGGGGGGTATGGCATCCTGAAATGAGCGATAGGGTCGCCTTCACGGGGTGTTAGGCGGGTACGCCTGGCTTCGGCATAGGCTTCCCCGGGTTGGCGGAATGCATCAATCCATCGCTGGGTGTATATAAATGCCAGCTTTTGTTCGTCGGTAGTGGCATTCCATGAACCAAAGTGATTGAGTACCGAAGCTGCATTCAATTCCTGAGGAATGGAGATTTTATCCCCGAATTTCACTCCCGACAAAGGCAATTTCAGCCTTTGGGATATAGACATCCACCATTCGACAGAGGTATTGAGTCCATTCATATATTCAATATCGGCCTGGTCTTTATCAACAGCCACCCCTATTCCCCTGAAATACGCTTCGGCTTTTATAAAATGAACTTCTGCACTGGTCATCAGTATTACAGGCATAAAACTCTCATCATCAATGATAAAGAAGTTAAATGGCGAGTAATTCACATTTGTTTTGATGTTGTAATTATCTTTATCGTCGCGGTGACCGCCATATGGAATTCCCTGGGAAGAAGGGGTATTGGCATCGGGTATCTGAGGAAAAGGTTTCCATTGATTATCGGCATCGCCCTCGAAGAAGATATAAGCTCGCGGATCGAATATACCGCTGCCGCCGGGATCCTCACTACTTGAAAACTGATGCCAGATGTTGGAACCCATCCTTAAGCCGTTATGCTCGCGGAACGACCAGCTCACGCTGCTGTTGGTAAACCCGTTGGCAGCCGGCCACAAACAGGCGCTTTCGAGAGCGGCGCTGGTAAAATTATAGCCAAGCAATACGGGAAGGTTATTTTCGATAATATCACTGATAATAGTACCCGCTAATTCAGGTTCTTTACCCGACATGCGCATGGCATATCTGAGCCTTAAGGAGTTGGCAAATTTTTTCCACATTTTCAGATCGCCGTGGTACAACTTATCAAAAGAGGCAAAAGTAGTAAAAGGTTCAACCCTGGGGGTAGTTTCGTTAATGCTATCAGAGGCCCATTTCAGGTCATCGAGTAATGAAAGGTAGATATCCCTTTGCCTGTCGTATTTCGGGTGCAGGTATTTCAGGTCCTGGAAACCATAGCCCGCCTGTGAAAAGGGTACATCCCCGAAAAGATCTGTTAGTTTAAAGGTTTTATATGCCATGAGAATCTTAAGCATAGCTTCCATATTGGTAACCGAAGGCGAAGGCGAATATGATTTAAACCTTTTTTCCAGCTCCCTGACCGATGGAAGGTTCTTATAATAATTCCCCCATATATCTTCAGTCCCTATCGTATAGTTGCCCCATGCTGCGGAGGTTAAAGCGGCCTGTTGGGTTTGCTTGTAAAGTATTTCGTTATTCACATAAAACTGTTCATTCCCGGTAAGCAGCATCGACTGTACCACTCCGTTGAAAAGCGATCCGTCGCTGGCCGTAGTAAAACCCTGGGGGTTTGTATCAATAGTGTCAAAATCTTTCTTACAGGATGTAAATATCACTGCAAGAATCATCAGAGTATATATGGCTGTAATCTTCATGTCGGTATTCCTTAGTTTATTCCTGTGTTTTCCCCAAACCTGTGAGTGCAGATCCAAATTAGTTAAAAAGTGACGTTGGCGCCAAAAGTGAACGAGCGGGTTCCGGGGAAGGAGGCCCATTCGAATCCCTGGGCATTACCCGAGCCCATGATTCCTTCGGGATTGATTTTATCGGGCAGGGTGGTGTAGAAGTAAAAAAGATCGCGGCCAACCACAGAAAAGGACAGACTCTGAAAGGCTTTCATTTTTTTAAGTACATTGGCAGGAAGGGTATAACTCAGCGAAATTTCGCGCATTTTCACCCAGGTATCTTCAAGAATACCGGGTGTGGAAACGAATTTTCCCCAACCACCGGCATTAGGCAGGTATTTGTACAAATAGCTCACCACTTTGGTATTGGGTGTTCCATCGGCATAATCACCATCCAGGATAACCCCCACATTCCGAACTACCCCATCCGGATCGGTATAAGGCAAACCGCCCCCATCCCGTTCGAGCAAGGTGGAAGGGCTCTGGCCTGTCTGCAAAGAAATGACATAGGACCCACAATAAATATCTCCTCCCCATTTGGTATCGACCAGGGTACTGAGCCTGAAATTCCTGAACACGACTTCGGTAGTGAGGCCGGCAAGAAACTTGGGTGAAGCATTCCCTATGGGAACCCTGGTATCGGTTATCTTGTATTTTGTGCCTTCATCGTTGAGTATACGTTTCCCTTTTGCATCGTACACATAATCGTATCCGGTAATAGTTCCGTATTCCGCCCCTTTGGTGAGTTCCATAGCCGGCCCGTTAAGCCCCCATATGTCAGCAAGAGGATAAGTATCGGAGTAGCCACCCAGGCTGACAATATAATTCCGGTTGCGCGAAAAGTTCAGCCCGGCCTTCACAATCCAATCCATGGTCTGAACCGGAACCGTATTGATGATAAACTCGAATCCCTTGTTGGATAGTTCGCCTTCGTTAATGGTTATCTTGTACGAGCCCGAACTCACAGGAACCGGAAGATCCAGTATCTGGTCGAAAGAATGTTTGTAATAATAGGTGAAGTCAATATCAATGCGGTTTTCGAACAAGCCCAGGTTGAGTCCGGCTTCGTAACTGTTTACAAACTGAGGCTTTAATTCGAAAGGGGGGATCACATCAGGCAAATTAGAAGATTGCTGTCCTCCAAAAAGGCCTGGTTTATAATAAAAATTCTTTTGATACGGTGTTGCACTGTTAGCCGTTTGCGCCAGGCCGCCCCTGAGTTTCAGGAAATACAGCCAGGGAAGCCTCTCTTTGAGTTTAAATGCTTCGGTTGCGATAAAACTCAGGGAAACCGAAGGATAAAAATATGAATTGTTGCTCGCTGGCAGAGTCGACGACCAGTCGTTCCTACCCGTAAGCTCCATGAAAAGATAATTATTATAGGACAGGTTAAGGAAGGAAAAGACCGAATTGGTGCGCTGTCTGAGAATAGTTTCGCGTGGATACATAAATTCAACCGTGTTACCGGGATTGAGCACAATAGTATTCCCGCCGGCATCCATTGAATCGGTAGGTGCGGTATAATTAAAGAAAGTGTACATGTTGGGATAATACCAGGTGCCTGAATGCCCGGATATCTCATATGAATCATAATTCCACCGGCTGGTTCCCAGGGTGAATCGGGCATCCAGTTTTGATCCCCCTATTTTCTCCTTATGTGCCGCCATGAGGAATTCCAGGTTATCGTTGGTTGTCCGGGCCAGACTGTTGTTATAGCTTCCTCCCTTCAGGCCGATAAAATCAACCGGCTTGTTCATGCCTGTGAACTGTTCGACTGTATAGTCGCGTCCGACTCTGCCAGTAGCATTCAGCCAGGGAGTGATGTCGTACATCAGGGCGACAGAGCCGGTATATTTATCGCGGTCCTGCCAGGTATTGTTGTTATAGTAATTCCACCAAAGGTAGCGATCGACGTATTGAAAAGGGTATCCTTCAAGCAGGTTTTGCGAGCCGTCGGCCAACTGGTAATTTGTCTTGTCTATGCCTTTATAGCTCCTGGGCCAGGAATACAAGGATCCTTTGCTGAAGGAATTTCCGTCTTCCCCGATCACAGGGCTGTTCAACCGCTTATATTTCACGTAGGTAAGTGAAGCATCGGCCCTGAGTTTATCCGAAATCTTTAAATTGGTGCCAAAATTAATGGTAGTACGGTTGTAATTGCTGTTATCAATAATGGGCGTATGGTCCTGGCGGGTAAATGACAAGCGCAGTGTCCCCTTATCGGTACCTCCCTGAACTGAAACATTATGAGTTTGAGTATTCCCATCCTGGAAGGCCATTTTGAGGTTATCGGGCTGAGGCGAGTAATCACGCATTTCACCGTCCCACCATTTGATCATTTGTCCTTTCATTTCGGGGCCCCAGGATACGGATGATCCGTAGTATCCAAATTCTTCGGCTGTAGTTCCGGTTTTCCCATCCTGGTTTAATACCAGTTTATCGGTACCATAAATTCCAGGATACAAGAGAGTGCCCTCAGCATCAACTGGAAAGCCAGGTTCACTCAGGGTGATTGGTCCACCGGCTCCATATTTGTTCTGCACTTCACGGAAGCGATATGGATGGGTAATTTTATAGCTGTAATTATAGGTAATACCAATGCCACTCTGCTTTTTCCCGCGCTTGGTAGTTATCAGTATAACCCCGTTGGCTCCACGTTCGCCATACAAGGCGGATGCAGCCCCTCCCTTGAGCACGGTATAATCTTCGATATCATATGCATTCAGGTCGGCGATGCCATTGCCCCAATCGACCCCCCGGCCTACATCAGTCAGACCGGAAACATTATCCAGCGGAACATTATCCACAACAATAAGCGGCTGGTTATTTTTAGCCAGGTTGTTATTGCCCCGTATCACGATACGGGTGGAACCGCCCTCGACACCATCGCCCTGCGACACCAGTACTCCTGCTGAACGGCCGGCAAGTGCACCAATCACATTGGGTGCGCTGGAACGAGTAATTTCGCCTGTGCTGATTTTTTCGGAAGAATACCCGATTTCACGCTTTTCGCGCTTTACGCCTAAAGCTGTAACCACAAATTCATCCAGTTTGTGTGCTTCCGGATTCAGGACTACATCAATGACCTGCTGAGCCCCCACGCTTATTTCGACAGGCGTGTAGCCGATAAAGCTAAACACGACAATAGAAGTGGACAACACCCCCTGAAACTTGTATTTACCGTCACTGCCTGTAGTTGTGCCTATGGCAGTCCCCTTTATCACCACCGATACACCGGGCAGTGTCAATCCATCGTCGGAGGCAGTTACGGTTCCAGTGATGGTTCTGGTTTGAGCTATAATCAGAGTTGGTAAAGCAAGGGAAAGGCATAATAAAACAAGTAACTTCTTCATCAATAAATATTTTTGGGGTTATGCTAAGTTTTACATTCAAATAATCCGGGTAACATCCTAAGGCCTATGTCAATAAAACCGGCGCCTACATACGCATTGTACTTTATTATATTATTACTAAAGTCGCATCTACAAAAATATGAATATTATCAAGCAATCTTAATAAATGTTAAAATATAATAGAGTAACGCTTTTACCCGGATTTACTCCTTCCAGGTATTTTGTATTCAGGCTTGTACCTGAAAAACCTCGTTTACCCTTGCTCTCTTTTGAAAGCGATGGACTGATAATTTATTCAAAAAAATTGATTCCGGAAGTCGGATAATTACCCCGGAGATCTTAAATCCCTTGCAAATTTATTATATTTGTCAGGGTTTAACTGAAGCCAGGAAACCATGGGTGCTATTTATTCCACCTAATGGAATTATTAAAAATGAATGCATATCTGAGTCCTGATGGAAGTCGGGAACCGGTTTTACAAAATATAATCGCTGGGATGAAAAAGCCATATAAAAGAATACTCAGGGGATTGCTTGTCGTAGTAGCACTAATAGTGCTATTATTCACAGGATACTATCTTAAGGCACGATCTATCATCAAAGCCATGACGCCCACCGAGACAAGGCAGATTAACGGGGATATCTTTTCGATCCGTGATTCATTCACTAATATGTACCTGATCAAAGAAGGAGAGCAGTATATTGCCATCGATGCAGGCAATAGCCCGGACAACCTGCTTAAAGAACTAAAAAAACTGAACATCGAAAAGGAAAAGATCGAAGCCATTTTCCTCACCCATACGGATGGCGATCATGTTGCTGGTATCAGGTTGTTTTCAAAAGCCGGCGTTTTTCTTTCCAAAGCTGAAGAACAACTGATTAACGGCAAAAAAGCCAGATTTTTTCTGTTTGGGAATAAACTGGACACAAAAAAGTACAGTCTGATGGATGACCGGCAAATCCTAACGGTTGGGAATACAAAAATACAGGGGTTCCTGAGCCCCGGGCATACACCCGGCTCTATGTGTTACCTTGTGAATGACAGATACCTTTTTACAGGTGATGCGTTGCGACTCAACCATGGGAAAGTTGACAGATTCGAAGAGTTCCTGAATATGGATACAAAAACAGCCATACGATCCATAGGTAACATTATCCGCATTCCCGGTATAGTGTGTATTTTCACCGCTCATTACGGATATACCACCGATGTTAAAAACGCGGTTAAAGACTGGAAATAAAGTATGGCATCAATAAATGTGTGACCTTTGCTGAGCATGAGACCAGGCGAAAAGCTTATAGTTGCCTCCTGGGCTGGCCTGAGTTCCTGTGGTTTCCGGGAATAGGTTCCTTTTGCGGCCTTATTACAGGTTGTTCAGACCGGAAACTGCAAATTAATTCGGATATGGAGCTCCGTTCATCGCAAATCCTATAACATCAATCAAATAACCGAACAACCACAGCATAACCGGGGTACTTAACCCTTATGAAGCACGAAAAAAGTCAATCGTTCTGAATACGACTGATATTAAAAGCATAAAGCTGGTCGCGGATTCAATCGGGATGGCAATGTTCAACACCCAAGCAATCGTACCCTGAAACCATAACATGTCCGAGCACCGCCACTTTATCCATCATAAGCCCTTCGGCTACCTGTGCCAGTTTGTATGCGAACTGCCTAAGAAAAAACTCGTTGGCCAGTTGTACGATTTTCCACCCGGCACCATGGCTATCGGACGCCTCGACGAGCAGAGCGAAGGATTGCTGCTGTTAACCACGGATGGACTTGTAAGCGAGCATATCCGATCCCGGAAAATCGAGAAGGAATATTATGCCCAGGTTGACGGGCTGGTGACCGATGAAGCGGTTGAACAATTGCGGCAAGGTGTTGAAATTGGCATACGCGAAGTCAGGTACCGCACTAAACCCTGTAAAGTGTTCCGTCTGGAGTCGGATCCCGGGTTTGCCGCACGTAGTCGTAAAATAAGGGACGACCGTCATGGCCCTACAAGCTGGGTTTCGATTACACTTACCGAAGGCAAATACCGGCAGGTCCGTAAGATGACAGCTGCTGCAGGCTTTCCTACCTTACGGCTGGTGAGGGTCAGGATCGGGAATATTTTTCTCGGTGATCTGCAGGCCGGAGAAGTGACCGAGGTAGCTGAATTTAGGTGTGAGTGAAGTCCGGCCTGAATATTAAAAACTACCTCAAAACCGTTCAGTCATTCATCTCCAAACGTTTATAGATATTTTTCGGTTAAGTGAAAAATATGTTTGGACTTTTTTTTATTTTTATATCGCTATTTCTTTTTTCATGCTTATTTGTTGTATCAGTTCATTAAGCTGGAAATTTATGAAAACAAATCAATTAAACGCGACTTTGATTATTGTTTCATTCATGGCTTGCATCCTGGCTCCGAATACCGCTGTTGCACAGGAGAAACTCAATAATTCAACCGCCACAAGCCTTCTTTACCTACAACCCAGCGCGGGGTTAAGTCAGTATTTTGGCGATCTGAACAAAGAAAAATACTGGAACCAAAATCCAAAAAATGCTGCGGGCTTAGTTTTAGGCTATCAACTAAGTCCGGTTTTGGGGCTGCGGGGGCAGTTCATAAAAACCGGACTCTACAGCGAAAGGCCTGATCAGAATAAAATATTCAGCTCCCGTTTATGGGATGGCGCGCTAAATGTCACTCTAAATATGACTGATCTTTTTTCAAGGTACCAGGGCAAAAGGGTCTTCCATTTTTACATCTTTAGCGGAGCAGGCATGTCTTCCTTCAAGTCGAAGCTGGTAGATTATACAACAGGATCATTGATAATTGAACATACCCAGTGGCAAAGGCAATTCTCGTTTCCCCTGGGAGGGGGAGCATCGTTCAGGCTGAATAACACTCTCGCCCTTAACCTGGAATATGGCGACCATACCATATTCGGAGGCAAGAAACTGGATTTTACGGATAACTCAAGGCGGAATAATGATCATTACAGTTATGTGTCAGCGGGGTTGAAAATCGAATTAAGAGTTAAGGATACGGATAGAGATGGCGTTAGTGACAAAAAAGATCGTTGTCCCGGCACTTTTGGTAAAATTATGCTCAAAGGCTGCCCGGATAAAGACAATGACGGTATTGCCGATCTGGATGATGCATGTCCTGATGCAGCAGGTGATCCTAAATTGAAGGGTTGCCCGGATACAGATGCTGATGGCATTCCCGACAGGGAGGATTCATGCCTGTATGCCGCCGGAAAGAAAGAACTTCATGGGTGTCCTGACAAGGATAATGACGGCATTGCCGATAAAGATGACAAATGCCCTGATGCAGCCGGGCCGAAAGAACTCTCCGGGTGCCCGGACTGGGATGGAGACGGGATTACTGATATAGAGGACAAATGCCCGCAGGTTGCAGGCAAGAAAGAACTTTCGGGCTGTCCGGACAGTGATAATGATGGAATTGCTGACAACGAAGATGCTTGTCCATACGCAAAAGGTCCGGCTCTGTTTAAAGGCTGCCCCGATACCGATGGTGATGGCCTGACTGACAACCATGACGATTGCCCGACCATAGCAGGAAAGCCTGAGCTGAATGGATGCCCTGACTCGGATAACGACGGCATTGCTGATAAGGACGACCAATGCCCTATGGCAGCGGGGCCTAAAGAACTTGCAGGCTGCCCCGACAGCGACGGGGACGGAATTCCAGACAAAGACGATGCATGCCCGAGCATCAAAGGGTTGGCTCAGTTCAATGGCTGCCGCGATACGGATGGCGATGGAATCCCTGACAACAAAGACAAATGCCCAAAAGTGGCCGGAGTAGCTGCCAACAACGGTTGTCCGGAAGAAAAGAAGGGCTTTGAAACTGTTCTGAACAAAGCAGTGTATTTTGATCCGGGTAGTAGCAGTATAATTCAAACCTTCAAGCAATTTCTCATCCTGGATGAAATTATTCCTATAATGACCAAAAATCCGGACGCTATCATCATAATCACAGGCTATGAAGACGGACATGAAGCGATGTACAGGAAGCTGAATTTATCAGAGAAAAGGGTTGATTACGTGATTCATTATCTCGAAAAAAAGGGTTTGAAATCCCCTAAAATCAAGAAATTATATCTTGGTAAAAAAAATCCTGCCGCTGATAATATTACAAATGAAGGACGTGCGCTGAACCGCAGGGTAGAAATAAAGATTATAAAACAAACCGGGTAAAAAAAAGGCCGTCCATTCTGACAGCCTATTGTAATGTCTGCTGATTCACATCAGCAACCGCCACCTGATGAACCCGCTTTTTTAAATGGAGCAACAGCCTTTTTATCAGCTTGTGCACTTTCTTTAGCCAGGCTGGCCGGAGCGGAAACAGATTTTAATGCCGCCGTATCAATAAGCGGGGTTTCACTGAGCTGAGGCAAGAGCATGGTGAGCGAATCGGCCTTTTCGAGGTTGAGCTGAGCGTAGCTGCCTGTAAAAAGAAATACATTTTTATAGCCAGTTTGCCGAAGCATCATCCATGGACCGCATGCCTGCTGCTGGGTTTCGCCATACAAAACGGCGGTTTGCCCTGCTTTTTCGAAATCATGAAAAGCAGCCTTGTTCCTGGTTTCAAACAATTCGCGAACCGGAATATTGACTGCATTTTTAACATGTCCACGCTCAAATGCTATTGAATTTCGAACATCGATGAAAACGGTTTTGCCGGAGCCTTCCTTCAATAAAGCAGCTGCCTGATCAGGTGTAATAACCAATGACGGGTCATTCAGTAAGGTGAGACTTTCGGCAGGAGTAAGGGAATATTTAATATCAGGCCTTCTGAGCGTGATAAGCCCGGTAATTATTACCAGAACAATGGCAATAACTATCAATGTGAGCCGATTGGTCTTATTAAGTTCTTCCAAATTATTTTTTTCCATTATATTCTGAGTTTTGCAGGTATATTTAACAACCACCACCCGATTTTGCTCCGGATGCCTTTTTAACAACAGTCACACCTTTCTTTTCAACAACCGCATTTGGGATTGCGGCCATTTCGGAGCTGCCATAAAAATGCTGACACGCTGCTATCCTGAACTGATACAATTCCAAGGCTTTGGCTGTGGCAGTTTCGGTAGGTTTTTCAGCTTTAACAATGGTGCTGAACCATCTGTTAACGCCACCCTGCATAACATAAATCCGTAACAGTTTCATCCGTTTACAGATGATCCAGGCCTGGTCGGAGGTGACATCTGCATTGGAATAGAAAACCTTGTCCATTTCTTTTTGATTCAGCATTTCCTGTGCTGAAAGGGAAAGCAGCGAATCAACCGGAATGTTTATTGCCCCGGGAATAGAAAATGCTTTGAATTGTGCAACCGGCCTTATGTCGATCAGCATCAGTGCCGGATCTTTTTTTACCAGCCTGTCGGTGATATCATCCGTGCTGAGGAATCTCGACGGATCATCAATGGCTGCAAGTAGCAGTTCAGGTTGTGTTTGTTTGGCAGCATCCTTTGCAGGCATAAATAGTATCCCTACTCCGAGTGCTATTATTATGCCTGCCAGTAACAGATATCGTTTGTTCATAGTTTTAGTTCTTAGTACTCAACCTTATTCACCTTCTTTTCAACGAATGCAGCTCCATAAAACATAGCGACGGCTGCCACAATCAGCAGGAATGCAAAAACGGTGTCGCGCATACCCAGGAGGTCGTAAATCTTGGCTCCTCCCAGGTTATGGCTGTTGTATAAGCCCTGGAACAGAGGGTAAAGTTCCGAGAAAATAAATACGCCAATAAATAATCCACCGCTGAAAAACATGGCATCGATTTTCCCAATAGCCACGCCTGTAAAACTTGTTCCGGGGCAAAAGCCTCCCAGGGCGAAACCAAATCCCATTATGATACCGCCAATAATTGCGGACATCACATAATACGGATTGATATAAAGCATGGACATATCCATCCAGCCCATGTAATCGAAATAGAATATGCCGGTCATGGCAGTGATGGCTGCCGTAAAAAACACGCGCAACACCACAAAATCATACCCGAAAAAGGTACCCATGATTTTGCGGGACGATGAGAAACCGGAGGCTTCGAGCGCAAAGCCGAAACCTACGCCGAGCAACAATGCGATTACATTGTTCCAGGTTTCGGGTATAACACCCATGGGAATAAGAGGTCCTACCATATATTCAATGTGTTAGTTTGTTTATTTATGATTTTTTAATTTCGGATGTCGGCTGTTGGATTTCGGATTTCGGATTTCGGATTTCGGATTTCGGATTTATTCTAAATTCCTATTCCTAAAATCTTAAATCGCTGCTCTTGTTTTTAAATCCATAATTTCTTAAAAATCCATGAAAACAGGTATGCCGAGCCGAATATCGCCATCATGGTAATAATCCCCGATGCCGAAAGCACAGCCATACCACTCAGGGCTGCGCCACTGGTACAACCCCGGGCAAACTGGGAGCCTACTCCGAAAAGAATACCACCGGTTAATGCGGCAATAAGCCTGGTTTTACCGGTAATTTTCGGTGAATGTTCAACTTTGAACTTTAACCTTCCGTAAAGTGTTCCCGAAAGAAATCCCCCTACGATTACACCCATCACTTCAAATACCAGCCAGTTACTCATCGGGCTGGCATCGTCGCTCAGGAATTTGCTGTAATATTTGTTTGCTTCCGCATGAACAGGAGCAACAGTGTGAACTGCCGATACTACAGAGCTTTTAACGGCACCACTGGCACCGAGTCCACGCCCGGTAATATAATACGTGCTAAAAAGCACCAGGCCCAATAAAACACCACCCAGGTATGGGTTGATGTAAAAGGTGCCATCGCGTTTGTTCTTTGCCATGATTAACTATTTTTTGTGTTGAACTTATTTTATGTCAAAAGCATTTAAAGGGATGGAAGTCGGGAGTCAGAAACCGGAAGTTAAAAAGTCAAATTTGTTGTCCTTTCCTCTTTGACTCACCTCGCCTTGTCGCCCCTCACCTTGTCGCTTTGTCTCCCAAATCCCTAAATCCAAAAACCAAACCCCTAATACAAATACCGCGTAATCTGCCCTGCCTCTACCATGATAAACCTGAATATCAGACCACCAAGCAGTACCAGTATAGCCGGAATGACTATCGGCATTTTATAGCCTATTAGTTCGAGAACTTCCAGAACGGCAGGTAAGAGAAGCCCCAAAAGGATTACAAATACAAAGAACGGAACGGTAAATTGTCCGCCCAGGAATAAGTTGGCGGCGTCAATCTGTACCTGCGAGCCGGCCAGGAATCCCATGATCATATGGACGATGAAGAACAATTCAACTGCTATAAACAACAGGTCGAGGCGGCCTATGAGCCGGCGTTCCTCATGGTTTTTGCTCATCAGGATAATACATGCGGCACCCGTCGACATGCCGGATACCAGGAACAGAGGTCCTAGTATGGTTGTATTCCATAAAGGCCGCGCATTGAAAGCTGAAAGTAATATACCGGTATAAATCCCAAGGATAACGGCATAAATTGCCATAGGCCATGCTATAAACCGCCTGTTCTTAATAACCCAGGCTTCAAAAGTATAAAGAAACCTGAATTTCCAATCCCAGTTTGGAAATACTTCCCTTATATAACTGGCTGACCAGATGATGGAGATCGGAGTCATGACCATCAATACCCACGCACCCCAGCCCATAGGAGATTGAAGGCGGATGGTGGTATATAGCTGCCAGAAATAAAGCTTATGCTTCAAATCAAGGAAGAGCATGCCCAAACCGATAATCAGAGCAAAAGGAACGATAAAAGGAGCCCATTTTACGGTTGCCTGCATTTCCTTTTCTTTGCCCAGAATGGTATAAACCGCTGCAAGGAACAGAATTCCTGCCGCCAGCCCTCCCAGGAAAAGGTAGATAGGAATCTGCCAGTGCCAGATATGCAGATAAGGGTCAATATTAGGAATATTGCGACCACTTACAAATAATTCTTCTTTCATGTTAAAACGAATATTTTTGATTTATCAGGTCAGGTAAAAGATATTGGGTTTGGTTCCGGCTTCGGGTGCCAATGCTTTGAATTTGCGATTTTTCAAAACGTTCACAATTTCCGAATTGGGATCATCAAGATCGCCGAAATACATGCAGCTGGTAGGGCAGACGCTCACGCAAGCGGGATTTTCACCTTTACGAACCCTGTGAATGCAGAAAGTACATTTATCCACATATCCGTCGGGGTGCGAATACCGTGCTTCGTAAGGGCAGGATTCAATACAGGCGCCGCACCCTATACATTTGTTGTGGGTTACCAGCACAATTCCACCATCCTCAAAGTGACTGGCACCGGTAGGGCAGCAACGCACACAAGGTGAGTTATCGCAGTGGTTGCAACGTTCCGAGCGTAATTCAATGCTTACGTTGGGATAGGTTCCATCCACGGTTTCAGTTACCCAGTCGCGGCAAAAACCGATAGGAACATTATTTTCGGTCTGGCAGGCTACTACACAGTCGCTGCAGCCTACACATTTTTTGGTGTCGATAGCCATCGCGTACCTCATGCTTCAGCCTCCTTTCCTGGATCTTTAGTTAAAAATGTTACAAAATTACCCCTCATTCCGGTTCCGCCCATAATGGGATCCAACATTACGTTGGTAATAAGTTCAGTGTCGTTAACACCGCGGCCGTTTGCCAGATGCAAAGGTTCGTGATGATGCCCGAATCCATGCACTATATATACCGAATCCCAGCGGATGCGTTCGGTCAGCCTCACTTTTACAGGAAATTTCGAAACAACTCCGTCCTGGTTTTTAAGCCACACATACTGGTCTTTCTTAATTCCCCAAATACCTGCAACCCTCGGGCTAATCCAAACCGAGTTTTCGGGCATAAGCGCTACCAGGTTCGCATTGTTGGCTGTACGGCTAAAGGTATGCATGGGGGCACGGCCATAAATCAGCCTGTAAAATCCTTCCTGCGGTTCGGGATGCTGGGTGAAAACAGGCATGGGATCAAATCCTGCTGCGGCCATTTCGTGCGAAAACAACTGTATTTTCCCCGAAGCTGTTTTGAAGGTATGAATTGTGCCTGCTTCTATGTAAGGTGGCGTCTTGCGGGGTATTTTTTTAACACCAATCCGTTTCATCTCCTCGAGTGACGAACCAACCTGTTTCAATTGCCAGTCGAGTACTTCGGAGAAATCTTTATAATTGTAAAAAGCACCTAAGCCCAGTCGTTCTCCCAGTTGTTTGGTTATCCACCATGCAGGTTTGGTTTGGTTTTTTGGCCCGACCGCCGGCATTCTTAATGCAAGTGTAGGTTCACGATGAGCAGTAGCACGTATATCATCATACCTTTCGAGGTACGTACATTCGGGTAATACAACGTCGGCATAACCGGTAATCTCCATAGGCATGGTGTCAACCACAACCACCAGTTCAAGCGACTGAAAGGCTTTCGAAAGCTGTTCCCGCATCGGAACAGATGCAATCAGGTTGGTGCCTGCCACTATCCATCCTTTGATCTTTGCTTCCTTTCCTTCAGCAGGAATGGATGATTCAATAACCAGGTTGGTAGGGGCTTCGTTGGCTAAAGGATACTTACCGTTAAGCAGATCTTTCCATGTCCAGGCCGGTTTCGGGAATTCGGCATGTGGAAATTCAGGAATCTTGATACCCTCTTTAAAGAAAAGACCGCCCCTGTTTCCCCATGAACCCAGCAACGCATTCAGTATAGCAATTGACCTTGAACGTTGTACATCGTCGCCGTACCATGCCGCGTGGCGTCCGGGATGAATGATTACCGAAGGAGCTGCATTAGCCATTTCACGGGCGGTGGTGCGGATCAGATCGGGTTTGAGCGTGGTAATTCCATATGCCCATTCAGGTGTAAAGGGTTTAACATGAGCTTTTAACTCTTCAAATCCTTCGGCATAAGTTTCTACATAATCTTTATTGTACAGTTCATCATAAATTAAAACATGTATCCACGACAGCAGCAGGGCTATATCGGTGGAAGGCTTTATCGGAAGCCAGAATTTTGATTTTGAAGCAGCTGTCGAAAGCCGTGGATCGACAGTGATAATAACAGCGCCGTTATCAATGGCCTGGCTCATTTCCTGTACCTGCCCGTTATGCATGTTTTCGCCAATGTGCGAACCGATAAGTACCAGGCATCTGGTGTCGCGGATATCGGTAACTTCGGGACTGCTCACGGACTCGCCGAATGTAGCTTCGAAACCCACATCGCGGGCACCGCGGCATTGCGCAAACGAAGGAGCCGCCAGGTTTCCGGTACCATAGGCTTTCATGAGGTGCGAAAAATGAGGAGCCGGCCCGCCATGCATAAACAATGCCATGCTTTCAGGGCCATATTTGGCTTTAAGATCCGACATTTTCGTGGCTATGAAACCGAGTGCTTCGTCCCAGCTTGCTTCGCGATAGGTTTGTTTGCCATCTTTAGTTACACGCATCAGCGGTGTTTTAAGCCTGTCAGGATCGTTGTACATGCCTACGCCCCCGGTGCCACGCGGACAAAGCCTGCCGTTGCATTGCGGGTCATCATCATTGCCGGTAATTTTTTTTATATTTCCATCTTCGGTAACGTGAGCCCAGGCAGCACATTTCCAGAAACATACTTCGCAATAGGTTGGAACTCTGCGCAGGATTTCCGATTCATTTCCGCTGTCGTCGCCAAACAAAGATGAACCCAGCACAGCTTTGGCAGCACCCGCCGTAACGGCAGTGGCTCCCAGGCCTAATGCTGAAATTTTAATAAAATCTCTCCTTGTCTTCATGTGATTTTATTCTTTTAACAATCAGTCTTTTACAATCAGCAGAGGCTATTCCCTTTGTTAATTGAATAACAAATGTATATTAATCTTATTGACATACAAAAAATAACAGAAATAAGCGCATTAACGTATTTCGCTGAAATATAGATAGTTGTAATTACTTTACTCTGACCTGGAATAGCTACAAATACATAATATTCACATATTCAATCACATACGGCCTTCTTTAGAATCCATATAAATTCAATATCCTTAATCTATATATCTGAATATAAAGATATTACGCTAAATTCTAACTACTCAAAGTAAAAACTGTCACAAGTCATATAATAATATGATATATATCATTGCAAGTTCTTGCATCCGTTATATTAATGGCATTACAGTGTTTTTATTCATGAAGGATTCAGATTGAAATCAACAAGAATAAAAAACAGAAACCCGGTTAATTTCTATTTGATTTTTAAAAATCAGCTAATTGGACTTTGAAATTCTTATTCATTTTGAAACAAGATCATTAAACCCACAAAAAGCTGAACTGTAATACAATGCAGCTTAATTTGCCTATTGATAAAACTGCGGATCATGCTCCTGTCAGAATGATATTTCTAATTCTCAACTCTAAGCTAACAAGTCTGCGTGTTTGGGTCGTGACTCAGATTTTCATTTCCAAACCACGTTTTAGCACATATTGCTTTTCTCCATTACTAAAAGTTATAGTTTCAGTTCCGTTATTAGTAATGGAGAGCGATGTATGGCTTACCTGTATTTCAAGCAAGTTGCCTTTCCAAAAAATGGGATATGTGATTTGAGTTATCTCCTCCGGTAGCTTGGGTTCTATCCGCAAATTACCGCCAACCATTCGTATCCCGCCAAAACCGCAGATGATAATCTGCCATATTCCGCCTAAAGATGCTGCGTGTATTCCATGATCCGAAGATTTCATATCCATTCCCAGGTCGATGGATGTTGCCTGATGGTATAATCTATAAGCTAAATCGCGATTATCCAGGTCATTCGCGAGGATTGAATGTGTTGAAAGGCTTAATGATGAATCGTGTAATGTCCGGGCTTCGTAGTAATTATAATTGGCTTTCTTTACTTCGGGACTGAATTTATGCTCAAGCAGATACATCAGCATTACAACCGATGCCTGCTTGGACACCTGCATCAGGTTCACCTGGCTAAGACTGTAATCAAGGAAAAGGGAGCCGACATGTTCCTGGTTTTTATATCTAAAAAGATCGATTTCTTTCAGCGACAAGTAAGTATCATCCTGCGGAATGATGCTGTTTTCATTAGGTTGTGGAAGATAGATGAGGGGAAGCTTTTCTTCTAAATCTATAATTTCACTTTCCAGGCTCAATAT
>CAIPFN010000053.1 GCA_903864265.1 uncultured Bacteroidales bacterium | reverse complement strand
TCGCAACTTACGCTCCCGTTGCTGAAATGCGGAATTACCACTATGGTGGCTATCACTGGCAAGGTTGTGCTGTTGAGGGCAGTAAAACCGGCTATATTCCCGTTGCCGCTGGCAGCCAGACCTATGCTGGCGGTATTGTTTGTCCACGAATAGGTGGTGGTTCCACCGGTGTTGACGGTTCCGAAATTTATCGCTGCCGTACCCGAGTTATTACAAACCACCTGGTCAGCCGGCTGAACGACCTGTCCTGAAGGATTCACGGTAATGGTAAAGGTTTTGGATGGCCCGTCGCAAGAAAGCGTTCCGTTGGTGAAGTGAGGGACAACAGTAATGGTCGACACAAGGGGTGCAGTTCCTGTATTCAAAGCGGTGAAGGATACAATGTTTCCGTTGCCACTGGCTGCCAGGCCGGTGGAGGTATTGTTGTTTGTCCACGAAAATGTGGTGATTCCTCCTGTGTTAACAGTTGAAAAGCTCACCGTCGAAGTGGATGCATTGTGGCATACCACCTGGCTGGCTGGCTGGTCGAGTTGCCCGCCGGGGTTTACCGTGATGGTAAATGATTTGGCCGGCCCGTCGCAGGTAACTGCTCCGTTTGTAAAATGGGGCGTAATAACTATGGTGGCTACAACCGGAGCCGTACCTGTATTGGTTGCGATGAAAGCCGGAATATTTCCGGTGCCGCTTGCTGCAAGACCGATACTGCTTGTATTGTTCGTCCACGAGTAAGTGGTGATTCCTCCCGAATTGGTGGTTCCTAACGTTACCTGGGCCGAAACCAATCCATTACAGACTATGGTGCTAGTGGGTTGATTTACCTCTGCTTCAGGATTCACGGTCAGGCTGGTCGAACTTAAATTGCTTACGCCGCATTCGTTGGTTGCCGAAACCGTTATGAGGTAATTTACAGGACTGTTTCCTGTGTTTGGATAAATAACTGAAGGCGGAATCTGCTGGGTTGAAGAAGCTGGCGAGCCCCCGGGGAATTGCCAGTTATACGAGGAAATTATCCCGTAACAGTCTGCAATAACCGCGCTGGGATCTACACTATTCCCGGCGCAGATAACCGGCAGGGGATTAATGGTCACCCTGGGCGGTGCTTTGACGGTTATGGTCTGGTTGGAGGAAATGTTTCCACAACTGTTCGATACAGTGTAAGTTACTACATAAGTGCCGGGTTCATTAAAGGTAAAACTCGCATCTTTGGTGTTTTGAATGTTTCCAGGTAACCATATGCCGGATGAAGGCGTACAGGAGCCCGGGTTCGAAAATGCAACACTCCAGCTGTATTGGAGATCGTTGCAGGTGTTTATTGAAGTTGATGTGCTTGTAGCTGTAACATGAAGTGGCAGGCAACCTGATGTTTTGTCGGCTGAAAAACTTGATACAGGAGGGGTATTAATACAGATGGTAGCCGATGTAGGTCCCGATCCGCAGCCGCTGGTTTCGAGTAATGACACGGTATAATTGCCTGTGGACAAAAACTTTACGGTCAGGATGGTACTATGTAAATTGCCACTAACAATCGAATAGGTTGCAGGCGAAATGGACCACGTATGTACCAGGCCCGTATTGCATGTGTTGGTCCCGGGATCGATAAAACCTGTTGCAGCAGAGGTGGAGGTAAAAGTAATATCGGTATTTATACATCCGTTACTTATGGGATTGGGAGTAAAACTGGCTATGGGCTTTGAACTTATCTGTATAGGGTCGATTACAGAAGCAGCCTGACCGCAGGGATTGCTCGAAATGCACCTGATGGCAAACGAATTCGGGAAAATGCTGATAAGTGAAGTATGCCCGCACGATCCTGCCAGGAAAGTATGTGAAAAGGTTGCAGGGGGAGGCTGGGTGAAGACTTCGTTAGGCGAGCCGTCATCGTAGATAATTGTATAAATGGTTCCAAGAGGGTTGTTGGCGGTGGTGGGGTCAAAAGGAAAGTTCATCACCTGCGGGAGCCCGCATAATCCCTGCGTATTGCTGGGATTCAGTATGCCTCCATAGGGTGTGGAGCCATTAAAGAAGTAATACGTTTTGGATGCAGAACAGTTGCTGTTGGTGACGGTTAACACAATCTGGAAATTGCCCGCCCGGTCGTAAAAGTGCGTTATGCTTCCCGGCAGGGTGGCTGCATCATAAGGGCTTGTTAGGTCGCCCCATTCAATATGGTAATGGGTATTGGTGGCTGCAGTTGTAGAATTATTGCTGATTTCAAGCAAATAAGTAGTATCCGACCCGCTTACACAATGCTTCCACGAATTAAAATTCACATCGGTTATGGCTGCATCAGGGATCTGTTTTACCATCACCGTTTTCGATAGAGATGATGAACAACCATTTGCCGTTACTGTCAGGGTAACGTTAAAATTCTGAGTCCCTCCTCCGGGTGAAGTGAAAGTATGCGCCGGATTCTGCAAAGTGCTGGTATTGTTAATTCCTGATCCGAGGTCTCCAAAATTCCATTGATAATTTAACATTCCTGATCCGCTTGATGTATTCGTGAAGGTGACATACATCGGGGCGCACTGGTTGTCGGGCGAGAAGCTGAAAGCAGTTAACGGAAGCGGTTTTACATTGACGTGCAGCAGGGTAGGAGTGGCAGCCGGGCACCCGTTCAGGTCAGTATATTCAACACTTAGGGTTTGGTTTCCTGTTGTATTCCATACTATCGTGATGGAATTGGTTGTGCTTCCCGATACTATAGTCCCTGCTCCGCCTGGTATTAACCAGCTATAATTGGTCATCCCCGCTTCGGTAGTGTAGGTGGTACCAGGGTTCCCTGCGCAGGGAGAAGTATTCCCTGTAATGGTCGGAACCGGGGGTGGATTAATGTCAACCGTTATTGAGGGGGTTGAATTCTGGTTACAAGGCATTGTGTGTACATGATAAACACCTGATGCCGTGGCCTGATAAGTGAAAAATGTGGCCCCGGGAATAAGCATAGCGCCCGAATACCATTGGTAAGAACTGCCTGGATCCGCAATGGCAGTCAACAATACGAATGATCCCTGGCAAGCTTTTGCATTGGACGGCAGAGCCGTGATGGTTGGGGGACATTGCCCATAAATATTCAAACTCAATCTTATGAAAATGAAAGCAAATAAGAAAAAGAGTTTACGAGTAAAGCTTTGTTTCATACGAGTGAATTAATCCCTAAGTTAGTTCTCCGTTCTATACCCAACACCACATCCTATTTTTGAAATAATAAAATAATGCCTGCGTATAATAATAACAAATGTAGTGATTTTGACTGATAGTATTGACTGACAGCTGTCTTTTTCAGAAATTACCTTCAATCGGTGTTTTTACAGGATATAAGTTCTCCTGCCGGGGAATTCGTAAACTGTGAAACGGCCAAATTTAGAGGTGTGTATGCTTATCGGCTGCTTTGCTGAAAAATGCCGCTTCACTTTCAGTGGACATGATTTTTTTCAGGATTGTAGTAAATTCTCCTTGGGGAAATCAGGCTAAGGTGATAGCGCAGAAATGGCTAATGCTTGTTGAATTGCTTTTGAACAGATTCGCTGAAAGATATTATTGAAGTTTTGATCTGGATAGCAAAAATAAGGAGAACAGTGCGGGACGGCCAGCCTCTATGGTTCTAACTCATTTGCAAAGCCCTGTCAATAAATCGCGATGGTTTCCTTCCAATTTGTTGATAGCTGTTCCAGGTAAAGTATTCAATTGGTGGATTCAGCTGATAGCGCTTGCTGGTATCGAGCCTGTTTTTACACTTCTGCTTTAAAATTCGGGTCCCGTTTTGGCCGGTTGAATAGTCTCCCGTATAGAAAGGGGATTACAATTCAGGTTTTGCTTATGAATAATAGAGGGTCTTCAAAATTGCAGATATTCTTTTTTTACAAAGAATTGAGAAACAAATACATGCTACAGATTTCGTAGGATGGCCCTAAGTCAATCCATATAATTTAACCATAATAACCATCAAAGAAGATTAAAAATCAGTAATCAGCTATGAAATTTGTTGAATAAACCACGTAATGTAGGGTGAATAGTTGACCCAAAATCCGATCAGCTGCCGGCATCCATAAATGCCAGCTCAGTCTGTTTTTGTTTTACACCTGTTTTGATCATGTTTTCAGCCACGATTTCAGCGATATCCTTGACTATTATACTATTAGCCGATTGAAAAGTCTTTTTGCATAGCGGGCAGGCGGTCACCAGCACTTCCGGCTCTGATTCACACAGTATATTTATTGCCCCGTTGCGGATGGTATTCCGTTGTGTGGCATTCATCTGCAGCTCGCCTATACTGCCTCCGCAACACAATGAATTTGCGCGCTCTTCGGCTACATCTGCAAGTTCGGTTATCTGTTTTAAAACGTTTCGCGGCTGTTCGTAAATACCCGATCCTCTCCCCAGTTCGCAGGGATCATGATAAACGGCCCTGAAGCCGGCCGGACGCAGAACGAGATTTCCTTCCTGTATCAGTTTGTCAATATAAACGGAGTGATGCATCACCTGCATGTCCTCAAGTAAGTAGTCGGAATGGAATGTTTTATAACAGATCGGGCAGGAGGTTACCAGTATTTTAGCCCGGGTTTCCTTCAGTTTACGGGTGTTTTCCTTCTGCAGTTGCGAGGCTGATTCAGCTAAGCCGGCAAGTTTCAGCGGTCGGCCGCAGCATATTGACCCATCTTCGTCAAGGAAATTATACGCTATGCCTGCGTTTTTAAAAATCAGCAGCATGGCACTTTTAACGGCAGGAGTAAGGTGCCCCATGCATCCGGCGAAATACACCACCTCCGCCTTTTTCTCAAGGGCGGGTTTTTGCGGAAGATAGGCAAAATCAGGCGTCATCAGCCTGTTATCAATGCCCCTGGCGCCCACTCTCAGTCCTAACGTATCAATACCCACGGGGCAGGCTTCGAGGCAGCGACCACACATCATGCAGTTTGAATTAAGCTTCACGTCACTTTGCTGTTCGCGCAGGGAACGGATAAAGTATACCGCTGTCGATCCGGTAAGACCGGCTTCATTCATCTGGCAGACATCAATGCATACGCCGCATCGGGGGCATGCCCTCAGTTCAATTTCGCTGAAACTACCCGGGTATTTTCCCTGCTTTATTCCGGCATTCCTGAGGAAAATCAGAATGATTTCGGTAGGGATATGCATAAAACGGCTCCAGGGAAGTGTGACAAAGAAAATGCCCAACATGGTGGAATAGGCCCACCATGCCGGATAGGCCAGGCTTTGCTCCGGCAGAAATGCAGCCAGAAAACTCCCCAGGGTGTTGGTAAGAAAGCCTCCCCCCTTATAGATTCCGGCTGTCAGACTTTCGGCCAGCAAACGCATGGGGAAAATCAACCATAGCGATGTTATGGCCCATTTGTCGAAACTGTTATGTTTGGTGGTTCGTTTTAGCCCGAACCATTTAGAACGGGTACGCTTAAAAAGTGCCAGCACAAGCCCCGAAAGCACAAAGAGCAACAGCAAATCCATGGTAAACCTGAAAAAACCGGGCAGGGTGAATATCTCGAACGGCAAAACTCTTTTATCGTGAATAAAAAATTTAAGAAATATGGGATAATACGGAGGGTTAATGTGTCCGCCGCTGTAGACCCGCGATTCAAGATTGCCCATCGCTATCAGCAGTAACCATCCCAGCGCAAAACTCATGTGCATATACCCCAGTAAGGGATTCCTTTTAAACATCCTGCGGTGCAGCAGGCTCTCCATGAAAATCTCCTTCAGCGTTTTTAGCAAACTCACCGAGAAGAGCGCCATCCCGGCTTTCACCCGGTCGGAAGCATCCATAAGGGCAATCCATCGGCTGTATTTATAAAACAATACACCTATCAGGAACAGCAGTCCTCCAAAAAACGGGATCACGAAAAGGTCGAAGGTCATGGGCGATAGGTAGTTATGGCAGGTGTGGGGTTGAGTGGCGCATTTTATTCGGGAGTTGGGAGTTGGGAGTTGTGAGTTGTGAGTTGGGAGTTGTGAGTTGGGAGAGGTGAGTTGGGAGTTGTGAGTTGAGAGAGGTTAGTTGGGAGTTGTGCGTGGTTAAATGTGAAAGGGTTTAGGTTAACGTGGAGTGGTGAATAGGTTGTTTTAACAGGTAAAAGGAATGTGGTTTTTGTGACGGGATTGAGATGAGAAGTGTATTCCCTGCTGTGGTCATCCTTGTCGAACAGGAGGCCTCTCGCCCAGTGCTTTACTGATTTGTATCACCAGGTTGCGGGTGTTCACGTTTCGCGGGCAAACCAGCTGGCATTTGCCGCAAAGCATACATTTTGAAATAGCTTTCTCCAGATCCTGGGTTTCACCGCGGCGCAATAACAGTATCACCTGTCGCAGGCTGAAGTCAGTAAAAATGGCGGCAGAGCAGGTAGAGGCACAGGTTCCGCACGAGATGCACAGGTTCAGGCTGGGTTCGGCCAGGGCTACCCTTTTGCAGATTCCGCGATCATTGGCATCGAAATCAATCTGCCGGTCAGGAGTAATGGAATAGCCGAAATTTATTGCTTTCTTCTGCATATCACGCTTTTATTGTTTCAGGAAATCAGATACGGCCAAAGCGGCTGAGCGGGCATCGGCAAGGGTGTCCGAAACCGATTTGGGCCCCGTACAGGCCCCGGCTACAAATACACCGGGAACTTCGGTAATATTCGAATGCAGCACTTCATCCAGAGGCTGAATAAACCTGTCGGAAACATTTTTTAATCCGAGCATATCAGTCAGAGTTTTTGTTCCGGCTGCAGGTTCCATACCCGTCATTAGTACCAGTAAGCCCACTTTGAGTCGCAGCGGTTTACCGATAAGAGTGTCTTCAACCTTCACTACTATGTTGCTGTCTTTATCTTCGGTTGCTTCGCTGAGCCTGCCGCGGATAAACTGAATATTGTATTTTTCCTGGGCTTCCTTGTAGAATTCCTCATAGTGGCGGCCAAACATGCGCAGGTCCATGTAAAAACAAAAAACTTCAGCTTCCGGGAGCTGTTGTTTTACCTCTATGGCCTGTTTAACGGCGGTAATGCAGCAAACTTTCGAACAATGCAGGTTGTTAACCTTTTCGTCGCGCGAGCCTACACAATGAACAAAGCCAACCCGTTCAGGCTTTTTGCCCTGAGGGTTCATGAATTCCTTGCCGTTGGCTAACAGTTCTTCAAGATCGGCCGAAGTGATTACATTTTCATAAATGCCATATCCATACTCTTCTTTCCGGCGGGCATCGAAAAGCTGGAACCCGGTGGTGATTACTACAGCATCGGCCTTTTGCTGCCAGCCGTTATGGCCCGAAACGGTAAAATAGTTGTTAACGGCCTCAAGACCGGTCACCCGGGTAGCAAGTTGTATTTTGGTACCTTCGCCCAGGCCTTTTATTATTGATTCAAGCGCCTCGTTTCCAGGTAATAAAGCGGGAAATAAGGCATGCCACTTTTTTAAATGTCCGCCTGTGGTTTCTTCCTTTTCAACCAGGGTTACACTAAATCCCAATCGGGCCAGATTGGCCGAAGTTTCGAGTCCCGCCGGACCGGCACCTATGATAATTACATGTTTTCCCATTTTTTTAATCTGAATATTCATTGGTGGAAAAGCTATCAGTTTAATGACTGAATCCGGGTTTCACCCACTTCTGTCCTGTGGTCGGTCCTGTGATACAAACCTACCGGGTATCGCCCAGGGGCGGTTTGCCGTGCTGAAGTGTGAACGGCGGCAAAGGGCATTTACCGGCTTTGGACTATGCAAAAAGTCTGAAACCATAGGGCTAATCAGCATAAAACTTAAGGTATGAAGGCGATGCGGGCATTCCGAGGTCTTCGCCATTCCGGCCTTTGAATTTTCGTGATGCATCATAGGGTATTCCTATTTTGTCGAGCAGGGGTTCGGCCGGCACCTGGTGCACCTGCAGGCCAATTTCCCAGGGGTCGTATCCCATAATCATCCCTGCCACCTCCTCGTAGGTAAACACGGGAATCCCATGGTGATTCTTTCCGTAAGTCTTCCCTTCCATTTCGCTCAGCGCGTATTGCCAGCGGTCGAGGAACATGGGGCAGCCGGGGCAATTGGTGATAATCATATCGGGTTCATATGCTTCCATGGAGTCGAACTTCTTTTTGGAACAGGAGAGTGAAAAGCCCCGGTTAGCCTGTACCAGGTATTGCCTGAAGCCAAATCCGCAACAATGCCTCCGCTCTGGATAGTCGATCACTTCGCCGCCCCAGGCTTCAATCATGCCCGATAACACACAGGGGTATTCGGCCCCGCCTATTCCCTTGTGCGGAAACATTTTGGAATAATGACAGCCTATATGCTCCACTACTTTTAAGGGTTCACCGGTATTTTTATCCACCAGCTTATATTTGGCCTTAGCTGCAATCTGGTGCCTGAACTTATAAACGAGATCACTGGCATGCGCCAGGTTGTTGGGAATTCTGAATTCGCGGCCTGTTGCCTTGAACAGGTATTCTCTTACCCGGGCTTCTGTTTCAGGGAAATGATGCCAGGTGTCGAGGATTTCGGTGTACAATCCGAAGCTGGTAACACACGAAGCCGCGTAGTTTTCGTACCCGGCCTCTGTCATCAGGGCAAACTGCCGGGCCACCACGGTCATGGTGGTGTCGAAAGGAACTACATCGCTGTGATAACCAATGCCGGTACAGGAGGTATGATGCTGTTCATCGTGTATGTCCTTGCCCAGTTCATCTTTGAGTATCCTGATAAACACGGCTTCGGCACCGGGAAAAAATGTCTGCCTGATGCAGCTCCGTGCATAGAAGTAATGATCGTCGGCAATTTCTTTCTGGTAATCCTGCCAGATAAGCCTTTTCCCTTCAAGTTTCATTCGTGGTTGTGTTTCTGATTGTTGGCGGTATAAATATGTTGAACATATTCGCTGCCGGTGCCAGTGCCGAATTCGAGGCCCATTTCTGCCGCTTTTTTCTCCGAAAAAAATTCGATTTTTTCATAAAGATCGCTGCCTCCGGTAACTTCAAATATTTTTCGCAGTTCCTCGAGGTCGCTTTCGGGAATTTTTCGCAAGGCTCCCGGGCCTTCACCATTGTAATTGGCTCCCAGTTTGTCCATCACGGGATTCAGGTTCTCATATTCCCATTCCCATACCGGGCCCTGCTCGGGATGCATGGCCGGATCAACCATATCGGGACGCACACAATAACCCGAATGCAATATCTGGTCGCCAATAATACGTTTAACTGCTAATTGCTGACGGCCTTTCTCCGATTCGGTAAAATATCCCATTTCCTGCGATAAAGTGCGCAGGGCCATGATCAGCAAGCCAGGGGCATTGCCACGCGGGCAGCGGGTTTTGCACGACATGCACTCGCCGCAGTACCAGATTACGTCGCTGCTCATCAGTTCCCGTATGGTTTCGTCATCCTGCGTTTGAACGGAAGTGGCTATTATCCGTGGATCGTAATTGTAAAATTCGGCAGCAGGACAAATGGCTGTGCAGGTGCCACAGTTTATGCAGGCTTTCAGGCTTTCGGCAAACCTGATATCATTTGACAGGCGGTCATAGAGTTCTCCCAAAACAGTTGTTTTTTTTTGAAAGGTGTTTTTGATAAATATATTGATTCATTGTTGTCCTGTAAAAATTTATATCGTCCCGTACTGGACTTCAATTCGATTTATCTGCCTTTCTACCAATAGCTGTTTGCTTACGCAAACAATCTAACGGGACAGTCCCGTAGGGACTGAATATTGGTAGAAACAAAAGGAACCCCTATACACATAAGTCCCGTTAGAGCCTGCCCCGGTGAAACCGGGGGACGTTATATATCAAGCATTTAAACCTTCAGGATTATTTTTGCCAGACATCAATGATATTGATTTAAAGGTAATTTAAGCTTGTGTAGTTGTTAGAAGACAGAGTCATGAGATAGGCTAAGTGATAGAGGACGGGAAAGGGCAAAAGCAAGAGTGGAAAAGGGTTTGAGGTCATGTTTGCCCGGTTAAATAGGTCGTTCTCAACAAGCCGGTATTGAAGGATCTGCAATAATCCTGAGCAAATTGATACCATGAAATTCGGGCGTCATGATTCAAAACAATGAACAAAGATATAGGAAAGTGACTTATGGATAATGGGCGAATATATTTGTTATACAGACTAAATAAAAATAGCAGGTCCGAAAACCTGCCATCCTTTAAATTCATCCTTATTTTAAACAGTACATCAATCCGGGTATCTCCCGGTTTCTGATTTTGCTTCTGCCCTTCGGTTTTCATTCTCCGGAAACAACCCTTAAAACTGTCCCTGCAGAGTCAGTTCTTCAATCAATTCTTCTCCATCTCTTCTTTCAGCCTGGGCAACAGCATATCTACAAAATTCTGCAGGGGTTTTTCAGCCATCATCGCTATAAAAGGATTCATGTCAGCATCAATCACCAGCAGTACCTGGCACTGCAGAGGCCCGGTTTCCCGGATAGAAGTTTCAATGGTGAAACCAAACGGGAGTCTGCCTTCTCCAACCATGCTGATTTTGGTATAAGGAGTTCGGCCTGTAATGCGCAAGCCCAGCGTGGCCATTCCTTTTACCTCGAAGGAACAGGTATCTGCATTCGACTGCCAGTTTGCCACCTGTTCAGGAAGAAGTGGAGTAAAATTAGTGAAATCGCCTAAAAAATGATAGATTTTTTCGGACTTACAGTTTATAATGGTATTCTGACTCTCTATACGTTTGCTCATTTATCCAGTCCCCAGTTTTTAGGATTCTCACGCCATTGCATGAGTGATTGCATATCCGAATCCTTGATATAATTTTGTTCGAGGGCTTTATTGATCAGGAAGGTATAATTTGTCAGGGTATGTAAACTGCAATTGGCGGTTTTAAAACTTTCCTCGGCATCGGATAGGCCATAGGTAAAAATGGCCACCATTCCTTTTACGTTACAGCCTGCATCACGCAAAGCCTGCACTGCATTCAGGCTGCTTTTGCCCGTTGAAATCAGATCTTCAACCACCACTACCGACTGTCCGCTTTCAGCAACGCCTTCAATCAGGTTTTCGAGCCCGTGACTTTTTTTCTCGCTGCGCACGTATACAAAAGGCAGGCCCAGTTCCTGTGCTACCAGGGCTCCTATGGCCACTGCGCCTGTGGCTACACCTGCTATCAGGTCGACAGTTCCGTATTCTTCGTTTATCATTTTCACAAACTCCTGGCGTATATACGTGCGGATTTTCGGATAGGATAAGGTACGGCGGTTGTCGCAATAAATAGGTGATTTTATACCTGAAGCCCATGTAAACGGGTTAGTATTATCAATCTTAATTGCTTTAATTTGCATCAGCGATTCAGCAGTGATAAGTGCTGTTTCTTCAAAATTATTTCTCATGATGCAAAGATATACAGTTTTTTCAAATGATAGGGCAGTAAAAATAGAACAGGATTGCCAAAAGCCATCTGATGCGTTGAATGAGATGTGTGTGGATTTCACCGGTAAATCCTCGTTGGCAGAAGCTTTCAGCCGTTTTTGCCGGGATAGTAACTACAGGGGTTTAACCATAAAGGCAGAGAAAAATTTTTCAGAGGCCTGCCAATCCTTCAACAGCCTGTTTACCCGTATAGAAGCCGCCGGTGGCATTGTGAGGAACCTGCAGCAGGAGTATCTCTTTATTAAAAGGTTAGGCGTGTGGGATTTGCCAAAGGGTAAGCTTCACCAAAATGAGCCTGCTGCAATGGGTGCCCTTCGCGAAGTATCTGAAGAAACCGGCCTTGTGAACCTCAGCATCAGCAGGCAGCTTCCGTCAACATTTCATATTTATACCGACCGTAAAGGCGTTGAACTCCTCAAAGAAACCTACTGGTACGAAATGCTGTGCCCTGAGCCGCAAAGCCTGGTTCCACAGCTGGAAGAAGACATTACCGAAGTGAAATGGTTCCCGGCTGATGGGTTGAACCTGCCGCTTCAGAATACCTACGCATCACTCCGCCTGCTGCTGGAGAGCTATATACGGGAACAGGCAAATGTTTGACCATCAAACTCAATTTAGCCCTGTGAGGAAGGCCCAAAGTTAAGTCAGGTTGAGGTCAGACCGGTTTAGGGTAAGGCGTGACTTGTCAATATTATTCCATCCTGAATGAAGCTGCTATTGTTTGAACAACAGATCATTTACACGTCCAGCCGCTTACCTGCCTGGCTCCCTGAGCATAACAATATCAGGAAATGGATGCTATAGGGTAATTATGTTATTACCTTTGCAAAAATCCATCGTATGAAGATCGCTGTTTTCCCGGGTTCTTTTGATCCTATTACCTTAGGCCATGAGTCAATTGTGAGGCGGGCTCTCCCCTTGTTTGATAAAATCATCATAGCCATTGGCACCAATGCCGATAAAAACGGGTACTTTCCTGTTGAGAAGAGGCTGGAATGGCTCAACCAGACTTTCAGTGATCTGCCCCAGGTTAGCGTTGAAAGCTATAACGGACTTACGGTTGATTTTTGCACCAAGGTGGAAGCTTCCTATATCTTAAGGGGATTGCGGACTTCGGCCGATTTTGAATTTGAGCGTAATGTAGCTCAGGTAAACCTGAAACTGGTACCTGGCATTGAGACCGTTTTCCTGCTTACTATACCTGAATATGTAATGGTTACCTCCTCTATTGTACGTGAAGTGCATAAGCATGGCGGCAATATCGACCAGTTTATCCCGTCTCAGATTGTAATTTAGCCTTTATTTTCATCGGCAGCAGCAAGCGTTTTCCTGAAAAATGTAAAGTGGATCTTGCCATATTGCCGCTCTTCGGTGAAGTGGGGATGGGTCTTGAACCCAAGGTGTTTGTCATGCTCCATAACAAAGATCCCCTCGTCGCTCAGCCAGTTATTAGCGAAGATCAGTTCAGGGATTTTTTCGCGTTCGGCCAGGTCGTAAGGAGGGTCCGCAAAAATAACATCATAGCTTCCTGCCTGTCGGGCCAGGAAAGTAAAGACATTAGCCTTTATTACAAATAAATTCGCAAATTTCAATTCTGTAGCCATTTTCGAGATATAGTCGGTACAGCGGCTGTTCAACTCTACACTCACTACTTTGCTGGCATCGCGTGCGGCAAATTCCATGGAAATATTTCCTGTGCCGGCAAAAAGGTCAAGAACCGTAATTTCACTGAAATCAACATAGTTGTTCAGTATGTTAAACAGGCTTTCTTTGGCCATATCGGTGGTTGGTCGCACTGGCAGGCCTTCGGGTGGCCGTAGCACCCTGCCCCTGTGGTTGCCGCTGATTATTCGCATAATGGTATATTAAAGAGTGTGAAATACCTGTGCATGCCGATGCCTTCAAATGCGTCCCCATATTCGATGCCTTCGGGGACTCCTGCAAAATTCAGCGTGCCACAGTATATTTTTAATTGATCGTAAATGGTGGAGGGTTCCGAAATTTCACCCATCAGGGTGATTTTTTCTTCCGAAGCGACGAATCCCAGTTGCTCAAGTACAAAAATGACATAGTATAATACATCCTGCGGGGCGGAATACCGGAAGGTGTTCAGGTAAAGTAAGCGGGAACCCTGGATTACCGTAATCTCGAAATATGCAGCGTATATATTGATAAATATCTGGCGAGCCATTAACTGTGAATGGTTTTGCATAACGCCTTTCACGAACACTGACGCTGCAGTGTGCAAAGTGCCTCCGGGAAACAATTCCCGGCAGTATGCAGGGATATAGTGCGGGACCAGGATTGCCGTAACCGGACCCGGACTGAGAATAGTCCCGGTAAGGATTTCTTCCCCTTCTTCCATGCTGTGTACAGCCGACATGATGCTCCCAGCCTCTCCTGCTTCTATAAACTCAGCCGGAGCAATGGTGAGTTTGTGCGACGAAACGGCAATATCAATCCGTTGAAACGATTGTTGTGAAAAGCCGAATGCTTTCAGCCGCTCAAAATAATCATGCCCGTTTGCCGGCCATCCAGCCATTTCGGCGGGATTAACTCCTGCAGGTTTTATTTTATAGGAGGCAAGTTTCAGGATTTTCCTTGTGGTGGCATGGGTAATCAAAAAGCTGAAACCCTCCTGGCAAAGCAGGATGGAAAGCCTGGCATGAAATCCGGGAGTAAGTTCAAACTGAGGATCAACCTGATTAATAATGCATTCCAAGGGATGTGATTGTTTTATGGTTCCCGCTGCCAGGCGGTCATTGCTTAATGTATTTTTTGCCAGTTGTATTTCTTTTACACGCTATCCGGTTAGAGGAATTTGATCACGACAAAGTGCAGGATGAAAATTTCTTCTGGCCATACGGGTGAACTGTTAATTTGAATGACGACTCTGTTCCTGCAAAAATCCGGATTCTTATCTTGTAGCCTTCCACAATAAAGTTTAATCCTGGCTAATTCCGCCTTAATACCAGCCGGGATTGACTTCTTCCTTTTCCCAGCTATACTTTCGCCTTGTGCCTCAATTTAAAAATGTGTATTGTTCAAGCTAAAGCAAAGTGAAATGCCTGGAAGGGAAACAGTTTCATGAAGGTTGAATTATTCTTCCCCTTTCAGATTAGTGCAAATGTATGACTTTTTGTATTCATTCCTTAGCTGATAGCTTATATTGTCCCTGCAGCAGCCGGCTTGCGATACCTGATTTTCATGGATCAGGCCGGAAGAATTGTCCCGCCGGGAAGTGGTAAATAATCGGTCAGAGAGGGCAACATCCGGCAGGAATTCTGGCTTTGACAGTATCCGTAATCAGTCATCCGGGCTGTTTAGGGATTTTTAACAAATTGGAAAATGCGGTAGCTGTAGGATTGGAACGGTTATTGGTATTTTTGACCGCTTAAATGATTTGCTACAAATCCATAAATATGTATATTTGCAGGAGAATTATAAGTAGCTGTATTAATTAACGTAATCCACCCAAATCGATGAAGAAGACTCTGATCCTGGCTTTTGCCTTAACCATCATCACAACCTTTTCAGGAAAAAATCTGAATGCGCAAACCAAAGAAGATGCAGGCAATGCTTTTAATGCCGCACTCGAACTTTCGAAAACCGATATGGCAGGCGCAGTCGTTAAAATGCAGGATGTACTTAAAATGTGTACTACCCACGGTAAGGAAGCCGATTCGCTTAAGATGAAGGTTGCCAAAGTGTTACCTGTGTACCAGTTTAATGTCGGAAATAATTTGATGAAGGACAAGAATTACGATCTGGCTATCCTGGCCTTTGAAAAAAGCGATGAGTTCTCAGTCACGTATGCTGACGACAATATCAAGGAAAAGTCAATTGCTCAATTGGTGAAACTCTACACCAACAAAGGAAATATGCTGCTGAAAGCCGATAAAGCTGACTCGGCGATTATCAACCTGGATAAAGCTCTTTCGTTTGAACCTGATTACTACAAGGCATTATTCTCGAAAGGGCAAGCCTATAAAAAGAAAGGCGATAATGCAAAAATGCAGGAAAATCTCGAATTAGCCATTGCTGCAGCTACCAAGACCAACGATACCGTTATTGTTAAGGCAGCAAAAAACATCATAGGTTCCACTCTTAACCAGGAGGGCATAGCTGCTTACAACAAAAAAAACTATACCGAAGCGGTTGCCAAACTCAATAGTGCACTCACCTATGGTTTTAAGAATAAAGATCTGTACTATGTACTGGCTTCGTCGAACAACAGTTTAAGGAAGTATGACGAAGCTATTGAAGCGGCTAATGCCGGTTTGGCTATGGAAGAGCAAACCAACGAGAAAATGGCCCGCTATTATTGCGAAGTGGCTAAAGCTTTCGAAGGAAAAAAAGACAACCCGAATGCCTGTGCCAATTATAAGAAGGCCGCTTTCGGAACTTTTACCCAGTTTGCCAATGATAAAATCAAAAATGTATTGAAATGCCAGTAAAGGAACTTAAAAAACAGAAAAAGCCGGTTTTGCCGGCTTTTTTTATGCACTCTGATTAGGCTCGAGGGTATTGTGCCATTCTGTGCTGATGTCAAACCTGGCAAATTAGGAGCCTGCCTGATCGAAGGGCGGGATTTCTTCGATGAAAATATACTGCCGGTTCTCATAATCAATACGGCAGGAATAATGGTCGAGGCC
>CAIPFN010000052.1 GCA_903864265.1 uncultured Bacteroidales bacterium | reverse complement strand
TATCCCTTTTTCTTTTAACTCATTAAGTTTATGGAGTTGGTCTGAAACACTATGTTGAATATTTGTAGCATTTCCTGGAATATTAACAACAATATTATTCATATTCGTGTTAACATTATTGTTTGCACTTCCAAATGGTCGACCGAACAAAGCATTATAAGTATCAACCTGTCCGCCAAGTGTAAATAGGTCAATCAGCAATCCAATTCCAAAAATTCCAAATGTAAATAGATAAAGTATGCCTATTCCGGTTTTATTCAGGTAAAATTTATGTGCACCTAAAAATCCAAGGAAAAACCATAATAAATAAGCCGTTGTTTTTGATTTCATAAGTGATTTCGTTTAACTCCCTACTCATAAGGCCTTTCGGTTTCGCCCCGTTTTTTATGTGGTTTCTGGTCTCCACATTTTCAGGAATCAAAAATAGTTCACATTTCCCCACAAAACATTTTCAAATAGGTTCAAATAGAATCGATGATATTAAGGAACAGGTTTTCAACGCCAACGCTCCGGCATTGCCCGCCACAAAACGAGCAGAATTAACCTCTGCATAAGTGTTTTTGCATCCTGCACAACTATTCTTTGGATTCGCATATGGTTGAATTGCTGGGCATACCTGTGCAAAATAAATGTTCTGATGGTTGATGTATCAGAAAATTATTCGTTTGACAGGCAATGATTTGTGAGAATAATCGATTTTTTTGCTTTGCCTGAGCAGATTAGATAACTGTATCAGTTGGTGTAAATATCAGTAAAATCAATAACGGATGTTGGTAAAAAGGCACCTGGTCTATTTGTTAAAGAGGTACACTCTGGTGGAAAATTGAATTATTGACTTGCCACGAATAAATCTCGCATATTTATATAGCAAAAACAAATGTTTCGGCATCTGTTGTATTTATAGGGAATTTTATGTTCTCCTCTTTCATCCCGTCCAAATGAAAACGTATGGTTTCAAGAATGTTTTTCTCAACCATAGCTTTTGTTTTCCCTGTTGCGATGCACCCTGGTAAGTCGGGAACATAGGCGCTAAAACCTGTTGCTGTTTTTTCGAATATGATCAGATATTTTAACATGGCTTTTATTGCTTTTTTCTTAATTGAGCTTGTTTCAAAATGCTATCAAGGGTTCCAATTGCAATGTCGTCACTCATTTTATGCGAAGCAATAGTAATCAGCCCTTTCTTGATTTTATGTTTATACTGTCGGTGGCTGCCTTTCTGCCGGACAAGAAACCACCCGTCATTTTCGATTATTTTAACAATTTCACTTACTTTCATTTATGCTTTGTGAAAATTAACCGCTTTCAATTATGTAGTACAAAAATACATAAAGATTTTTGCTTGTAGGAATAAAAATATAACTCAGCTTGCTGATACTTGCTACAGCGCAAATATATTAGTGACAATCACAGGACCTTATACCAGTGCCACTCCTCCCAGCACCATGAGTGCCAAAGAAATATAATGCAGCGGTCTCAGCTTGTCGTTAAAAGCCAAGGCGCCGCCAAAGACTGTCAACACCGGCGACATCATGCCGGTAAGGGAAGCCAGGAAGGGATCGGCGGTTTTTAGCCCAAGTGCCCCAGTGAGAATACCTCCAAAAATTACCGCGGCCATTACGACTGTATTCCGGAGAGTAATCCCTGCTCTCACCTTCCCGCTACGGGTTTTAATATAAAAGGAAGCTATAAAAGTGACGGCAAGTACCACAACTTCCTGCGTACTAATGATAGCCAGCGGCGGCAGCACTTTAAGCTGCTCCCATTGTATCAGCATAGAAACGGCAAAGCAAAGGGTCATGCCTGTCAGCCACAGATGCTCCTTTAAAATGGCCGGTTCAGTTTTCGCCCGTCGGGTTTCATCCAGCAGAAAAACCATATAGCCCGTTATGATAATGGCAGCACCCCAAATAATTTTGCCCGAAACAGGCGCTTCCCTGAACATATAGGTATAGGCGGCCGCGATCAGGGCTCCGAGCAGGGAATAATACCCCATTCGCACCAGGCTACCGGTTTTCAGAAAAGTTACCATCAATATAAGACCTGTGACACCAAAAAGCGACCCTGCCAAAACATTAAGTATTTTTGGATTGTGAATATAGGCCACGAAATCAACACCTGTCAACCACACGGCAACAAATGCTATGAGAACGGTAAATAAGGCCCTCCGGCTGATCAGATGCAGTGGATGCTCATTCCTTACAAAATATTTCCAAAGCACATTGTTGAACGCATAAAGGGATACGGAGGCCAATAGAAAGTACATGATATATCAGGTATAAAAGAACGGTGTTTACTTATCTATTCCCGATTAAATCGAAAATTATCTTATAATCATGCATGATGTGTTTATAGATAAAAGCCTGCACCATTAAAGTGTCAAACTCTTTCAGTTTAACCGCCGCATCTGATTTCTCTCCTTTTCTGAAAAGCGAATAAGCCCGGTAAATCTTTATCTGGTTGATATTGGTACGGTCGTCAATGTTTTTTCCAGCCCCACTGGTATCAGGTGCAAGAAACAGAACTTTATCAATCAGCTCATCTTCCCGTTTCAGAAAAAGAAGCTTAACCATATACAGGGCTGTCGTGATCTTGTCGACATCATTCAAATCATGGTATAAATTAGCGGTTTTATGCAAAATTTCCGCTTTGGCCTCTACCCTATCTCCGGCTTCGAGCAGGAGTATGGCATACCTTCGTCCCCTTGGAATATGATGTACAATTTTGGCTTCGCTGAACTGCCGGATGAATTCCAGCCATGGGCCTCCCGAGAGCTTGTTTTCGATAGCCTGCTGGTACATCAGGCAATTATAAAAAAGGAGAGCTTCGGCAGTTGTTTTATGCCGGTGATAAACCTGCAATAAGGTATAATAATAACCGTTCAGGTTATCCTCATCTACATACAACTCAACCATGTAAACTTGCGCCCTGGGGTTCGCTCCGTAATATTCAGCAAGTTCGGGCATCAGTCCCGACTGGTTCAGCCCGATTACCAGGGTGTGTATGAAATAGATAATCGGCAGAAGGTTTTGGTTTTTATCAAAAACCCCTTCGATATCGAAAAGTTTGCTCAGAAACTGAATGTCGCGGTTTGCAATAGCAATCTGGGCAATGGCATCCAACAACTTGAAGAAGTCGGGATGATCGCTGTATTTCTCAAGAATTTGCCTGGTTTGAACCTGGTCCTGCAGCCCCTGGAGCTTAAACATGGTAATAAGTTGGGAGAGGTCAAATTGTAAACTCAGATTTTCTTTTTCTGTAAATTCATACCAGCTGTGGAGCCCAATGCATTTACAGATTAAGTCGAGGGTGCTTTGAGTGGGATGATTGTCAGACCCGTATTGAAATACACGTCGCAGCGTGCTGTTGCTGAGCAGGGCACCGGTCCGTTCATAGATAACATCCGACAACAAATTATAATCTTTATTCGCATTCAGTGATATGGACAGATCTTCCGCCAATTTAATCTTAAGCCGTACAAGTTTTTCCGGATTTATATTTTGAACACCCTTTGGCATAAAACGTTATTATAATAATTCCTGTCAATAGCCTTCGCTGAATAAGACACTCTTGAATCTTCAGTAAAGATAACAGAATTTACTTACCTTCGTTCAATTAAAAAGATTGCATATGCCCAAAGCTAAATACCTGCTTGTTTTATCAGTACTCCTTTCCCTGTTGCCTCTATTTCCCCAGGCCCAGCAGCAATGGATGGTTTATTTTAGAGATAAGCAACACCTCGGTTATAATCCATATACATACCTGGATGCCAAAGCTATTGAAAGACGGATACGTACAGGCCTGCCGGTGGATGAGGCTACCGACTGGCCGGTGAACGAAAGTTATGTAAACCAAACTACCGCCCTTGTCATCGAGGTGATTATGACGAGCCGCTGGTTTAATGCTGTGGCTGTGGAAGCCGATGACATGCAGATAAACAGGCTCAGGCAACTGCCTTTTGTATTGGATGTGGAATGGTTGCAACCATCACGGGTATTGGCTGCAGGCTATGAGGATTATGATACCGCTCTGAGGCTGAAGGACACAGAAATACTCTCCGGGCAATTGAAAACCCTGGGCGTGGATGACTGGCGGAAGGCAGGGATCGATGGCAAAGGACTTCGTATCGCCATACTGGATGTAGGCTTCGACCGTGCCGATAAGAATCCGGCATTCGACCAGATCCGTGCCGAAAAGCGACTGATTGCGACACGGGATTTTACCAAAAGGGGCAATAACGAAAATGTATATTACAGTAATGGTCATGGCAGCGAAGTATGGTCGTGCGTAGGAGGTCAAATCGGGGATAAGCAGATAGGCCTGGCTACCGGAGCCGAGTTTTTGCTTGCCAAAACCGAGAAGAATTCCGAGAAATTTGCCGAAGAACTGAACTGGCTGGCTGCCGCCGAATGGGCCGATAAAAACGGGGCGGATATTATCAACTCGTCGCTGGGATACACCGGCAAACGGTATTTCAACTGGCAGATGGACGGCAAGACCTCTTTTGTGACCCGTGCCGCCAACATCGCGGCCCGCAAGGGAATTCTGGTGGTAAATGCGGCGGGCAACGAAGGCGAGGACTCCTGGCACTGCATCTCGGCACCTGCCGATGCCGACAGTGCCCTTTCCATTGGGGGTATTGATCCGGCCACGGGCTACCATACCGGTTTCAGTTCGTACGGCCCAACTGCCGACAAAAGGATGAAACCCAATGTATCGGCTTACGGGCATGTGGTGGCTGCCGCACCTTCGGGACTGGCTTCCGTGCAGGGCACTTCCTTTGCATCGCCCCTGGTGGCCGGATTTGCCGCCTGTGCATGGCAAGCCAAGCGGGCACTCACCAATATGCAGTTGTTTAAGGAAATTGAAAAGTCAGGAAGCCTGTATCCTTATTTCGACTATGCCCACGGGTTTGGGATACCCCAGGCCGGACATTTCCTCCCCATAGAACAGAAAACCGCTCTGCCTACCTTCAGCATTATCGAAAATGGGGATAGTCTGGCGGTAGAAGTAAATGCTTACAGGGAGGGGAATACACCCGGATGCGCAAATTCCGGGACGGGCTATGAAAAAGAGAATATACCTGCCATGGATAGGCAATACATGTATTACAATATCATGAATGCTTCGGGAGTACTCGACAGCTACTTTGTTCTGGAGGTTTCCCGGCCACAGGTGTTTGCAATTGTTAAGAGCGACTACAGCCACGGGGAGACGCTGAATGTGAGGTATGCAGGATATGGGATTTCGGTTAAAATTCAGTAGTAAGTTGTGAGTTGTGAGAGGGGAGTGGGGAGAAGAGAGAAGAGGAGACAAGGGGACATGGGGACATGAAGACGACCTTGTATTGAAATAGGTTTACATGATTTGTAAACAAAAATCAGGACTATAAAAAAAACAAAAAGGAGAGTGGGACAGAAAGAGAGCAAAGGAGAGCAAAAAGGATAGAAATTGAGAACTGATAATTAATCTAGCGTTTTCTGCATCGTTTCCAGTTCGGAATGGGCCAGTTCCCAGGCTTCCATTTTTACTCCCAGTTCTTTTTTCAACCCCTGGTATTCCTGGAACAAGCGGGTGCTTTTGCCTGTATCTTTATGATTATCAGGATCGGAAAGCAGCTTATCGTAACGGGCGATCTCATTTTCAATACTTTCAATTTCCTGCTCCGCCTTATCCACTTTCACGGCCTGTTTGCGGATTTCGCGCTCCTGCTGCTTGCGCTTTTCGTAGTTAAGCTTGTTATCCGACAGATTTTCACCGCTTTTTTGCTGTTCCGTCCGGCGGGCTTCGAGTTGAGCCAGGTTGGCCAATTTACGGGCTTTTATAAAATCGTTGATATCGCAAAGCCAGGTTTTGATGGTCCGGTTGCGGAATTCAAATATTTTATCGGTAAGTCCCTGCAGGAAATCGCGGTCGTGCGATACTATAACAAGCGTGCCGTCATATCGCAGCAAAGCATTTTTCAGAATATCCTTGCTCACCATGTCGAGGTGGTTGGTGGGCTCATCGAGCACCAGAAGGTTAACGGGAACCAGCAGCAATTTGGCCAGAGCCAGCCGGGCCTTTTCACCCCCCGACAGCACTTTTACCTTTTTATCGATGGCATCGGCACCAAACAGGAAACTGCCCAGTATATTCCGGATCTTGGTCCTGATTTCGCCTGTAGCCACATCATCAATGGTTTCAAAAACGGTTTTGTCGGGATCGAGCAATTCGGCCTGGTTCTGTGCATAATAGCCGATTTTTACATTATGACCCAGTTTGCAAATGCCTTCGTGCGTAAGTTCCCCTATAATAATCTTGGCTAAGGTTGTCTTTCCTTCACCGTTACGGCCAACGAATGAGACGAAATCCCCCTTTTCGATGGCCAGGTCCAGCTTATCCAGAACCAGCTTTTCGCCATACCTTTTGGTAAGATCTTTACATTCAACCACTACCCTACCCGACGAGGGTGCAGGTGGAAATAAAAAGTGAATAGCCGAGGAATTTGCCTCATCCACTTCCACGCGCTCCATCTTGTCGAGCAACTTGATACGCGACTGAACCTGCCTGGCCTTGGAGGCTTTATACCTGAACCGTTCAACAAAACTTTCAATTTGTGCAATCTCCGACTGTTGATTATCAAAAGCAGCCTTTTGCAGTTCCATTTGCTCCCCGCGCAATTCTACATATCTTGAATACCCTGCTTTGTAATCGTAAATGCGGGCATTCATAATTTCGATGGTGCGGTTGGTCACGTTATCGAGGAAAGCCCTGTCGTGCGACACCAGAACCACTGATCCGCTATAGGTAATCAGGAAATCTTCGAGCCATTGAATGGATTCTATATCCAGGTGATTGGTAGGCTCATCGAGAAGGATAACATCCGGTTTTTTAAGCAGTATTTTAGCCAGTTCCACACGCATCTGCCAGCCTCCGCTGAAGGTACTGAGAGGTTTTTCGAATTCAACGGGCTCAAAACCAAGCCCTTTAAGTACTTTTTCGGCATCTTCCTGCATATTCTGCCCGCCGAGCAAATGGAAGCGGTCGGTGGCTTCGTTCAGGCGCTGAATAAGCTTTGAATAAGAGTCACTCTCGAAGTCAGTACGTTCAGCCAGCTCGGCCGAATATTTATCCATCAGGTGATGCTGATGACGGGCTTCTTCGAAGGCGGTCATGGCTTCCTGCAACACATTCAGCCGGCTGCCGGTGGCCATTTCCTGGGGCAGGTATCCGACCGTACTTTCCGACGGACTCGACACCACACCCCCTTCGGGCTCCTGCATTCCGGCAATAATACGCATCAGGGTGGTTTTGCCTGCCCCGTTGCGCCCCACCAGGCCGATGCGGTCGCGGTCGCCCACCAGGAAACTCACGTTGCTGAACAGGTAATCGCCGGTAAAATGTACTGAAAGGTTACTCACTGAAATCATAGGCTGCAAAGGTACCACTTTTGCGCTATGGCTGCGCAATTCGCCAGGCGGATTATCAGGGAGAAATATGGAAAGCCGGCAGGCAGGAATTGCCCATCGTAACAGCCATGCAGATGCACGGGCTGCCCTGCTATATATTGTATTTATCGTGAACCCAGTTTTTCGGATTGTTCCGGATATATTTCCGTACGCGTTGCAAATCCGAATCACCCTGGATGAGGTGATTGTGAAACCGCGATTGCCAGATCAGTTCCAGCCCACTTTCCTGAGTTTTAATGCTGCATATCCGTTTAAATTGATAGATGATGTTGCCCAGTTCAGGCTGTGAATGTTTTTCCCGGGTATAAACGTCCGACCCGGGTGCATCCGTAATTTGCATAATCCCATGAAAATGATTGGGCATAAGCTGGTAGGCATCCAATACCACGCGGGAGAAATGACCAGGGATTTCGTTCCAGTATTTTTCGGCTATCTGCCCGGCTTCGGATAATATCATCCTGACCATCGTTTCAGGCAAAGTTCCAGCTGAAAGGTCCGGATCAGGCATCACTGAGGGAACAATATTTCCAAAATAATGCACCCTGAATTTGGTACAAATAGTAATGTGATACCAGCCGGGTGCCGAATACGCATACCCCGGTTTCAGTTCCGGCTCATTAAGGCTTTTATCATGGAATAGGTTCATACAATGGCAGAATAATAAATAGCAACTTAAACAGAATCAATGGCCTACCACCCATTTCCTGACGAGAGATTCGCCACCTGAAGAGGTGAAGCTGGCGAAATAAATACCGGCCTGGTAGTTTGACGTATTGACTGAAAGTGAAGATTGACCTGATACATCACGAGTAAAAATATTTTGCCCACAGGAATTTGCTATAGATACATATTTAAACAGCGATGGAAATTCGAAATGTGCAGTTTCATCAGCAGGAACGGGTGAAATCGTTATGCCGTCACCAGGCGTTTGTTCAACTATTCCAACGTTTGTGCTTATCAACGCATTGATCATCATGTCCTGATACGGCGATAATGCCCAGGGCTGATTTGCCATGATGTTTCGCGAATAACTCTGATTTGCTTTGGGTCCGGTTTCATCCACTCCAGTGGGAATGCAGTCGGGACCGTTTGATAATTGGGTAATTACGATGTAGAAATCGCTGATCACAAACGCATGAATCCCGGTAACGGTTACCCATTCATAGTTGGTAACCAATGAGGAAATTGAATCAAGAAGGCTTCCCGGCATGCCGTTTTCACCATCATTCGCGTACACCGAAACGCGAAAAGGCTGATTAAGGATAGATCCTCCGACAGGAAACGTTCCGGTTCCTACATATACTCTCGCCCCTTCAATGGCTGCAGGTCCTTCATGGAGAATAAACTTTACAGCATTCATGTTCCCGGCCTGTTGCCAGGCACAATAATTCTCGGCCATTCCATCATCATAGGAGTATATCATATAATTATCCGATGTCGCCCCGCAGGTATTTTTTGAGAAAGGTACTGAATTTAGATCCTGCACGGCGGTGCAGGAAATCAACTGCGCATGCACTCCGCTTAACAGCTGCATACAGATTATCAAACCGAAAATACTTTTTACTTTCATAGATTATCCTTTATAACATAAGTTTTGATATATATTCTGATACAAATATAGGTATAAATCATATTGGAATGTTTAGCTGCACCTTTAATCGGGAGTTATTGTTTCATGAATTTTGCGCAAAAACTTTCACCACGGGCTGTGTTGAGCTTCAGACTATAAATGCCTTTTGAAAATGCTGTCACATTCAGTTCAATGGCTGACCTGCCCTGAGTATGTATTTCGGCAACCACGCCCCCTGTTGCATTGTATACGGTGATGTGTTCAACGGGTATACTCATTTTGATGGTCAGAATATCTTCAGCAGGATTAGGATACACCTGTACAGATACTTTCTCAGGCTCTTTTACATCTACATAAATGCAATCCCAGGCATAATCCGACATGCCTTCACCCTGTGCAAATTGTTGCCGCACCTCATATTCGAAGCAGTTCTTCAGATTGTTATCCAGGTCGCGATCCACAAATTCATTGGTTCCGAACGGCGCTGAACCTATCCAGTTAAATACACCTGTTCCGGTATTGTTTGGCCCTGCCGGATATGAACCATATTCCCTTCTGTAAATGTTGTAGCCAAAAACATCGCAGGGATTTCCTGTTCCCGGGATGATCGTTCCTACCATTGCAGAAATCCGTATGGCAAAAACTCCGGTGATGGACGAATAATCAAACAGTTTTTCCCAGGAAATGCCATTATATACCCAGCTGTAATCGCCGGAAGCATTGGGGCCATCGGTATCAATGCCTAAGGGATTTGCCGATTCAGCCGCAGTAATATGCAGCATGGCATAAAAAGTACCGGAAAAAGGAATATCGGGAAGGGGCACCGTTGTAAAAATGTTATTCAAGGGTATAAAAGATGCCGACGAACCATGCAAAACACCATTTTCGTCAAAGATGTCGATGGTATAAATGGCTGAAGTTCCGGGAATATCCGAACATAAAACGGAAGCTCCCTGCAAAATACCTTCATCGCTCACCGTGAATTTATTGCCTTTCCACAAAGGACCAGGAGCCATGCCCGAGAGCCAGTTTTCGGGGATGCCATCATCGAGGATATAATTCGGTTCGGCTATACCGTTACTGTTGTTATTCCAGGCAATCAGAATCTCGTTTTCAGGGCTCCCCTGTCGTTTGGCAGTAACCGAAAGATTTCCCCACGAATCAGAGATATATTTATACAAATTGATATTATCAATATACCAGGCATCAATATTTCCCCCATTTTCACCCTCGGCGCGGAAACGAACCCGGAAATCCTGGTCTAGCACTGCCATGGTGATATCGAGATCCTGTTGCTTCCAGTCGAAAGAGCCCTCGTTCCTGTATCGTTTTAATTCAATAATGGCACTATCCGTTACCAATTCAACGATCAGTTGTTCTTTACCGGACGACTTGACATCGTTCAACTTAAGACTAAAATTCATCCTGGCTCCCACTATAGTCGGGCAATCATCGAAGCCCTGTGAATTGAAATGCCAGCTTTCGAGCGCTGACGAATAGCTGCCCGACCCGCTTCCCTCAAATTTTGCCGAAGGTGCATCTTTCCCTTCAAGCACGGAAACCGACCAATTGTTGCCTCCCACCCATTTGTCAGGCAGAAGGCTTCCTGAAGTCCAGGTTTCGAGGAAAGGCAGATCAAAACCGGTATCCACAAATCCACAGGCCCTTTGTTTAAATGATTCACCACTCTGGCCCGGAAAGCCAAAGCTTGCAAGATTATGCACTGCAGTGATTTCGATGCATCCCTGTCCGAATTCCAAAGGCAAAACAAAGGAGGTAAAATTAGCTGCAAGTGAAGTAATCAGAATGCCATCCTGGTAAATGTTATACCCGCTTAAAGTGGTGGCTGCCAGTGGAGCCTGCCAGGTAAACAGCAGCCCGGTATCACTAGCCGCTGCCGTAAGATTCCCTGGCGCGGAAAGGTAAAGCGAAGTAAATGAAACACAGCTATCGGCACTTGATGCAGCCGGATAATTGGCTTTGACGCAGAAGGTAAAGGCATTTCCATAAGCTGCGGAGAATGGGTCGATAGGATAGCTTGTGCCGGTGAGCACGGCCAGCGGATTATGATTAAACAACACTGTATAGCCGGTGCTGCCCGTACTATCCGATTGTACCCTTACATTGTCCACCGCCCAGCCCGAAGCCTGCCCACCCTGATCATTGGCATGAAAAGCAAACATTACCGATGATAGTCCGCCTAAGCCCGACCAAGGCGACAAATCGATAATGATACTTTTCCAGTTTGGGTAATGTGTCATTTCACGAAGCAATATCCAGCTTACACCATTGTCGGTACTCATTTCGACAGTAGCTTTCTCCTCATGATTGCCATTGAAATAACTATCGAAACTCAGCTTAAAGCCTGGACAAATGCTAAGGTCAACTGCCGGAGTAATCAGGTAATCGCAACAGGCATCCATCCCCGGCCCAGCGGCATCGTCATTGGTTAAAGCATATTTTGTATGTGCCGGAATCGGGAAATAAGGAGAATTTCCATCCACGGAAGTAAACCAGCCGGTCGGATTGTGCGTATGCATCTGCCAGCCTGCCGGAGGAAACAGGTTGCCTTCGAAATCTTCGGCCAAAAGTGTCATACGCGGAGCATCCCAGCTGGCAACGAGCGATAAATCATCCACATGAACATTCCGTGGCGGGATTAACTGTTGGGCATGGATTGCCAAAGCGGATAAGAGAGCAGCCAGAAGAATAACAGAATGTAAAGATCTTTTCATATAATTTTAGTTAATAGGTGAAAAATAATTGCATTTATAGCTTGACAAACTTGCTGTTAAAGCAATCGCCTTTGTGAGTCACGAACCTTAGATTATAGATTCCCGGTGCAAAACCGGCTACATTCAATTGCATACTGCTTCCCTTCACTTCTGCTTCCATTATCCTGCTTCCGGTAGCATTATACACAACAATGCATTCGATGAGTGTATTCATTTCGATAGTCAGGAAATCTTCGGCAGGATTGGGATATACCTTAATGCCTGCAGTTATGGGAGAAGCGATTCCCGTAAGGAAACAAGTTTCACTGGTATTGCCCGGCTCCGATGAGCCTTCGTCGTACATAGCCTGTACGTAATACTGGTAACATTTCTTCTCCAGGTTCTGATCGAGGCAATTGTTTGCCGAAACGCTGGCTATCTTATGCCAGGCCGTGAAAAGCGAATCCTGGCCGGGGAGCGGAATCTGGTATTCGCGGCGGTACACATCGTAGGCAGGAGCAGTAATACTCCCGGCTGATTTCATCTTTGGTTGTACTACAGTAGAGCCGTCTTCAGTTGAATAGGATTGAATCCCGACAGTACTGACTCTGGAGTCACTTTGTTCACAATTGCCAGGTGTGGCCAGGGTAGCACGTATCGAAAACACAGCTTCGTCGAAGCCCATGGTATTCATCTGCGACCAGCTGGAGCCATCCGTATACCAGCCATTGTTAGGTCTTCCACTCAGTGTAGTGCTGTCCATTCCCAGGAAATCCGTTTCTCCCGACTGTGAGTCGAAACGAACCATAACATAAAAATCACCTTCTGTTTCCATACCTGGAAGGGCAATGTTCTGCCAGCTTCCTGTTACAGGAATAAAAGCATCGGAACTTCCAAGGAGCGAATGGGCTGCATCGTAAACATCCAGAATAACAGGACTATGGGTGCTCCCTGTATTTTCGATCCAGTATACTGAAGCGCTGTGCAGTTTTCCGGCAAGGGAGGTAAACTTATTCCCCAGCCAGGCAGTATAACCGGCATTTATATTCAGCTTGTTTTCCCAGGTACTGTCGTCCTGTATCAATGAAACATAGTTTTCAAAATGAGGGATATCCCAATGCAGCTGAATGTCATTCTGAAGCGGATTGCCGGCATTTTCAGCAATGAGATTCAGCGGAGGCGCAAAACCATATTTAACAAACACATGAATATTATCAACCAACCAGTAGTTGATCATCGAACCGTTAGGCCCGTTGGCCACAAACTCAGCCCTGAATATTTTGCCTTTAACCAGGCTGCTTATATTGATATGCTCATGAATCCATACTGTAGTTCCGGTATTTGCCAGTTCTTTTAACTTTATGATTGTACCATTTATTAAAATATTGATGCTGAGTTTCTCGCTTCCGGATGCAGAATTGTCGCTAAGCAAATAATCGAAATCGAGGAAGACGCAGTTTGGGGTTATGGTATTCGATGCATCAGAATACATATAGTATGAAAGCAGGCTGCTGTTGTATCCGGCTGAACCGGTTGAGGAAAACTTAGTCGCAGGTTCCGGACTCCCGGTTGAAGCGTCAATTACCCAGTTTGCTCCATGACCCCAAAGATTAACATCAAATTGTCCGGTAGTCCAGTCCTCAAGAAAAGGAAGCATCAGATACGTATCGAAATTTGCGCAGGCGGGGCCTTCTTTCAGCGATTCACCCATCTGTCCGGGGAAGCCCCGGCTGGTCAGATCATACACTGCCGACACATCGTAACAGTATGTTCCGGGATTTAGGTTTAAGTCGGCATAGGAATGTTGAGCCGGGGGCACATTGGTTAATAGTTCATTATCCCTGTAAATATTATAGCTTATCAGGCCGGAGGAGGAACCTAAGGAGCCTTCAATTACAAAGGGTAGATCCACATTATCGGGGTTGACAAGAATATTCCAGCCTAAGCCGTCGAACTGCCTTGCGTTTGCATTTACAGGGTATGCTGTATTTACGGTCCAGGGGCCTGATGCCAGTGTTCCTATAGCCTGCCATTCGAGCCAGTAAGTGCCCGGTGCCAGTGAAATGCTTAGATTTTCACAAACAATATTCATTACCGGCCGGCTTACGTTCTGACCCGGCGTCGATACACGGTATACTCCTGAAAAGTAGCTTGAAGTCATCCGGTTTGTGGTCAGGTCGCCCCAAACCACCGTGCCGCCTGCCGAAGGATCGCCGTTATAAATACGAAAATATAACCCGATAATGGTCGAAATGTTGCCTGACAAGGTTTGATACCCATCGAATCTCAAGGTCTTGATGGTCCAGTCGACCGGCACGATAAAGTCGTCGGCAACGGTCCCTCCTGTGGTCTGGTTATAATTATAGCCGTAGGCTGAGCCCCCGGCAGGGATCACACTCTCGTCGGCACCACCGGCACCGGTACCTGGGCTATTAACAATGGTGCCGTTATCGAAGAGCACATCAAAGGCTTTAATGGATGGTGCTGTTTGGGGCTTAGCCACGAACCCGGAAGGAACATCTGCAGTTTCCATTACAGGACTGCTTGCAGTGAATCTGGCATAAGAGGCATCCGTTTTTTTATCACCGGATACAGGTGATTGCCAGGTCAGGATGGCTATGCCTGAATTGTTGGTTGAAACTTCTTTCTGAACCATCAGGTTTACAGGGGGTGCAAGATAATACCCTGAAGCATTCTTGCAGGCAATATTCCCCATTCCGGTTGGATAAAAAGCTGAAAGGCAGAAGTTATGAGCTGAAGCATAAGAAATAGTGGAAGGGTCGTAGGTCCAGGTATGATTGGCAGGTATACTCGAACCAACCATGGCACCATCTAAAAATAAATTATATTCCTGTATGGGCAATGAATCGCTTGCAACAACTACATCATCAATCGCCCATCCGGTGGCATTAGACTGGCCATGATCGTTAGCCATAAAGGCAATTTTTACATGCTGATATCCCGTTATTCCTGAATACGGACTTAAATCTACCTGAAGGTTTGCCCATGCAAAATGGGGCAATACCTCAAATAAAGGTGTCCAGATGCTGCCTCCATCCGTGCTGATCAGTACTGAGGCCGTTTCGGCATCCGCTCCTTTAAAAAACGAACTGAAGGACAAGTTAAAACCATAAGCCTGTGTTAGGTCCATTTCGGGCGTGATCAGGTAATCGCAGCAGCCGTTGTTGCCCGGGGCCGCCAAGCCATTATTGATAACAACATACTTCGAATGCTGCGGTATCAGCAGATGAGCAGAACTGCCGTTGGTTGTGGAAAACCATCCCATACCCTGGGTAGAGTCCTTCCAAGCGGAAGGAGGGAACGTTGCGGCTTCGAAGTGCTCGTCCAAAAGCACAGCCTGTGGTGCATCCCAGGTCAGGACAAGAGTTAATGAGTCGAATTGCAGGTTGCGTGGCAGAGGCGTTAGTTGGGCATATAAATTAAATGAGAAAAGCAGGGAGATAAAAAGGAGCAGGAGCAGTGATTCTTTTTTCATAATACGATGGCGGGCGTCCCCAATAAAGTTACGTGATAAATAAAACTGTACTAATAAGACACCTGAGAAGGCTTTTACCACTACAGGCTGTAAAAATAAATATTAATGGAGAGTATCTATCTGAAAGGGAGTTTAGGGTAAACCTCGATTCAGCTGCAAACAAATCCATATGGTTTTCAGCCATATAAAGATTGCATCAGGAGAGAATCAACCCCGCGCACCCCTGACCCCTGAAGGGGCCTGCCGGCGCGCCTGTGCTATGGTAATTGTACTATTGAAATCCTTAATTTGGCATATGAATAATGGCAATAAAATTAAAATATCAACCTAGCCGATTACTCCTTTCACAGGATTAATAAGGCTATTTCCAGTATGTTAATGAAGCCACGATGCTTACTCATTGATAGAAACCAAGGTCCGGCTAATAAAAAGATGTAGTAGCGTTTAATAAAACATATCGTGCAGATTACAAAAAGATATCGTGCAGTTAGGCCAATGATATCGTGCACTTTATCGAAAGATATCGTGCAGTCTGGCAAAAGATGCCGTATAGTTTATTAAAACTTGTAGTGCATTATAAAAACAGGTGCAGTGCGGTGTGGAAACAGGCAGTCATAGCCTGACCTTCGGAAAGGATAAAAAAGCCAGATAGCAAGGCACCAAAAGCCGAAATCTGCAAAAGATCAGCCGAATTGGTGACCTTAACAAACTCCTTCCCTGCCCTGAAACGGACGGCTATACGCTTAATTTTTTTACGGCTGATCTCTTTCACATCTTCCACACCCTCGCTGCTCACCTGCAGACTGAAGGATCCGAAATCGCCCAACCGCACCAGTTTCCCTTCGATCAGAGCCTGGGGCACTACTTCGAGCAGGGCTTCAATGGCCGCCATGGTATCGGCCGGACTCAGGGTGCTGATCTCAGAAACCCTTTTTACCAGCTGCCTCAGGCTTAGTTCACCTGAGCTGATCACCTGGGCATAATACTTCGGGGGATCGTTCTGCTTTGCCGGATTCTTCTTTGGAACCTCTTTGTAATGAACTTCCATCGCTTTCTGAATTACGTTTGATTAAATAACCTAACGGCAGTGAAGAGAACATCATACATCCCATCTAACATCCCATCTCACACATCCGACATCTGACATCATACATCCGACATCCGACATCATACATCCGAGATCCGACATCCCACATCCCACATCAAACATCCCACATCCCACATCCCACATCCCACATCCTATCTCGTAACCACCAGCTTCCTGCTAAAGCACTCTCCTCCCGGCGCCGTAAATCTTATATTATATATACCGGGAGCATAGGCTGATGTATTAAGAAGCAGGCTGCGTTGTCCCTTTACATTCAGGGCTGAGATTTCCACACTCAGGGCATTGTAAATTTGGATGCTGCTGATTTCACGCTTCATTTCTATCCGCACAAAGTTTGTGGCAGGATTAGGATAGAGAAGGGTTTTGTCGTCCTTCACGGGGGCTGTATCCACAAAGATAGGTCTCCAGGCAATATTGGAAGGGTCGGATTCGCCCAGGGTATAAACGGACGTGACCATATATTCAAAACAATTGGTAACCAGGTTGGAAAGCCCGCTATCCAGGAACCCGGTTGTTCCAACCGTTGCAGGGTTTATTTTCAGCCAGTCGCCGGCAGACTGTGAATTGGGGCCGGGGGGAAATGCCGTATAGGCCCTGCGATAAACATTGTAACCTATGAGGGAATCGGTATTCATGGGAACACCCCAGCTCAGCTGAATAGCATCTCCGGCAGAACCTGCCGTTTCGGCTGACAGATTCAGCGGGGGTAACATGAAGGCTTCCGTAAAGATATGCACATTATCCACGGCCCAGTAATGTATGGCATCCGACGAGCTGCCATTGGCCCTGAAACGCACTTTGAACGCATGCCCGGCCGCCAGTGCAGAAATATTGAGATGACCCTGCATCCAGTCGAAACTGCCGGTATTGGAATATTCTTTTGCGCTGGCCCATACGGTACCGTCACCCACTTCCAAAGTCAGCTTTTCGCTTTCACTTGCAGCCTGATCTTCCAGCTTAACCTCATAATCGAACCAGATATTATATGGCATGGCATTAATTACTGTCGGTGAATATAACCAGTTGCTCTGCAGGGCACTCGAATAATTCAGCAGCAGCGGATCCCATTTGAATTTGGCTGCCGGCACGGGGTTATCTGAGTTGCTGTCGATCAGCCAGTTGATACCCACATTCCAAACGGTGGTATCAAAAGTGCCGCTTGAGAAGCCTTCGACGAAAGGAAGACCCATTCCATACTGCATATTGGTACACACCGGACCTTCAATAACGGATTCGCCAAAACTGCCGGGGAACCCAAATGGGCTAAGATCATATACAGCGGATATGGTGTAGCAATAGTTGCCGGGTTGCAGACCGGCATCCGTATAGGTTGTATCGTTATATGGCATAACAGTAAGCAGTATTTCATCTCTGAACACATGGTATCCTGCCAGGTTTGGCAGGCAGTAAGCCTGGGGTTGGTTCCAGCTGAGGACGGCAGTGCCCGAAGAAGCTGTAACAATCGTATCCACCTGCAGATTCCGGGGAGGGCATAGGTAATGACTTGTTATTGTGTCGCAAATAGTTTCTGAGTCAGAACCGCAATATATGGCAGCCACACAAACGGAGTATGCTTGTCCGTACGAAAAAGCTGAGGGATCAAACTGCCATAACAGGTCGGTGGTCTGGCCGGCTTCGATCCCGTTGAGCATGACCCTGTAGCCTTCAACAGGCAGCGTTCCCGAAGCAATCCTGATATTATCCACCGCCCAGCCCGAAGCCTGGCTTCCCCCATCGTCGGCATGAAATGCGAATTTAACAGCCTGTAGTCCTGTTGCGCCTGAGTAAGCCGAAAGGTCAATATCCACCTGCTGCCAGGCACTTCCCGGAAGGCAGGTATAGATAGCAGCCCAGGTAGTACCGCCATCGGTACTCATTTCAACATGAGCCTGCTGACCGTTATTGCCGTTGTAGAAGCTTGAAAAACTCAGCATATAGTATGGGGCCCCGGTAAGATTGATTTCCGGGCTGATCAGGTAATCGCAGCATCCGTTGTTGGCGACACCGGCAGCTTCGTCGTTAACCACAGCATAGGTTGTGTATGGAGTAACCGGGAAAGCAGCACTGCCGCCATTGGTGGTAAAATACCAGCCGGGTGATCCCTGTGAGCTGGTCAGCCAGCCTGCCGGAGGATAAATTCCTCCTTCGAACGATTCGCTAACCAATACCGAAAGAGGTTCATCCCAGGTGGTAAGAAGGGTAACATCGCTGATAAAAAGATTACGCGCCGGCTCAACCATCTGAAGTAGCGTAGCCACAACAGCGGTATCACTTAACACCGAAACCGATGTTGAATAGGCATGATACCCCGGGTAGAGTATACTTAAAGTGTACTGTCCTTCAATAAGATTACTCAAAATAAGCGTCCCACTTTCGTTTAGGGTATCGGTTAGATGATCGTAGGGGTAATTCAGGCCGGTGAGTGTAACCACAGCGCCGGAGGCAGGAGCGGCCTGGCATTCCAGATGAGCCGTAATGCTAAGATCCGAGAATAGCCGATGCGGTACAGGGTTCGTATAAGTATAAACTGACTCCTCTCCATCGGGATAAAGTGCTTTTATTCCATAATTATACCAGCCTCTTTGCAGACTAAGCCATGCATTTCCACCGTCGTCATAGTACGTAACTGTAAAGGCGTTATTAATAAGAGTTGAAATAGAAGTTGTGGGATTACCCGGGAAGGTTTCACCTAAAAAGCAACGGGTCAGGGAATATTTACTTACAACATTGATGTTGTTAATCCCTTCAGGAGATTTTACCATGGCTTTCATTTCATCTATACCTTGCGATACAACCGGAGTATGCTGCGAAAGCATGCCGGACACCTGCATAGTAACAACCGAATGCTTATCGGTTTTCATGGCATCATCATCCCCGCTATGCGGACTGCTGACGATGGCCCGTATCATAAAATCCTGGTAAGGAGAAACGGCCCATGCGCCTCCGTTGCTTATATTTCGCGAATAGCTTTTATAGGCAGTAGGTAAGGTTTCGTCCACACCCAGGTAAGGACAATTGGGTGAAGGCATGGTTTGCACCATCGCAATAAAGAAATCGCCTGTGCTCAGGGTGGCATTTAATCCGTTCACATCAACCCAGCCCGGAGCATTTAAGGCAATAGTTGTACTGTCGAGCAGTATTCCAGGCAAACCGGCCACATCGGCATCATAAACTACAGCTTTGAGTGTACTGCCAGGGAGAACAACGGAATAACCTGCATCAATATAAAACCGGGCTCCGGTAATGGTAGCGGGATATCCCTGGGGGGTAAATTTCACTGCATTCATATTTCCCGGTAAGATCCAGGCAGCAGCATTTTCTGCCGTACCATCGTCGTAAAGCATTTCGTAGGGGGCCGTAGGCGGGCACCAGCTAATCGTGCATTGCGTATCTTCCATATTCACCGAAGCAAAGGCGCAAGCGGGAGGATATGGAAATTCTGTCAGTTGTGCATTGAGTGTAACGGAACCACCATCGGGTAATACGATACCACTAATGGTTTGCGTTTGATAGCCAATTTTACTGAAAGTCACCGGATATGTACCTGCGTTTGTATACAGAGAATAGTATCCGGTATCGTTTGTCATAGTGCTGAAAGTGCCAACCTGAACTGTAGCAGCCACCAGGGGCGCAGCTGTAACCAGATCCGTAACCACTCCGCTCAAATGAGATCCCAGGCCCACATACATGGTGGCCGGGATAGATACTGATGACTGGGTTAAATCGTTACTGTTCAGCTGCAGAGTTGTGGTATACACTCCGGGAAGTGCAAAGCTGCCAGAGGCCGAAAAGGTGACATTTATCAATCGCGAACTGCCCTGGGGAATTATACCACTTGCCGGGCTAACCTGTGTTATAAAATGAGGGCCATGAAGGTTCACAGTATAATCTTCCACTTCCCCATAAGCGGTTACACCACAGGGCGAAAGCGTTCCATTATACTGGGTGCGGATACGCATGGTGGTAGGTCCGCTGAGCGCGGTTGCAGGAATCATAATCATACCTGTTGCCAGAGCTGAACCACTAAGCCCGGTGAATTCATCCGGATCAAAAGTGTTGTTATGATTATAATCGATCCATACTCCGGTAATATCACCGGCATAGGATGGAGGCCCAACAGTTACTGTAATCGGGCTGGCGTTTCCTATGATTAAATCGGTGCTGATATAGGTATAGTCACTGTATGCCGACCATCCGGAACTCTGATGGATGGTATTCAGTTGAACAAGACTGATAAACTCATCCTGTCCGCTGGCCGAGGCTGTGCAATAAGCCATAGGGCTATCGCCAGGATGATCCATATAAGCGGGGAATTCGAAATGCAGATTCCCGGAACCTGAATTGCTGATTTGCAGAGGAATAGTTTTACTCGCATTTGACCAAACAGTCGATGAGAGGGCAGCAGGTGCCCAGCTCATAGCCGGGTTGGGCCATTCAACATCTGCACAAAGACGGGTGGTAGCCCCCTCACTGTATACGGCTTCAACACAATAGGTATAGGTTCCGTAAGCCGGAAGCATATCCGCATAATGAGTTTCTGAAAGCACATTAGCCAGGTGTACACTGTTTCTGAAAATATCGTAATAGAGAAATCCGGCCGAAGGGGTGCAATCCCATGAAACATTCACGGCTCCTGTTAATGGATTCGTAATTACGGCCTGAACGTTCGTTACCGGCGTTAGAGTGGCTCCGGAAACGGCCATATTCACGGGTACTGTCACTGTTCCAATGTTAGGAATGGAAGTAAACGTAACCCATGCATGCCTGTCTGATCCAGATGGAAGTCCGGTGGCATCGAAAATGGCTGAAATGACATGATTGCCCAAGGCATTTACTGATCCGCTGCGTTCAGGCATGCTGAACCAGCTGGTGTCGGGTGTATTATAGGATATGGTAGCCGTCCAGTTGAGAATTCCGTTTCCTGTATTCGATAGTACAAAGCTGCCGGGGCTAAATTCGCCCGGATTCAGGCTCACATTAAGCGGATCGGGCATCACTGTCATGTTCGGCTGGAGCATAACCAGGTTGTGAGTGGTGACAGTGTCCGCAGTTACCAGTATTCCCGAAACTGTATTAGTATTGTAGGCTGCCGACTGAGCTGTGAGGGTATAGCTTCCGGGTGAGACACCCGTTAGCAGGTAATGTCCAACCGAATCGCTTATGGCAGAAAAGGAAGCCGGTCCTGATGCAGTAATCGAGGCTCCGCTTAACGGAACACCTGTGAAGTCGGTCACAAATCCTTGTATTGATCCATAATCAACGAGGGTTGTGAAGGACCAGATGGGTCCGGCAGTTGCCTGGCCTCCGCTATTATACGGAACTACTTTCCAGTAATAAGTGGTATTGATCGACAGATCAGGGTATGGGTTAAAGTACGGAATGCTGACTAAAGCCCCGTTTACTATATTGGTTGGAGGATCATCCGTTCCAAGAAACAAATGATAGCCTGCCGGCGTGGAGCCTGTGCCGGGCGCCCAGTTCAGATTGGTATTGGGAATTATTCCAATGGCTCCGTCAGGTGGTGAACTTAGCTGGGCGGCAGCCGGTGGCGAAGGATTCACAAGATTCACCATAAAATCACCTGCATTGCCCTTCTGATAGGTAGCACAGGCATCAGCGGCATTACCGGCTGAAAAAAGCTCTGTCCTGAATCGTAAGCGGTGCAGTCCGGCAGATGCATTTATGGGGATGGTCAGATTAGTAGCCACGTTCGGAAAAAATGGAAGGCACAACATCCCATCGATCACAACTTCACTTGCATCGAACTGATTATTGTTGTTAAAATCAATCCAGACGAAGAGCCTTGTGGAATCGTTGATTATATTAACAGTAAGTTGTTCGGTTCCCCCTATGGTTAAATTGGTGGTATCGGTATAAAACTTATACCAGAGATTGGGTATGCCATCGCATTGGATATCCTGGTAGATGCTTCCGAGCTGAAAGCTGCTCAGCCCATCGCCATTCGCGCAGCCAAGGGTATATTCCGGCAGGCAATAAGGCGACTGTGCCGGGGAAACGCTCCGTAAAAGGAGCAATACCAATACAAACAGGAAAGTACAATTTTTATTCATAAGGCATTTGGTTTAAATCCAGCCGGATACTGTGAAGAAATACAGGAAACTGTTTTTATATTTTTCTGCCGGCTTTCATCGCCAAAGATTAAATCGGGAGTCCAACTTCCCAATAAACGTATAACGAAATCACATAAATATACCTGCCATTCCGCCTTTGCTCTGCAATCCCATAAATCAATATTGCATTCCATCCACTTATCCTCCAAAATAGTATATAGCTACAAATAGGTTTTCTTACCTATATAGACACCTGAAAATGCTTTTACCACTACAGCAGTGAAAAATAAATATTTAATTTCTATACATATGGGATGTTTGATGTCGGATGTATGATGTCGGATGTTTGATGTCGGATGTTTGATGTCGGATGTCGGATGTAAGATGTAGGATGATTACGGTCCCGATAGCTATCGGGATCGGATGCAGGATGTAGGATATATGATCAAAAATGGTTAAACACATTGAATCTTTAAAAGCATTAATACTCTCCTCTCAGAATTCCACTTTATCCTTTAACCGTTCTACTTTATCCTTTAATTCCCAGAGCAGACGAGTAACCCCCATCCCGATAGCTATCGGGACCGTTGGGGGCTAACGGAGACAAGCACTAATACCCACTTCCTTCTTATCTCTCACAACTCACTTCTCACCATTCCACTCTAACCTTTTACCTTTCGCCTTTAACCTTTTTCTATTAACCTTTCGCCAATTACGCAG
>CAIPFN010000051.1 GCA_903864265.1 uncultured Bacteroidales bacterium | reverse complement strand
TACATTATACTGATGTTGAATGGTATGAAACATTGCTTCTTTTATATGAATCTGATTTCCTGAATTATTTTCACTTTCATTTTTGATTTTACTGTTTTTAACTGCTATGCTCAACTCATTATAGTTTTTTGAACCAAAGTTATATGAACCAAAGGGTATAAACTCATTGTTTGTTGAGGATAATGCCCAAGTGGCCAGAACAAAATCGGGGTCCAGATTGCGTTTTTGAATTTCTTTATAAATCCATATACCAGCTGCAACTGAACCACCTGACCAACACATTGTAACTTCCAAGAGGATGATTCCTTTAAAAAGACTTTTCAATTCGGAAGCATTTAACTCTTTAATCAAATCAGACCAGATATTACTATCCAAGGTATTTAAATGGCTTTTGGAATAGAAATAATTGTAATTATGTTTTTGAATAAAAGATGAATCACCCACTTCAATTAGTCTATTAATTGACTCAGAATAGTTTGATTTGCCTGCGTTCATTAGACTGTTATATAATTATTGAAAAGTTTAAAATTGCTTTAGATTATTTTGTTTGGACTCAATAAGCAATGGATGGCAAGGAAAAGTGGTTAGGGAAGGCAGTAGGACAAGTTCGTTGGAAAATCTATCAGGCTGTATATGATGGTTAATTGTGAAAAACCGGAGGTATGGGGAGGGCTTAAACATGATTTAACACCAAGTTTTAAACGCTTTCACGCGTTCGCACTATCTTGATTTTCTTCAAATTTGTCGAAGTAACCCGTTTGCATATCTTCTACTTTGTTGGAAAGCTTTTCACTATATCGTTCACGGGCTTTTTTTTCGGTATGAAAAAGCAGAGCCATATCCTGTTCGTTAGCTTCGAACTTCAAGGTGTTGCTGATTGAGATGGAATGGGCTACTTTTTCGACATCGTGGTTTGCACCGATGTAAGTGAAAGTCCAACCGAGGTTTTTCAGTTCATTGATTATATTGTTAAGCTGGGCATGGCTGAACTCTTTGGATGCATTTTCTTCGCCATCAGTTAAGATGGTAACCAGCACATTTGCATTTTCGATACCGGCGACATCGATTTTTAGTTTTAGGACACTTAAAGCAATGGCATCATAAAGCGGTGTCATTGAATCGGGCTGGTATGTTTTTTCGTCGATTGGTGAAAGACTGGCAGCAGGTTGTTTGTCGAGAAGGGTTTTGATGTCAAGGCCATTAAACGAAACCAGTGAGATGAAATGTTGCTGGTCGGGAAACTTTTTTTCGATTCCCTTAATGGTTTGGACTACTTCGTTGAAACCGCTAATGGTTGCTTTTTGGATTGAGCTCATTGATCCGCTTTCGTCGAGGATGATGAGGTTGTAAATTTTGTCGGTTGACATGATGTGAAGAATTAAAAATTTGAGAATTTGAGAGTGGTTTGGGATTAGAGCCGAAGAAGAAATGGAAGCTGCAAGTGTGATAGTTTAGATTATGGATTTATTGTCATCGGGTTTTCGGGGTTTACGTCCACGCTTGGCAGGTGTGTTTTTATTGGGTATTTGATTAGTTGAGGGCATGACTGAGGAAATGCTGAAAAGGGCCTGGGGTTCAGAAACTGAATTACTACAATACATCAATATATGGTCGTGGGCTTCGCGAAAAGCTTCGGGTGCATAGGGTTCGTTGCCATAATCGCGGATCATTCTTTCGGCAAGCCAGGAGGAGTAGGTTTCCTTAAGGTCGAGATCGTAAAGGCCTGCCAGTTTATTTAATTGTTCTTTGGTGGGCAGGCGGTCGCCATTTTCGATACGGCTGACCAAAGCCTGATCCATTTCGGTAACTGCGGCAACCTGACGGATGAGCAAACCCTTTTCTTCGCGCTTTTGACGAAAGATAACGCCTAATGATAGTTTGTTGGATGGGATTAACATGATTTAAGTATACATGACATTATATGACAAATATACAACAAGAAAGGTGAATAAGTGCTTATTGGTGAAAATATTTTATTTTTGAAGAGTGAGCATAAAATGGATAATATTGGACACGTTTTTTTACAGTTCAAAAAATACAAGAACAGTAATGATGTAGAGTACAAACAGCATAAATTGTGGCATTTCGTATATAGGGATAAAGTACACAAGCTATTGGTTATCAAACAACCCCGGTTCGTATATAGGGATAAAGTACACAAGCTATTGGTTATCAAACAACCCCGG
>CAIPFN010000050.1 GCA_903864265.1 uncultured Bacteroidales bacterium | reverse complement strand
TCCCCTGGTGGATCTCACCCTGTTGGTGTCGCTGTTTATGCCCAAAGGAGGCATACTGCTGGCACTGTATTTCGGTTATTACCTTCTCGACCTGCTGATCTCCATACTGGCTTTCCGTTTCGATGGCGAAAGGCTGGGCATACGCGACGCATTCAACCTGTTTTTACAACGTATCCTTTATCGTCAGGTGTTGTGGTACGTGCTTATCAAAGGTTACCTTCGCGCCATTAAAGGAGAACTGGCTTTATGGGGGATATTAAAAAGAACAGGGAACGTGGAAAGCGTGAAGTGAAAAATCCCTGAAACCGGGCTTACAAGCCCTATGTCGTCCATTTGGAATTTTGGAGTGTCTGTACATCCCGAAGGGGTGTCTGACACTCCAAAATTCCACCTCTGCCAGCTAACATTGAAAAACGCTTGACTATTCATGAAAAAATTCCCTTTTAAAATACGAAGAACCGTTGAGGTGATTTCGGAACAACGCAAGCTGATCCTGCAGTTTCTGTTTTCGGCCTTGTTCATAGGGCTTGGAATTTGGTTTATTCACCACGAGGAAGCCGAGATCTCAAAAGTCAGGAATGAACTCGCTAACGCATCCATACTCCTGGTGTTATCAGGAATCATGATTACCGTGGTTTATATTGTGACCCATGGTTTTATGTACCGTTCGGCATTTGCATCCCTCGACGAACGGATCACGGTTAAATCCGGTATCGTATTATTCCTGAAACGAAACTTTATTTCAGTCTTCCTGCCTGCCGGAGGCGTTTCATCGCTGGCCTTCTTTACCGATGAAATTGAAAAGTCGGGTATTTCCAAAACAAGAATTCATTTTGCCAGTTCGCTCTATGGTTTTGTAGGTATTGTATCCGCCGTTTTTATTGCTGTTCCCATATTTGTGTACGGGCTTACCACCCGCAACGTGAATGGCGACGAATGGATTGCGCTGGTAACTGTTGGCCTTTTAGTGGCTGTGCTTTATTACCTTTTCAGGAATATTACCGGCAAGGGAAGCATTTACAGGCTGATCAGGAAATATTACCCTTCCATCGAAGTGTATATTAACGACATCGACAACGGCTCCATCAACAGGAAACGATTGATCGAGTGTTTGCTGTATTCCCTTTTAATTGAAGTTTGGGGGATAGCACACCTGTATATCGCCGCTCATGCCCTGGGGATACAAATAAGCCTGATGGCATGTGCCACGGGATATATTATCTCGGTGGTTTTCATGATCATTTCACCTTTTATGCGTGGGTTAGGGGCCGTTGAACTATCCATGGGTTATACTCTGACCCGCTTTGGTTTCAGCATGGTCGAAGCTATTGCCGTTACCGCACTGTACCGCTTTTTTGAATTCTGGTTGCCCCTGCTGGGAGGGCTACTGGCATTTATTTCGAAGGCCAACAAGTTGTTGATGAGGGTTATGCCCGCAGCTTTACTGTTTATACTCGGGGTGATCAATATTATTTCGGTGGTAACGCCAGCTATTTCGGAACGTTTGCACCTGCTCAGGAATTATCTCCCCCGTGAAGCCATTCATGCCTCCAATTATTTTGTCCTGGCCAGCGGCCTTTTCCTGCTGATAAACGCTGCATTCATGCTCAAAGGACTTCGCACGGCCTGGTGGCTGGCCATGCTGCTCAGCCTGGGCTCGCTCATCGGTCATCTTACCAAGGCCATCGATTATGAAGAAGCCATCATGGCTTTCGTTGTGTTGCTTTCCTTGTATTCGACCCGCAAGGAATATGTTGTCCGAAGCAATCCCCGCCTGAGTGTGGTGGGAATTCAAACCGCCCTGATCAGCATGGCGGCCGTGATGGTATATGGAGTATTGGGATTTTATTTTCTGGATGTTAAATATTTTAACATCGATTTCAGCCTGGCCCAATCCATACGGTATACTTTTGCCAATTTCTTCCTGATCGGGAGCCCTGACCTTATTCCCTCCAGGCAATTCGCCCTGTATTTTATCAATTCCATACAAATCAGCGGATTCCTCTCTATTGGGTTCCTGGTTTTCACGGTCATTGCACCCTATGTGTGGAAAAGTGAGCCTAACCAATCCGAACTGGAGGAAGCCCGGGCCCTGACCCAGTTGTACGGAAATTCGGCCCTGGATTACTTTAAAACCTACCGCGACAAGCTGTTATTTTTTAACCACGACCGGAATGGTTTCATCAGTTACCGGGTTTCGGGTAACTTTGCAGTCATTCTCGAAAACCCGGTTGCCCCGGATCAGGAAGTGATGAGGCAATGCCTGCTTGCGTTCGATAAGTATTGTTCCGACAACGGTTTAAAAGCCATTTCGTACCGGATTCCTGCTGAGAGCCTCGATATCTACCGGAGTTTGCGTAAAAAATGCCTTTTCCTGGGGCAGGAAGCCGTTGTGGACCTGAATACCTTCACCCTTTCGGGAGGAGATAAAAAAAGCATGCGCAATGCCCTGAACAAGGTCAATGAAAGAGGATTCAAGGCCCGCATTTTTGAACCTCCGCTCAAGGAAGGCCTCATGCAGAAACTGAAGGCGGTGAGCGACGAATGGCTGCTGGATATGGAAAGGCAGGAACTTGTTTTCTCACAGGGGATGTTCCACTGGTCGGAGATTAAGAACCAGACCATTATCGCCGTTGAAAACGAGGAAGAAAAAGTGATAGGGTTCATTAATATTATCCCTGATCATGCCAAAGAGGAAGGAACCTATGATTTGATCCGCAAAACAGGCGATGCCCCTAACGGGGTGATGGATTTCCTGCTGGTTGAGTTATTCAATTATTTTAAGAAAAATAACTTACGCTATGTGAATCTCGGTTTCGCGCCTTTAAGCGGCATCGAAACACCTGAAGATATTACCGAGCGATCGATGAAGTTTGCCTATGAGAAAATCAAATCCTTTTCCCATTATAAAGGGCTGCGCGAATACAAGGAAAAGTTTAACCCCGAGTGGCACGACAAATACCTGGTTTATGAACACGATTTCGATCTGCTCAAAATCCCTTCACTCCTCACGAAGGTGATAAAACCCTAAATCCGCATGTTGAACCCATATCTTAAAAAAGTCCTGTTAACTTCGGCTGCCATACTATGCACTGCAGGTTGCGGCACTGACCTGGTGTTGCTGTACGTATTTGGAAGGCAAATTCCAGGTTATTGCCAGTTAACCAGTTCCATCAGCAAACTGGGGGTGTCGTCGAGCCCGGTTGCGGGAACGGTCATGGTATGGTCGGTCATACTGGGATTCATTTTTGTTCTTTTCGCCCTGGCTTACAGGGAAGCCTATGCTGAACACGGGAAAAACAGCCGTAAGGTATCGTGGCTGCTCATAACCTATGGGCTGGGTGAAGGGGTGGCCTCAGGGGTGTTTAAAGCCGACCTGGTAAACGGAACGCTGACCCGGCTGGCTATAGTACACGACATACTGGGGGGAATCGGGATTGTCGCCTTGCTGCTCCTGCCCCTGCTGATGCGAAAAATGTTTCCCAAAGTTAGCTCCCCGGCCTTTTACCGTTTCTCGGGCATCATACTCTTCACCGGCCTTCTTTCCATTGTACTGTTCTCATTCAGGCTCGACTATTTCCAAAACACCTTTCTGAATACCTACAGCGGGACCTGGCAGCGCACTTTCCTGATTGATTACTATCTTTACTTCAGTGTGCTCTCGTTTATGATGATACGCAAAATTCACAAAAACTACTGTACCGTAAATAACTGTCAATGAAATTGTCCCCCACAGATCGGGGCAAGCTATGAAGGGAACAGGCACCCACTTTGAAAAGGACAAATTAATTTCACGTTTCCCACCATCTATAGGGAACATCCTTCCAAAATACAAAACAGATCAAAGATGAAATATTTACTTCTTATATTGGTTTTTTCCACTGTATTTGCCCATGATTCGGCAGCCATGAAGCACGAAACCATCAGGTACGGGAATTTTGGTGAAATCCTGATTTATAAGCCGGCCTCGGCACCGGATGCACTGGTATTGTTTATTTCGGGTGAAAGCGGGTGGCAATCGGGGGTTACCGGCATGGCCTCGCAGCTGGTCAGCCAGGGTGCACTCACGGTGGGAATCGATATCCGGCATTACCTGGATGCCCTGGGCAGAAGACAGAACAAATGCTTCTATCCTGCCGGTGACTTTGAAGAATTGAGTTTATACCTGCAAAAAAAATACAAGATCCGCAACTACCTGAAGCCTATACTGATGGGGTATTCGGCCGGGGCTTCCCTGGCCTATGGCATACTGGCGCAGGCTCCAGCCAACACCTTTAAGGGAGCCATAGGTATGGGATTTTCGCCTTACCTGAGCAGTTCACGGCCACTATGCCCGGGCACCGGATTGGAGGTGCAGGACCAGCAGAAACCAGGCTCCTGGTACCTGGCTTCCAGCGATAAGCTTACTGCCCCTTTTATTGTTTTAGCCGGGCTGAATGATAAAAATTGTCCCTACCTTTTTCTCGAAAATTATATCAAGACGGTGCCTTACGGCGAACTGATCGCCTTACCTAAAGCCGGTCACGAAATTCCGGCCCGGAAAAACTACCTGGCACAACTCATTAGCGCATACACCAAAGTGCTGAAATCACCCTCTTATGCCGAAATAGTCACCGCAAGGAACCAACAGTCGAAGCCAGCAGCGGCCAGGCCGGAGACGGATCTTCCCTTAACGGTATTGCCGGCCATGAAGAACGATACCATGCCCTTGCTTGTTTTTATCAGCGGCGACGGAGGATGGACCAGCTTCGATGAGGGAGTAGCCGAAAAGCTGGTGAGTAAAGGTATTCCTGTGATAGGGCTGGATGCGCAGAAATATTTCTGGCAGGCCCGCACTCCCGACGAAACCTCCGCAGCGGTTAACAAAGTGATTCATTACTACCTGGGAGCCTGGAATAAAAAATCATTCGTCGTTTGCGGGTATTCATTCGGTGCCGACGTGGTTCCCTACATCGTATCGCGTTTGCCGGCCGACCTCAGCCATATGCTGAAAAGTGCGGTGATGATGAGTCCCGACCAGCTGGCTGATTTTGAAATTCATGTTGCCGATATGCTGAGTTTCGGAAGCAGCAACGATAAATATGATGTGCTGGCCGAAATAAAAAAAGTTCCATCAAAACACCTTTTCTGTATTTTTGGACAGGAGGAAGACAGCGAAACATCCCGTTTGTTCAAGGCTTCAGGGGCCGGCATACGCTTACTTCCCGGGAACCATCATTACGAGAATGATTTTAACGCGGTATCGCGCGAAATCATTAATTCATTTCACTAGAACAGTCAATGCTTTGATTTGAGGACTCAATCATATTTTGTCGTCAAAACCTGCAGCAAGGGGAAGCAGGGAGAAACAGCTGAAAAGACCCCTTGGAAAACCGGGTTTCATGTTGCATCCTTTTCTTACTTCCATAAAGACCATCACCCATAAAGATCTTAAGTTGAATTAAAATCCATTTCACGGAACCTGTTCTTTAAACGAAACAAGTATGAACCCTCAACTCAAATCCGACTTTATTATTCGCTGGAAGAAGTACTTTAACAACTCTCCCCTGCCCATAGCGTTTTTCTTTAGCAACGAATTGCATGGGGCCAAAGTGGCAAAAAAGAACGAAGCCCATCATTGTATGATTGCGGATCTCAGCAAGGTTTCGCGGGGTCAGTCGTTGGCTTACAATGCCGGCAATATAGGATGCAGGGGAGGCCGGCGGTATTGCGGTTTCTCCGACACACTGGCCCCCGACTTTGAATTCTTTCTTTCGTATGGCATACCCGGTAAAGTGAAGGGTGAACGGTATAAGAAAGATCCTGAAACCGTAATTGAACTGATGAAAAACACCCCTCGCCTTCAGGCACCGGCTGAGTGGCTGATTATTAAGCCCTTTATCGAACTGGGTGTGGACGATGAACCGGAAGCTATTGTGTTTTTTGCTACCCCCGATGTACTTGCCGGCTTGTTCACCCTGGCCAATTACGACCGCAAAGATTTATACGGCGTAAAATCCCCCTTTTGTGCTGGCTGCGGATCGGTAATACAATATCCCTGGCTGGAGAATAAAAGCGAAAACCCTGACTGCATTTTAGGCATGTTTGACTCTTCGGCACGGCCTTATGTACAATCCGGGCTGCTTTCGTTTGCCATTCCCATGAAACGCTTCGAAAAGCTGGTAGGCTATATGGATGAAAGCTTTTTGATCACCGAAACCTGGGAAGTGATGGGAAAACGTATTTCGCGTCAGGTAGAAACTGCGGCTGACTAAGCCCGGGATTTTATGTCTCTGAAAGCCATAGGCTGCGCTGAAACCACCTACTTCTGATTAAGAAACAGCAGGATCTTGTTTAGTATTTTATCCAGGTTTCCGACTGCCCATCCCAGCACAGGCATTAAAAGCTGATTCAGAAAATTCAACCCGGACCTGAAATTAAACGTGCTGTTCCTGGTTTTTTCAATCCTGTTATGCAAATCCAGGAGTTGATTGATGGAGTCTGTGGTTTCTTTGATATGGTCTATCCCGCTGAATTTCAATGCTCTTATCTCTGACTGAATCTGTTCGAGCGTTCTCCATTTTGCACGGGCAATAATATTCCTGATCGCTTTCTGAGTGACGAAAAACTGGCTAATAATCGGGATCCATCCAAATAAAACATCCATATAAATGAACCAGGAAGTCAGTTTGTCGAGGGAGTCGATGATGGTTACCACGGCAACAAAAAAAGCCAAGGAATACACATGGGTATTGAGCATACCCGAAATGTCGTAAATGATTTTTGAACTGGCGGGTGTAAACTCAAAAACGGGGAAGTCAAAATGACCCATCAATCGCGTGAGCCTTAAAACCCATACCAGGTAATAGATGGAAGTGCCGCCAAATGCCCCAAAGAAGAGGGCGCTTAACGGCAGACCCAACCCGGGCTGCTTTCCATACACTGCGCTGCCCCCAATTAATGCCGTCAACCCGATAAAAATCCCCAGAATCGTTATCGCAGGAACTGACTTGCCGAAACTTGCCTCCTCCAGGCAAATCTTCAGATCGGCCAGGTCCTTTTCCGAAGTTAACGACGGTATGATTTTTTGATTCAGCTTACCTGAAATATTGACATGAATATCCAGGTACATTACAATTACGGATAAATAGCTCAGCAGCAAGGATGTGAAAACCGTCCATCCCAGATCTTTTAATTGCTGCGTTTCCCCCACGATTAATACAACAGCATACGAAGGCAAACAAATAAAAATGCCCAGTACCACTGCCGAAAGCCATAGCGGAAGCAGGTTCTTGTTTTTGCTGAATTTCCCTATAACTGTATTTGGCAGGTTTAATATCAGTAAGAGGGTCGTCTTCATCTCATTCATCAGCATGTCGTTTTACTCAACCTAAGGGCGCTTTAAGCTGTGTTCCTGTGTGGTTAAATTAATCTATACCTCTGGCATTAAGGTGTATGTACAAATTTACAACTACTTGCAACCAATGTCAACAAATATTTTGCACACCCGGAACCAGGGCGAAAATTCACCGCCCGGGTTTCCTGTTCCCGATATAAAATGCATAGAAACAGGAGGCAGGAAAGACCTTTACTACCGGATTTCACAGCGCGGCAACATATGCTGTTCCGTATATATTTCCTGAAAGTTCCACACTTCTTCCTGAAACTGTTACCCGCCACCTGTACTGAGGCCATACCTTTGCACTTTCTAAAATCCACCATTCATTAATTTTAACATCGCACTAAAATGAAAAAACTTAGCTTCATCACAAGCCTGATCTTAGCCGTAACTTTCTTTTCTTTTACCCTGGTATCCGATACCGTGTGGACTTTTGACAGCGCTCACGCAAAAGTGGGTTTCAGCGTTACCCATATGATGGTTTCGGAAGTAGAAGGCTCCTTCCGTAAAGCAACCGCAACATTAACCTCCTCGAAAGCCGACTTTTCGGATGCCGTAGTTGAAATGAGCGCAGAGGCCGCTTCCATTTTCACCGATAACGATATGCGCGATAACGACCTGAAAAGCAACAGCTATTTTGACGTAGCTCAATTCCCTGCCGTTACTTTTAAGAGCACTTCGTTTAAAAAAGGAACCGCCCCAAATGCTTACGTGGTAAAAGGAAACTTAACTATGCACGGCGTTACCAAAGCGGTTACCCTCTCGGTTATTGCTCGTACCGGCGTTAACCCTATGAGTAAAAAGAACATAGCCGGCTTCAAAATCACCGGAAAAGTAAATCGCCTCGATTTCGGAATCGGAAGCGGCACCCCTTCAGCCATTATCAGCAACGAAGTGCTGATCAACGTCAATGCTGAATTTGTTAAAAATTAATACGAAACGAATCCCCGCTGAGGGTGCCTGAACCTCCGGCCACCGCCATCCGGGGAAACTAACAAGAAAATAAAAGGAAGCCCTTGTGTTTCCTTTTATTTTTTCACCCCGTCGCTACTGAATGAAAATGATTTGTTAATTTTTCGAAACAAAATACTATTTCAGTCAAATCAGGGTTTGTATGTTATAACCAATCTATATAACTAAATGCGTATGAAAAAATTCATGTTTCTCGTCTTACTCGGCATAGGTATCTGGTCGGGCTGTTCAAAGGACAGTACAACGTCTTCCTATACTCCTACCTGTGACGGCACCGTAAAATCATATAAAAACAATGTTGCCCCAATTATACAATCAGCCTGTGCCGGCTGCCACCAGAATTACAGTTCCTATTCCAATCTTTTTGCTTCAAGGAATTCCGTGCGCAGCGCGATTGTGAGCGGGAATATGCCCCGCAGCGGCAGCCTGACCACCGCTCAAAAAGATGCCATCGCCTGCTGGGTCGATAACGGTGCTCCCAACAATTAACTTCATGCCTGACCGAGTTCTGAATATGGGAAATGACATGGCTGTGACACCCGGATTCCCAGAATCTGCATGAGTACCTGTTTATGAGCCTTACTCCTTTCAACGGTTTGTTTCTTTCGGCAAAGAAACAAACCGTTGTTTTCTGTGCTTTATGCTCTGGCTGTCAGCACTTTCGTGGATATTTATACTCCGCAAATCCTCTGCCGGACTCCCGATCGAACTATAGCATTTTAAACTATCTTTGAAGCCCGCATTCTAATGACTATACCATTCATTAATCCCCATTCACCTAAACTTTTCATTCAAGAAATTAATCGTTTTTACCAAATCTGAACCGTATGAAAAAAATGAAAATCATGATGAGTATGGCTGTTATTGTTTTTAGCAGCTTCACCATTCAGGCCCAATCGGAATACAAGATTGCATCTAAAATCAACGTTGAAGGCGACGGCGGCTGGGACTATATCAGCGTTGACCAGGCGAACAACCGTTTATTCGTTTCACATTCGAAAGTGGCACAGGCCATTGATATTAAAACGGGTAAATTAGCCGGCACCATTCCCGACACCAAAGGCATTCACGGAATTGCCATGGCTTACGATCTGAACAAAGGATTTACCAGCAATGGCCGCGATACCACGGTAACGGTGTTCAACCTCAAAACCTTAGAGGTAATCACTAAAATAAAAGTAAGCGGCCTGAACCCCGATGCCATCCTCTACGATCCTTTTTCACAGAAAGTATTCACTTTCAACGGCCGGAGTTCGAATGCCACAGTGATTGATGCAAAAGAAAACAAAGTTGTGGCTACCATCGCGCTCGAAGGAAAACCAGAATTCCCGGTCACGGACGGGAAAGGCAAAATCTTCGTGAATATTGAAGATAAGAGCCTGGTAAGCGTGATTAACACCACTACCTTTAAAGTCGAAAAAAGCTGGCCTCTTGCCCCTGGCGAAGAACCCAGCGGCCTGGCTTTCGACGAACAGACCCACCGCCTGTTCAGCGTATGCGGCAACAAACTGATGGTCATCACCGATTCCGAAACCGGTAAAATAGTTGCCTCCCTGCCTATTGGCGACCGTTGCGACGGGGTAGCCTTTGATCCTGCAAATAAACGCGCCTACAGTTCGAACGGAGAAGGATCCATCACCGTTGTACAGGAAGTGAATGCCGACAGTTTTAAAGTGCTCGAAACCATTAAAACCCAGGCCGGTGCCCGGACCATCACTCTCGACAAATCCACCCACCATCTGTACCTGCCGACTGCAGAATTTGAATCCGCTCCAGGAGCAAATGGCCGTCCTGCTGTAAAACCTAATTCCTTCATGATTTTAGATATTGAAACCCTGAAATAGAAAGAGTGATGGCCGCCTGTGCCATAAACCGGCTCAGGCGGTCATAATTTTTTCCTGTATAAAAATGATCCTTCTTATATTCACGTCTGACTGCCCATGGCACCGGGTAAACGTTTATGGTTAAAAAGCGGAACCAGGCCTGTACAATGCAAAAAGTTCGCTCGTTTGCCTGGCTTATGATCGCGAAAAGAGCAGCCTTTCTGCTGTTTCTCGCCTTCCCTGCTTTGGCCGCAGCCCAGGCCGATACCCTGCCTCTTCAGACTAAACCGGTTGCCCGGAATATAGGGCTAGAGGGCATGTACCAATATGGACATGTATTTGCCACCAACGCCTTTCTGAAAGGGGTAAATGAAGATGCCACCCGCATAAGTACCTTTCAGGCCCTGTCGTTCAATCTGTCACTTCAAACCAACGGTAAAAAACAATGGGAACAGTCGTATAAATATCCTCAATATGGCCTGGGATTGTATGTTGCCGATTTTTTCGATGCCGAGGAAATTGGCTATCCCGTTGCCGTTTACGGTTTCCTGAATGCCCCGTTTCACAGGTGGAATAAACTGACTTTTAATTACGAAATTGGATTTGGGGCCACTTTCAACTGGAAATCATACAATCCTATCACCAACCAGTTTAATGTGGCTATTGGCGCCGGCGAATCCTTCCTGATTGATGCCGGGCTTAATCTGCAATACCTTGTTACTAACAGGATTGAAGTGGCATCCGGCTTTAGTCTCACCCATTTTTCGAACGGCGCCCTGAAGAAACCCAACTTCGGCATCAATACCCTGGCACCGAAAATAAGTATAAAGTACAATTTCTATGACAAGCCAGCATACCTGAAACAGCATATTCCGGCATATGCCCCACATAATGAATGGCTGATTTCCGCCTATGGCGGATTGAAAAATGTCATCTTCGATTCGGTGAATATTGCTACCCTGGAGAAATACGAAGGCCTGTATTTCCCTGTTTTCGGCGTATCGCTTACTTTTAACCGGCAGCTGAGCGATAAATCAAAAATCGGGATAGGCTTTACCCTTTCTCACAACGGAGCCGTGAACGCACAGGCGGCTGTGGATGCCAACGAACTGGATGCCTTAAAAGGAAAATTTGGGGATAAAATTCTTTTGAGCATCTACCCTTCCTATGAACTGGTTATTTATAAGGCTTCCATTACCCTTCAGCCTTCCTTTTATGTTTACCGCAAAAAGCTGCTCACCCAGTCGCCTGCTTTTCATCAGCGCATTGGTTTGAAATACCATATCACGGATCGTATATTTATAGGCATCACCCTGGTGGATTACAGTTTTCATGTGTCGGACTTTATCGAATGGAACCTGGGGTACAGGATAATAAGGCATTAATAATAACCAGGACCTAAAACAAAGGTTAAAGGTTAAAGGTTAAAGGTTAAAGGTTAAAGGAGTGGTGAGTGGTGAGTAGTGAGTGGTGAGTGGTGAGTAGTGAGAAGTGAGGATTAATGCTCGTCTACGTTAGCCCCCAACGGTCCCGATAGCTATCGGGATTGGGGTTACTCGTCTGCTCAAAAGGTTAAAGGAGAAAGGTTAAAGGTTAAAGGAGAGTGGTGAGTGGTGAGTATTGAGTGGTGAGAGGTGAGTAGTGAGAAGTGAGGATTAATGCTCATCTACGTTAGCCCCCAACGGT
>CAIPFN010000049.1 GCA_903864265.1 uncultured Bacteroidales bacterium | reverse complement strand
GGTTCAAACCTATATGCCGGTGGCTATTTCTCAGCTATAAACGGAATCCCTGCTTCAAATATTGCCAAATGGGATGGAAATCAATGGTCAGCATTAGGGGGTGGCATCTCTAATACAGTAACGGCTATTGCCATAATGAATGGCAATGTTTATGCAGGAGGTAGTTTTGATAATGCATCCGGAGCAGCGAATACCAGAAATCTGGCCAAATGGGACGGAACCGTATGGAGCAGTATTGGTGTTTTGGGCGGTGGAACAAGCATAAGTGCACTCGCGGCATCAAATGGTGCATTGTATGCTGGCGGCTATTTTGACGCAATTTCCGGTGTTTCTGCAAACAATATTGCAAAGTGGGATGGAAATTCCTGGAGCAGGATTGGAACTCTAGCTTCAAATGGTGTAAATTCAGCAGTACAATCACTGGCAGTGCAATCTTCATCATCTTCGATGATCGTAGGTGGAAGCTTCAGCCAAACCAATGCTATTTCAAATGGCACCTATATTTCGCGCTTTACTGATAATTTTAATTCTTTTCCGGCTGATTTAATTTGGACAGGCACCACCTCCACCAACTGGAATATTTCAACCAACTGGAGTACCGGTTCAGTTCCCACATCTTCAGATAATGCTACCATTCCTAATGTAACAAACGATCCGGTTGTATATGAGGCCCCCGGCACTCCGGCAGTTTGTAATAATCTTACAATTCAGTCAGGCGCTGTGCTCACCATTGCTCCCGGCAAAGCGTTGACAGTAAGCGGAACATTGACCAACAATGCCGGAATCGGTGGACTCGTGATCCAGAGTAATGCCACGGGAACCGGCTCGCTTCTCCATAATACGGCCAATGTGAACGCCACCATACAGCGGTATATTCCCGGCAGTGCCACGCTTACCAATATGGTTTACCACCTGGTTTCGGTGCCGCTAACTCCAGCCACCTCCAGCACGAGCAACCTTTTCCTGGGATCGTACCTTTACAACTTCTCAGAAAGTAGCAACGCCTGGGTTAATATGGGTACTTTAACAACAAACGTTATGGATGAAACCAGCGGCTATATGGTGTACTATCCGGGTGCAAGCCATACCTACAACTTTGAAGGACATATGAACAACGGTTCGTTCACCGCACTCACAGGCTTTACCCCGGGTAAAAGCGCTAACAGCATGGATGCAGCCAGCTACGGCCGAAACCTGGTACCCAACCCGTACCCTTCGGCCATCGACTGGAATGCGGCCAGCGGCTGGACAAAGACTAACATCTCTAATGCCGTGTATATTTGGAACTCAGGAACAAACACTACCAATTATGCTTCATACGTGAATGGCGCCGGAACCAACGGTGGCAGCCGGTATATCGCTCCTGGTCAGGCCTTTTTCGTGGTTGCAAATAGTACAAGCCCTGCTCTCACTATGGGGAATAATGTAAGGGTGCATAATCCGGTTTCTTTTATGAAAAATAATGAGACTATACCCGACCTTTTAACTATCCACGCCGATGCCGCCTCTTCAAGTGATGAGATTGTAGTGCGGTTTGCCGATGGGGCTTCCGAGGACTTCGACGGTGATTGGGATGCGTATAAAATGACAGGAGGAGAAGATGCTCCAGGGTTATTTACGGTGTCGGCGAATAACATTAACATGGCCATCAACAGCTTGCCGCTGATAACGGCAGAGGTAACTGTGCCTCTAAGCTTTACACTCAACTCAAATTCCGATGTTACATTTACTGCAGGAGGTTTAGATTCATTCAAGCCGGGCACAGGCATTTACCTTGAAGACAAGCTAACCAATACCACCATCAACCTACGCACCCAACCGGTTTATACTTTCAACCACAATCCAGCAAATGATGCCAGCCGCTTTAAGCTTATTTTTGGCGGTACTTACGGGATTGAAGAGCATGAAAGCCATACGGGGAATATGTGGATAAATAACAACAGGCTTTATATCAACACGCCAAAGCTTGAGGGTGAAAAAGCCAATGTTGAAGTTTACAACGCTGCCGGACAAAGTTTGCTTGCTAAAAACCTTGTTGTAGACGGCCTCACCACCCTTGATTTAAACCTGCAAGGTTTTGTTATTGTGAAACTTACTTCGGGACAAACGGTTTTGACAGCTAAAGGGATTGTAATAAAGTAATTTGGTAGCAATAATATACTTGAACAATTGATAACACGTAAAAATATTTAAAACTAATAACCATGAAAAAATTATTGCTAATCATAATTATGCTTACCATAAGCGGAACTGTACTCAGGGCACAAGCGCCTCCCTCGCCACCAGCCACCGGTAACAATGGCGGCACAAATGGAGTAGTTGGCGGATCGAACGGGGCACCAATCGGCAACGGAACATTTATATTGTTGGCTCTTGCTTCGGCGTATGCGGGTCGCAAAGTGTACGGTGTGAATGTTGCCGGGGAAAATGAATAGGGGAATTCAATCCTTATTTTATCAAGCCCTTCAGGTAAACCACTTTGTCCGGTCATACGGGTAAAGTGGTTTTTATATTCAACTCAATATCATGCTGGTATCAACAAATAAATTTCTATTTTTATCACTTTATAACTATTTATCAGTTACTCCAATTGTCAATATGTTGTATTTCTGCTTCAAATAACATTTGTTTATATACGTGAACACTGCCCTGATAAAGAAGATATTTAACAATCGGTTGTTGAAGGTTAACTGGTTGTCACCAACCAACACGGAGGAAGGAATTGCTGTTTCACGGTATCTTACTAAATTAACTGCATTTTCGACCTCGTTGGCGCGCGTCTCACTTTTTAAAAATATTCTCCCCGCTCTTGTTTTCTGACGCGTGCCGGCACCAACCTGATCAAAACCTTGTGAATGGCAAGCTCTCAAAAAGAATTTCAAGAGGTGCTTCCAAACCCGCATAATTGCGGGCTGAGCTGTAATAGTAATCCTCTGCTTGTTCCACTAAACCGGCAACCACCGGATTGTTATGGATGTAATTCAGTTTTTGAAAAAAGAACCGGGTGCTAAAGATAATCTCCGGATGATATCCATCCAGCCATACTTTCATATACTTATTACGTTTTATTGTAGCAGCTTTTTTTTGAAAGGCAATGGAATAATCGGAGTATTTCTCATCCTTTTGAATACGGTCAATGATTTGCGAAGAGGTATATTTTTTCAGATCCCTGAAAGTTGAGCCTAAAGGATGTACGGGTGATTGAACGATCAAATGAACATGACTGGGCATAATGCAATAAGCGAATAGCAACAATCCCTTATTGGCAATACAGTGTTGAATTGAACCGGTCATGATGTTTGCAAATTCTGTTTCGGCAAATAACGGCAACCACTCCACCAGTGTAAGTGTTGTAAAATACGGGGCATCAGGCTCAAACACTTTATATTTTTCTGACATGGGATATTCTTTTGCGTAAATTTATAAAAATCATTTTCACAAGTCACTGTAAAGATCCTATTTTAAGAAACAGAACTTTGAATATATCTCATTATTGTTGTAGATATCAGCCGGTATTTATCGTGTACCGGTAATTTTACATTTATGGGGTTTTGAGTGCACGCGTCAGAAAATAAGACGCGCGCAAACAGAGGTAAGAATATTAGCCTGCTTTTATCGTGTGCCGGTAATTAACATTCATGGAGTTTTGAGGCACAGGCAGAAGAACTGGGTTACTGGTAGCCTAAAGCATTGCAGGCATAACTCCGCCTGCAACCTGGATTTGTTATACTATATTGGAAACCCCGGAACCCGGAACCCGGAACATGGAACCCGGAACCCGGAACCCGGAACCCGGAACATGGAACCCGGAACAAGGAACATGGAACCCCGTACCTCACCCCCGTTGGCGCGCG
>CAIPFN010000048.1 GCA_903864265.1 uncultured Bacteroidales bacterium | reverse complement strand
GAAATATAAATATGCACCCTTCGTTAAGCGAAAATCTGTAGTACACAAATCTGAACTCGACGACTGCCAATCTATTGAACAGCAATTATTTTTTTCGGATTAGACGCAAGGTGGGTTAAGATTTTTAGACCTGAGAATGTAATCTTGTTTTTAAATAGCATGCGGCAAAAGGATAATTGGTTGATCAGAACCCTGATTTATATAATATATGATTGTAAAGCTTCCTTATGCCTGAGCTCCCTGAAAAGTTGAACCAATGCTGGGAACATGGGTTTTCACTATAATCCCAACCTTAAAATAATATGATTATAATAATCAGGTTCAATGAGCTTGGATCTGATTAAAATTGATGTTACTAAAGGGTTTGGAAACAAATTTAAATCCCGGGCAAAGATATTGGAGGTATATATAATTGAAAAGTTGCATATATGGGCAAAACGTGGTCAGGTATGATTTCCGTGTTGCACGTAAACATTGATGCCATTGCTATTGGTGAAGCCGGACTGCAATCAACCGGATTGGTACCAGACCCAGATGATCATAAATTGTTATAGATTCTTCTGATGCTATTATTTTAGCCGGTTCAGTAAACGTGAAATTTAAAGAGCGATACGGATGATTCACTCTTAATTCCGGATTTAAACCCTTGCTAAATGTGCTGTTCGCAGGCCTGACTGATCCTGGCACGAAAGTGAATAGGCTGCTTATAAAAGAAATTAGGCTGGTGGAGAAATACGAATGAGATTTATTTCTATTTAAAACATAGGATTCGGAAACAGCAGTAATTTTATAATGCCAATTACAACCAAAGCCACCAATATGCTAATAAATGATTTGAAAAAAAAATCCCGTAATGTGATTTCGGATGAGCTGCTTTTTGGGTAATGTAGAAACATATCCGGCAAAAATAGACTATATTCCATGCTTATGAATATAATATCCATTACTGTCCATATATTGACTATAAAACAATAAAAAGCCGTCGATCAAGGGATAGGATGAAATGGAGGGAATGAATTAACAGCTCAACCTGAAAGAATTAAAACAGGTAGTTATCCGACAGTTTTCCATTTACTTTCTGCTGGTTTATTATTAATGACTGAACATGTTTTATTACAGTGAATGCAGAAAGGCAGCGAGGCTATCATCTTTGTGCAAACTCATCTTTTTCTTTAAGCGGTACTTGTTTTTCCGGGTGCTGGCGGCCGTGATATTGAGCAGCGATGAGATCTGCAGTGTGCTCAGGTTCATTTCTATGGCTGAGGCCAGGGCTATTTCAGCCTGTTTCAGGTTCGGGAAACGGCCGGTGAGCTTTTCGAAGTAATTGGGATGCAGTTCGTTGAATCTCAGCTGAAAAATGGACCAGGTGTTGGTAACGTAACTCTGTTTAATGATTTCGTTCTGAAGCTTGATCAGGACTTGTTCCATGGTTTTTGTCGGCTGTTTGATCCTCAACTCCCGGTCAACAATTTTCTCCATATTATGAAACCTGTTATCCGATTCAATAACCTGCAAGGTGTCGCCTAAGGTTTCCTGTTCAGTAGCCTGATTTTTCAAGATTTGCTGTTCGAGGCGTAACAGGTCAATATCGTTGGTCTGATCCACAATTTTATCTTTGAGTTGCATCATCTGCTTCGAAAGATCATTCTGAACCACCATTACCGTATTCTTGATGAGTCTTTGTCTTGATTCGGCTTTACCAATACGCGAGCGTATAGATCCCAGGAGTTCGTTCACCGAGAAAGGTTTCACCAGGTAGTCGTCGGCACCCGATTCCATGCCTGAACGTATATCCATCCTTTCGCTCAGGGCCGTGATAAAGATAAAGGGGATATGCCTGGTGCTTTCATATTGCATGAGGCTTTTCAGTACTTCAGTGCCTTTCATACGCGGCATCATGATATCGCAAAGGATCAGGTCAGGTATCTGATCGATAGCTGTTTCGAGGCCATCTTTTCCATTATCGCACTGAAGCACTTCAAAGCCTTCAAAGCGGAGGATGTCGGCAATTTCTTCCCTCAGGGTACTTTCGTCTTCGATGATCAGTATTTTATTCATATCGTCATTTTTTTACCCCTTACGGAGGTATAAGCATAATTAAGCAGCAGGGATACCGGTTTCGTCGGGAGTAATGGCCTCGCCCAGATGAACGCTGAAGGTAGAGCCCTGGCCTGGCACACTTTCGAAGGTAACCTCACCGCCCTGAAGGCGAACGGATTCACGAACGATATTCAGTCCTAAGCCATTGCCCTGTATCAGCTTGGTATTGGTAGCCCTGTAGAAAGGGGTAAATAAATATTTATGCTCCTCGGGCGGTATTCCTATCCCGTTGTCGCTGATTTCGATGAGTATTCCGGAGGCATTTTGTTCGATACGGACTGAAATTTCAGGATCCAGGAGAGTATATTTTACCGCATTTGAAATCAGGTTATTGAGCACCTGTTTTATAAGCCTGGCATCGAGTAAGAGGATGAGCGAGGCATGCTCACAATTGAACCTGATCTTGTTCTGCAACTGGCTGTCGGCATTAAAACTCGAGGTTATTTCGCGGGCGATTTCCACTATGTCGATTTTCTCGAGGTTAATCTCGGTTTTGCCTTCATGGATTTTCGAAATCTGCAGCACATCGGTCACAATCTTTGAAAGATGCTGTATTTGTTCTTTTATCTTTTCAAGCCGTGAGAGGATCTGGCCCTCTTCCATTCTTTTCCAGTAGGCGATCAGCGATTCGCTGATGATGAGTATGGAGGCCAGGGGGGTACGGAACTCGTGCGAGGCCGTTGAAACAAACCTGGATTTGAGGTCGTTTAATTCTCTTTCTCTCTCGATGGCCTTATTGAGGGTTTCTTCCAGTATTTTGCGCTGGGTAATATCGGTATGTGTGCCGATGACCCTGCGGGGCTTTGCTTTTTCGAGCCAATCGATGGTTTTGCCCCGGTCGAGAATCCATTTATAGGTCCCGTCCTTGCAAAGCATGCGATGTTCGGAAGAGTAAATTTCGTTTTTACCGGTAAAATGTTTCTCCAGTTCGGCAAAGCAATCCTCCTTATCGTCGGGATGTATGCGCTGCGACCATTCATCCAGCGAATTGCCGATTTCGTCGTTGCCATACCCCAGCATCGCCTTCCATTGTTTCGAATAGAACACTTCGTTGGTCACGGCATTCCAGTCCCATATCCCATCGCCCGATCCTTCGAGGGCGAATTGCCAGCGCTGCTCGCTCAGGCGAAGCGCTTCTTCAATCTCTTTGCGGTGGGTGATGTCAATTTTGATGGCGATAAAGTTTAATATGTCGCCATGGTCGTTGAAAACGGGAGTAATGGTTTCTTCTTCAAAATAGATGCTGCCGTCTTTCTTTCGGTTTTCGAGTTCGCCACACCATACATTCCCCGCTTCGATGGTTTGCCTCAAGGCAGTGTGAAAACTGCTGTCCTGCTTGCCCGAATGCAATAAAGCAGGGTTCTGCCCTATCACTTCATCGGTAGCGTAGCCGGTGAGCAGGGTGAAAGCGGGGTTTATCCATTGTATGGTCCCATCCACGCTGGTGATCATCATGGCCAGGGCAAAGGATTCGAAGGCGGCATTCTGCATGCGCAACTGGGCTTCCGAGTTTTTCCTTTCGGTGATATCTTCAAAGATATACAGTCGTCCGTAATATTCATCCTTGTCGCCCCTGATCTGCGTTGAGAATCGCCTTATGGTGCGCCCGTCGTTGAAAGGGATCATATCTTCGATGGTGATGCGGTTGTTTTCGCTTTGCAGGGGTTTGCACGATTCGGCAAAGGCACCTATATCCGCCAGCACCGGAAGACAGTCGGGGATAATGTCGTTGTTGGTGAGTCCTCCCAGTTTCATCTGTGCTTCCAGGTGGGTAATGCACCATATTTCGCAAAAACGGTGATTGAAGTATATGATCTTATCGGTACGGTTATCCACCACAAAGAAGGCCAGGGGAGATGAGTCGGCCATAAAGCGCAGCAGCGATTCGTTCCAGTGCAGGGCTTCCTGCGACTGTTTCCGGGCTGTGATATCGCGGTATTGCCATAGGTGCCCTATCAGTTTATCGTGGTGCAGGATGGGGATATAGTCTCTTTCGTATACCTGTCCGTCGGCAAATTCAATTTCATCGCTGAGCACAGCTACTTTTTGAAGCAGAATTTGATGAATATGTTCCAGGAATGCATCCGGGTCTTTCATAATCGTTGCGCTCGACCGGGCCGCCATTTCGCAGTCGGCCCCGTACAGGGCTGCCGGCGGGACCGGTATGCTGAAAATATTGCAGAACGCCTGGTTGGCCAGGGTTACATGCCGGGTTTCATCTTCGAAAAGAATGCCCGACTGCATGTTTTCGAGCAGGGTGCTGAGCCGGAGGGTGATGTTTTTGAGGGATTTTTCAGCCAGTTTCTTATCCGTAACATCGCGTATGATCGAAAAAAGTAAAACCTGTCCGTTCACTTCTATAGGGGTGGAGTGCACATCCACCGCACGGATCTGGCCATTGGCCAGGCGATGGCTGAAGGTGAAATAGTTGCGTTTCTGTTTCACGGCTTCGCTCATTTCAGCTTTTAATTCGGCAGCTGAGAGGGTATTGATGGCCTTAATATTGATGCCCTTTGAGAAATCATACCCATAAAATTCACGTCCCGATTTATTGGCATCCATGATCAAACCCGTTTCGGGTTCCACCTGGAACATCATGGCATCGTGATTTTCGAACATATGATGAAAACGTTGTTCACTTGCCTTGATGGCGGCTTCCGCCTTTTTGCTCACCGAGATGTCAACGGCTACGACTGCAAATCCGCTGATTTTTCCATGTATATCACGCAGCATGGAAACCGAAAGCAGGACCGGGATTTTTTTACCGTCTTTCCTGAGAAGTGTCCACTCGAAAGAAGAAGGCAGTTGCTCATACGCTTGTGCCATATAGGCACTGAAGGCAGGCATTTCAGCCTTCTGATTCAGTATGCCCAGTTCGATCGACCTGTGCAGGAGAAGTTCCGCGTCGAGGAACAGGAAGGGTGAGGGCATACCCATGGCTTCCTGTGCCGTATAACCAAGCAGGGTTTCGGCTGCCGGGTTAAATGATTCAATAGTCCCGTTTTCAGAGACTGAAACAACGGCAATGCCTGCGTTATCGACAATGGCCTTATTCAGCCCCGAAAGATGTTTGATTTCACTGGTTCTTTCCCCTACGCTTTGTTCCAGCCGTGAATTGATGAGTAGCAGTTCATTTTCAACATTCTTGCGTTCGCTGATATCAATTGCGATGCCTCTTACCCCGGATGGTTTGCCCTTTTTAAAGTGGCAGTAGGAGTTGATGTAAATCGAAAAAATACTCCCGTCCTTGCGTATACCGGAATACTCCCCGGCAGCTGCGACTCCGGTGGAAGTAATTCCTGTAAAATTCCGCCTTATCCTGGGATGATCGCTTTCGATTATGCAATGGGTAAAATACAGTTGATTCACAATTTCGTTATGCTCATATCCGAACCAGTCGGAACCGGTTTTATTCACATAGGTAATCATGCCGCTGAGATCGGTTTCAAAAACACATACCGGGAGCGAATCGGCGAGAAGGCTGTTTCGCTCATTTTTCTCCGTAAATAAATGGTCTTTTATACGGCTATCGTTCATATCGGTACAGATGCCGGCCATGCGGAGAGCTTCACCGCTGCTGTTGCGATTCACCACTTTTCCACTCATACCGATCCAT
>CAIPFN010000047.1 GCA_903864265.1 uncultured Bacteroidales bacterium | reverse complement strand
AATGTTGAGTTGTCGTCGCGAACCACCTCCCGGCGAAAAACAGATGATACTATGCTGAAAGGGGTTAAAAATATTATTGCGATCGTTTCGGGTAAAGGGGGTGTAGGTAAGTCGACCGTGGCTGCAAACCTGGCAGTAGCCTTGTCGAAACTGGGTGCAAAGGTAGGTTTGCTGGATGCCGATATCTACGGGCCTTCGGTTCCCCTTATGTTTGACCTGGTGGATGCCCGGCCTTCGGCAAGGGAAGAAGGAGGTCGCACCATACTGGAGCCCATTGAAAAATACGGGATTAAATTGCTTTCTATAGGTTTCTTTGTAGATCCCAATAAGGCATTGGTATGGCGGGGTCCGATGGCCTCCAATTACCTTACGCAAATGCTAACCGGGGGCGATTGGGGTGAACTCGATTACCTGGTGATTGATATGCCACCGGGAACCGGGGATATACATTTAACTCTTGTTCAGACCGTTCCTGTGACCGGTGCTGCTATTGTGACTACTCCTCAGGAAGTGGCTCTGGCTGATGCCCGCAAAGCATACAATATGTTCACTACCGACAGCATTAAAGTGCCGGTATTGGGAATAGTGGAAAATATGGCCTGGTTTACACCGGCTGAACTTCCCGATAATAAATACTATATATTTGGCAAAGAAGGCGGTAAACGTTTCGCGGAAGAAACCGGCGTTCCCTTGCTGGGGCAAATACCGCTTGTGCAAAGTATATGCGAATCGGGCGACAGCGGCAGCCCGGTAGCTATTCTCGATGATTCCTCTCCTGTTGCGCTGGCATTCCGTCAGCTTGCCGAATCGATTGCACAGCAGATTGCCATCAGGAATGCTACTATTGACCCTACCCATGTAGTTGAGATTAAATCATAAGCGCCGGGTCATGGACAGGATTGGTGAATTAAAACTTTAAACAATTTAACAACAGATAAAATGTCAGAATTAGAAACCAAAGTACGTAATGTAATTGAACAGATCCGCCCTTACCTGCAGGCTGACGGAGGTGATATCAGTTTCGTGGAACTTACAGGCGACAATGTAGTGAATGTTGAACTGCAGGGAGCCTGCGGTTCGTGCCCTTTTAGCCGCATGACACTCAAGAACGGTGTTGAGGATGCCATGAGAAAAGCCTTGCCGGAGATAAAATCGGTGGAAGCTATCAATATGTAAGTCGTTTGAAGTTAGGATTGGCTTTCTTAAAATGAAAATCTTCAGGGATTCCCTTAGAGGCTCCGATATGGTGTTAAGCCAGGAGCAGGAGTCGTGGTGGGTAACTGATAGTATTTTTCTTTTGAGAAAGCTTTTTTTATTTCCTTTTATGACAAATACCTTCCTACAATAGGCATACGCCTTCCCTGTCCAAAAGCCTTTGGCGAGACCCGGAGAATAGGCGGGGTTTGATGACGTTTCCATTCATTCATATTAACCATCCGAAGCACCCGTTTTACGATGCCTTCCTCAAAACCGGCTTCCAACAGGTCGGAAGGGCTTTGGCGGAGTTCAATATAATTATATAATATTTTGTCGAGCAGGTCGTATTCGGGAAGCGAGTCGCTGTCCTTCTGGTCGTGCCGAAGTTCGGCGGAGGGCGGTTTCAGGATGCTGTTCAGGGGGATGATTTCGAGACTGCGGTTGATATAATGAGCCAGCCCGTACACTTCGGTTTTGTAAACATCGCCCAATACCGACAGCCCGCCGCACATATCGCCGTATAAAGTGCCGTAGCCTACGGCGGCTTCGCTCTTGTTGGACGTATTCAGCAGTATATAGCCGAATTTATTGGCTAAGCCCATCAGTAATACGGCTCTCACTCTGGCTTGTATATTTTCTTCGGCAACATTGAACGGAAGCTGTTTGAAATGAGGCTGCAACGATCCGAGTATCGCATTATAGGCTTCTTCGATGCTGATGGTATCGTAGCGGCAACCCAGGTTTTCGGCCAAGGCTACGGCGTCGCCGATGGAATGGCTGGTTGAATATTCCGAAGGCAGCAGGACAGCATAAACATTTTCGTTGCCTAAAGCTTCGGCAGCCAAAACAAGGGTTACTGCCGAATCAATTCCTCCCGAAAGCCCCAGGATCGCTTTTGTAAAGCCCATTTTTGAAAAGTAATCCCTGATGCCCATCACCAGTGCATCGTGAATCAGTTGGTCTTTAGTGGAATTATAGTTTTCGGCAGGCCATTCAGAGGTTATTATTTTGTCAGCAACATTCAGATCTACAATCTGGAAATCCTCCCTGAAGGTATTACATGCGGATACCATGTTACCATCCCGGTCGAGCACACAGGAATTCCCGTCAAAAAGCAGCTCTGTCTGAGCCCCGACCTGGTTAACATATATTAAAGGTATTTTATATTTTGAAGTGTTTTCACAAAGGATTCCAAGCCTGGTTTTTTGCTGGTTGTAATTAAAAGGCGAGGCTGCAATATTAATCATGATGTCGGGTTCCTGGCTGAAGAGTACGTCCATCGGATTCGAGATGTATAGCGGGTCAGGGACCAGGTTCCAGATATCTTCGCAAATAGTGAGGGCGATTTTCACGCCTTTATAGGTAATGCAGTTGAACTCCCTGTTTGGTTCGAAGTAGCGGTACTCGTCGAAGATATCATAAGTTGGAAGCAATGATTTGTGTGCAAGGGCCTGCACTATGCCATCAGCCAAAAGCCATGCTGAGTTGTACAGGCTTTTCCCCCTGGGCTCCGGGTTACGCGACGGGGCTCCGACAATAGCTGCTATTCCTTTACAATGGGTGGCTATGGTAGTAATGGCATCGTAGCTTTTCTGAATAAAATCATTGAATTCCAGGAAATCGCGTGGCGGATATCCGCAAACGGACAGTTCGGCAAAAACAACCAGTTCAGCCCCCTGCAGCCTGCTTTTTTCGATGGCAGCAATTATTTTAGCGGTATTCAGGGTGAAGTCGCCTATGATATAATTGAGTTGAGCGATGGCTATGCGCATTATCTATAGGGTTTAGGCTGATGCTCTTTGTTGGTTTTAGTGGATAGAATCTGGTTTCGGGGACCTAATTCCGTGACCCGCGACAGGATTTAAATGTAGTGTTGTCATTTAAGCCGTGTTTTTTAACTCAAATGCTTTGGCAGTGCAAAAATAAAGCCCGGATGAATACCCGGGCTGAAAAGCGGGAAATATTTGGTTAGAAGAGTACTGAAAAAGCCAGTTCAAAGAAATTGGGCACCGCTTTTTCCTGGACGGAAGGGTTAGCCGTATTTTTCCCGTTCAGTATATTGGTAAAGCCATTATTAAAGGTAAGTTCGGCACCCAGTTTCGGGCCTCCTTTAATTTCGTATTCGGCACCTAGGCCCACTATGAGTGATTCGCGAACGAAGGTTATTTTATCATTTGATATTTTGGTGCTGGTTACGGTGTTGCCGTCGGAGCCGGTAAATTCGTCTGTTTTCTTTGAGCCAATTTTGAAAGCTGTGCCCAGCCCGATACGGCCGAAATACCGGATTCCGTTTATAGGATTCGTGCGCATTTTAAGGGTTAATGGAATCTCGACGTATTTCAGAAAATAATTCCGGTTCATGGTGCCTGTATCCCCGTTCTGAACTGCCGGAAATTTCAGTTTGCCCCCGTTGAAAAGCATGTTGAACCCGCTGGTAATGCTATGGTTTTCCGAAAAATTGTACTCAGCAATAAAGCCCCAGTCAAAGCCTATCTTTACCCCGTTACCGGTATAGGTATCTACGTTAGGTTTTATCCAGCTTATCTGAGGCGCTGCCTTCAGCCCGAAGTAATAAGCGGGAAATTGAGCATTCACAGTATAGAAGGCTATGGATAAAAGGAAAGCTAATGTTAGTTTTGTTCGCATAATTCACAAATTAATAGGTGTTGAAAATGTGCTGCAAAGATCGGATAAAAAAATATTGCATTAAACAATTATTTATTCTCCTTATCTTTATAGGCCATCGCCAAAAAGCGGCCGGAATAATAACTTCAGGATTCGGTCGTTCTATGGTGGTATAAAATACAGAGCTATGAAAAAAATAATTTTTGTATTGCTTGTAATGGCCTTAGGGTCTGGGATTAAAGCGCAGGGCGTGTTCTGCCTGGGTCCGAAAATCGGATATAATTCCAATACGTTAACGGATAACAGGGATTCAATCACCTCCAGTATTAAAAATTCATTTCAGGTGGGAGCCTTTATGCGCTTAGGTTCAAAGGTATACTTTCAGCCGGAAGCTAATTACCAGGTGGTGAGCGGAAGCCTGAATAAAAGTCTGGGGTCAACGGTTCAGAGCCAGAATTATACCTTAAAGACCATTAAGATTCCGGCCCTGATCGGCATAAAACTCTTTCATAAAGGGGGCGTAAACCTCAGAGTGATGGCGGGCCCGGCCTTTACTTATATAATTGATAAGAAGCTGGATCCTTCAATAATGGATGATCTTTGGCCTATACAGTCGGCATCCGACCTGAAGAACAGTACCTGGTCGGTACAGGCGGGTGCCGGGCTTGACGTGCTTTTTGTTACCCTGGACATCCGCTACGAAGCAGGAGTGGAAAACATGTACGGAGGTCATAGTGGATTTGATGTGAAGAATAATATGTTTAATATCAGCCTGGGAGTCAAACTTCTGTAGGCGGATTCAGGCCAATCCCTTTAAGTTTATGAGAAAATATGTTTTGCGCAGTGCTCTGGTTTTATCGTCACTGATTTTTATTTTCCTGTGGCAAGCCTGCAACAAAAAGAATCAGGGAGTTGTAATGCCTGCATTGTCAGAGTCCCGGGTTCCGGAAGGTAAAATTGTGATCAAACGCTACGAAAAGGCGCTTTTTGGGCTGGACCCCAAACATCTCAGGCAGGGAATGGCTGCATTAAATCCGGAGTATGCTTTCTTTCTTGGAAAAGAGTGGCAGGATACGCTGAATATTCTCAGGATTTATAACTTCCTGAATGATCCGAATATCAGGGAACTGTACACTTTAACCCTGAAGAAATACCCGGAGGTAGGGTTTCTGGAAACAGAACTGACTGAGGCGTTTGGAAAGTTCAGGCAGGCCTATCCGGAAAAGCCGCTTCCAAAAGTGTTCACCTATGTTTCGGGACTCGATATCGAAAATCCTGTTTATTATTATGATACTGCCATGGCAATAGGGCTGGATGTTTTCCTGGGCAGCGAGGTGCCGGCCTATCCAAAAGCCGGAATTCCTAAATATAAAGCAAACCGCTTTACGGCTGAGCATATATTGCCTCAGTGTATGATGGCTGTATCGGACAATCTTATCAGGGTGGATGAGAAGCACAATTCGCTTATTGACCAGATGGTGATGGCCGGCAAAGCCTTGTATTTCCTCGATGTGACCTTGCCCGAAGTGAAAGAAGAAATTAAAATAGGATATACAGCTGATCAACTGGCGTGGTGCCGAAAGAACGAAAGTAACATCTGGGCTTTTCTGATTGAACATCAGTTGCTTTTCTCATCCGATCCGCAGGGGATTTCGAAAATGATGACCGATGCTCCTTTTACCTCTGGCTTTGCGGCCGAATCGCCCGGCAGGCTGGGCGCCTTTATGGGCTGGCAGATAGTAAGGGCCTATATGGCTGAAGCAAAAGGCGTTTCACTGAAGCAACTGATGGAAGATACCGATGCGCAGCATATACTGAAGGAATCGCAATATAAACCGGGAAAAGGCTGAAAATGAAAAAGTAAGGCAACAGGATGACAAGCGTGTATTCTGTTTTATGCCGGCCAAAACAAGGATGGCATGACGGGAAAAAGTTAAGACTTAGATTGAGGCCAAGCGCATGTGGGAACGATTGAATTCCATGAAGGAGCCTCTGCTTTTTCCATATTTTAAAGTTGGCGTATTTGTTATGATATAATTCATCGGGGCATACTTCCACAAAACACCTTTTTTATTTCCCATGAATACGATTCAGTCCAGCCTGTGCCTTATTACAAATGCTGAATCTGTATTCTTCGAAATCCATTTCGGGTACTCTGGAAAACCAGGAGTAGGCCAGGGCGTATTCTTTTCTTTTTTCGTAAATCAACCCCAACTGTAGTGCTGCATTAGCTGCAAAATAATACGGCAGGCCGGCGCCGGATTTTATGGTTTCCTTATAGTACGGGATAGCCTCATCAATTTTCCCCCAGTTGTGATAGATGCGCCCCAGGCGGTAGGTGCATTCGAGTTTCGATTTTTTATCGGTGGAAGTATAGCCTTTGAGTTCGTTGAGCGCCCGCTCATAATAGCCTCCATCGAACAGAAGGCGGGCTCTGAGCAATGGCAGATCGGGTTTGATATTGCTATTGGCGAACGACAGAGCTTCGCGATCATTGTCAACCAGGTCGTTTCCCCGGAGTTTGATCCGCTCCATGTAAAGGTTGTACTTCTGAGGTTCGTTCCTTACCAGGTAGTACCAGGCCAGGTGCATGTATGCGGCACGGATGTAGTTTTTCCCTTTAAAGTTTCCCAGGAAGTTCAGGATAGGGAAGCAGGCATCAGCGTCAAGCCGGTTAAGTTTGGCAATTCCCAGCATATAATCGAGGTAATGGAAAGGGAACCTGTCGGCGGTACGGGGGCATTCAGTAAGTATTTTGATTGCTTTTTCATTTTCCCCGGCCCTGGAGTAAATATTGGCAAAAGTATAAGCCAGCAAAGGGCTCTCTTTCAGCAGGGGGGCATAAAGTTCAGCATTGAATTTATCAGCCAGGCTGAGGGCTTCCGGAATATCCACGGAGATGTTCAGTGTAACGAAAGTGAGGAGGAAGACTGTTTCGGGCAATAAAAACCGGAGTTGAGGATCGGCCGCCACCTGCCTGCTGGCTTCTTTCACCTCCGAAACCCCTTCGGTGATGGTGCCTTCAAAGTTAAGTGAGCGGGTGGCCCAGCGGTATTTGGCAGGCACAGTGCCAATAAGCGAATGTAAGATTCCCAGAGCCGATTTGTTTAACACAAAATCGGGATACTTTTTCTGGTTCTCGATCAGCAGGCGGTATGCCCGGTTGACATCGAGTCCCGCATTCACATATTCCCCAAACTTTATCCTTGCCACGCCCGATTGCAGATAAATGAGGGCTTGGCTGTAGAGGTACCAGGGTGAATTTTTTCCGTCCAGGGCCAGTTTCTGCAATCGTATCTCTTTATTGTTTTTCAGATGAATGAAGTCTTTTTCTTCCTCGCCTATCAGTACTTTCAGGAAATCAATATAATTTTCTATCAGCGACGGAACCTGGTTATCCGGATTTATTTTTTTTTCCGACAGCATCCTGGTGCCGGCCTGGGTAAACCGGAGACACATCACATCGGTATAGGCGAGTCTGCAGTTTTCGTTAAAGGTGAATGCAGCCCTGGCAGTAACTGAAATGAGAAGAAATAGGAATACTATGGATAGTGGTTTCATTGGATAGGGTTTGCGATCAATAATATTTAGGGGAATACAAAAATCTGAAATAATTGTATATAAAGGTCCAAACAACGGAATTAAATAAGGAAGTGAAAACCCCTGCCAGGGGTAGAACTGAGTTTTCAATACGATCATTTAGTAATATACATTGATACGGTTTGTCGTCTCTATGCCATTTTAGGATCTCATTTGCAAATCCTAAAAAGTGTAATACATAGGCGCAGTTATTTTAAAAGGTGCGAAATGAGCTGATATAAAACAGTTTAAGATTAATTAAAATAATTTGGATGTGTTAATATGTTGTTCACAGCAGGGACATATGTGTATCAAAATGGAAAGAAGTTTGCTGTTTAGAATCATATAGAGTCAACTAGGTGATTGATAGAGAGATATATTCATTTTTAGGCATGATAATTGTGCAAACAGACAACATTTGTGTTCTTTTCTCCACTAGTAATTCAGCTTGAATATCCATTAAGGTAATTTATTATTAACGTAAAAAAAACCGTACAATGAACAAGACTGGATTTTTATTCATTTGCCTGCTTATTGCAGTTCCGGTATTATTTACCGGATGTCAGAAATCGGATCTGAAAGATCAATCCGCTGCTCAAAAGGGCGTGGCTGCTGTTAAATCAACCATCGCTTACAACCCCTGCGGCAACCAGGTTGTCGCCACTTTGTATGAATGGGGGCACCCTGATGTTACGTATGGTACAGTTACGGTGGGGAATGATCTCACCAACCTGTACGTAACTTATGAATTAAGCGGAAACTGGCTGCTGGTAAACACCTTTTTGTATGTAGGTCTGCCGGAGGGCCTGCCTGCTGCTAACGGCACCCCTTCCTACATCAATCCGGACGGAACCGGGTATTTCCACATTGGGACACCTCCCTTTGAACAATATGCGCCAGGATGGCCTGTAAACGCGGTATCGGCCTACACCAAGGTAATCCCATTGAATACGCTGCCTGATTGCTTTGTGGTGGTTGCCTTTGCAGGCGTGCGTGACGGGGTAAGTCCGGATGCCGCTAACCCGATGGTTTCGGCTAAGGCTCCAAGCCCATTTAAATCGTATGGGTATTATATTAATTACTGCAAGCAGGTTTGCGGTAGCGGGTGCGAAACCGCCTACGCTTACGGGAATACGGTGGCAAACTGTTTTATCGGCATTCCGGGGGTTACTTCCAATAACTGGGGCTGGTCGAACGGGCCTATCGGGCAGGGGACTTACAGCTGGCCTATTTATGCCGGTGCCGGGCAATGCAACACGGCCAATGGCTTCCTGGTGGGGACATTAAATGTTACCTACGCCGGTTCAGTGGCTACGATAACCTATAACATGGGTGGAAACTGTAAATTAAATACGACTCATCTATACGTAGGCAATCAGATATTGCCGAAGAAAAACGGGAAATATACCACAGCTCCCGGGCAGTTCCCTTACAAACACGAGAATCTGGGCGGAGTTAGCTCCGATTCCTACACTATAACCGGATTGTCGGGAAATATTTACATTGCGGCTCATTCCGACGTTTGCTGGTAGGCTATGGGGATTTGTGGCCGGGGAGTGCAATCCAGGCATGAATCACCGTAGTGCGGAAACCATTCACATACAACAGGGAAATGAAAAAAGGCTGCCTTTGAATAAAGGCAGCCTTTTTTGGGGATGTTATTTAGGTTTTAGCTCAGGGAATCAGCCAGTTCTTTATCGACCAGTATGCGTCCGCAGAATTCGCAGACGATAATTTTCTTGTGCAGTTTAATGTCGAGCTGACGTTGTGGCGGGATGTAGCTGAAGCATCCGCCGCAGGCATCGCGTTCAACCGGTACAACGGCCAGTCCGTTACGGGCATTTTTGCGGATGCGTTTGTAGGCAATAAGCAGGCGTTCTTCGATCAGACGTTGCTGTTGTTCGGATTTGTTGTTGAGTTCCCGTTCTTCGAGTTCTGTTTCGGCAACTATATCGGTAAGTTCGCTGCGTTTGGCTTCCAGGTCGTTCCGGCGGTCGCTCAGTTCGTGCTGGGCATTTTCGATTTCCTCGCGGCTCATGGTAAGCTGAGCTGTAAATTCGCGTATGCGTTTTTCAGCCAGTTGTATTTCCAGGCTTTGAAACTCAACTTCTTTGGTGAGGGCATCGTATTCGCGGTTGTTCCTCACGTTGTTCTGCTGCTCTTCGTACCGTTTGATCAGCACCTGGCTTTCCTTAATGGCCTGATGTTTATCCGCAACCTGTTTTTCAAGCTGTTCTATTTCCTGAATATAGTTGTCGATACGGGTTTCGAGGCCAGCAACGTCATCTTCAAGGTCTTCCACTTCGAGTGGTAACTCTCCGCGAACAATTTTTATACGGTCGATCTTGGAATCATTTTGCTGAAGGGTAAACAAGGCGATGAGTTTTTTCTCAATGGAAATTTCCGTTTCGTCCTTCACGTGTTCAACAGGAGTGTGGATTTCGACGGTTTCAATTGCTTCAACCGCATTTGTAGCCGTATTTTTTTCTTCCGCGATTTTTTCAGCTGGTTTAGCAACACTTTTTGCCATAGCAGATTATGATGTTTTATGTTGATTTACAAATAATTAACCGGATTGGTATTGGTT
>CAIPFN010000046.1 GCA_903864265.1 uncultured Bacteroidales bacterium | reverse complement strand
AGAATTCTTTGCCCTGGGCTGTTAGAGTTGAATACCAGAATGCCGGCTGGCCTTCCACCCAGTTTGTTTTTTGAACAGCATGAAACACTTTTTTATCGAAAAGGTCAGCTATGGAATCAGCCTGTTTGTAATCCCTGGCCGTAAAAACCTTCTGTGCTGAAGCAATGGATGATAAAAGCGTTACAAGCACCAACACTATCATTAATCGAAATAATTCTTTCATAGGGAAATGGTTTCAGAAATGCAACTATTTTAATTTAAGCAACATAAGGCCGTGAGAGGGTATAGCCAGGAGCGATGTTTTGCCGGCTTTGCCGAGTGATTTCTGCCTCCACAGGTCGCGGAGTTCCCCTCCAGGCTTCAGCCCGGCTTTTTCAAGATCAAGGTTATAGTTCAGTGTTTTTCCCCCGAGGTTAAAAACCCCAAAGGCTTTAGACCCGTCTGCCAATTCTTTTACCCATACCTGGATATCTCCATCCACAATCACTTGTTTTGCCTGGCTTCCCAGCGGATCCTGGTCAAGCGCTATTACTTCGTCGTTGGTTAACAGGTTTAATGTGAATTCATCCAAACGCTGAAGGTCGCAGCCTATAAGCAAGGGAGCCGAAAGCAGGCACCATAATGAAATGTGAGTGTACTGCTCATCGGGTGTAAGCCTGGTAGGATGAAGACTGGGCCCCCAGCCCACCCATCCGACAACAAGCATATCAGGATCGTTCCAGTTTCCGGGTTTGGCAAAGGACTGATTTTTAATTTGTCCGAACCCGATTTCACGCAGGCTTTCCCATGTGTCGGTTATATCGCCTGTGGTACGCCAGAGGTTCCCGCCTACTTCACCGCCCCATTTCCATACCTCTCCCATCCCGTACTGGCACAGGCTGTATACGATATCCCGATTGATCTTATTCAGGGCTTCGCGCATTACAAAGTAAGGCTTTTTGTATTCAGCCAGTGTAGTATCTTTTGCTATTCCATCGTACGAACACCAGTCATATTTAAGATAATCAACTCCCCACGAAGCATAGGATCCGGCATCCTGCTCTTCATGGCTGTAGCTGGCAGTATATCCTCCACAGGTCAATGGGCCGGGGGAACTGTAAATCCCGAATTTCAATCCCAGGGCATGAATGCTGTCGCCCAGGCGTTTCATATCGGGGAATTTTTCGTTGGTAAGAATATCCCCTTTTGGGTCGCGTTTTGGATTCAGGTCACCGCGGATTTCCCAGCCATCATCAATATTGATATAAGTCCAGCCATGGTTCATCAGGCCTTTATCGCGGTAAATATGGGCACTGGCTACCACTTTCTGTTCGTCAACGGCTAATCCCCAGCAATTCCAGCTGTTCCAACCCATGGGAGGTGTGAGGCAGATACGGTCGCCAATTGATATGATTAACTCACGTGAATCCACACCTTTTTCATTTATCGCTTTTAAGGCAACCCTGTATTCCCCTTGTAAATCAACCTTGCCGGAAATAATACCCGTTCTATCATCCAGTTTGAGTCCTTGAGGTAAATTCAAAGCCTCAAAGGTCATAGGCCGTTTGCCGGCAGCAGGAATCGCAAACAGAAAAGGTTTCCCGGGGCGGGCAGCAGTAACAGATGCCCCATTGATGCGTGGTTCAGCTGGTGCTGAAGGGGTGGTGATATAAGGCGTTTCATCCGTACTAACGGAACTGGCACCGGATTTCGAAAAATCAAATTTATAAGTAATGATGGCCGATTGGTCCGGTTTCTTAATTTCTTCGGTAAAGGCCTGAAGCTGTCCGGGTTGAAGGATTAGGTTTTTGCTTACATGCTTATAAATCTCGTCCCCTGTTAGTTTATTGATGGCTATGACAGAGAAATCCCCTTCGATACTATAGGATTCCGATATGTTACGAAGCGTAATGGTCTTACTCAGGTTACTGTTTTCGAATGTATAGGGATTTTTGGCATTATCCATAACCAGGTAATCGGAAATTCTGGTCATGGAAACAGCCTGGTCGCCTGTGTAAAGGCCTCCCTGTCCACCTTCATCAAAAACCCTAATGGCCAATACATTTTCCTGGTCCCATTTTATTCGGGGGTCGTTGACCGAGAGTGTATACGGCCTTTTTACATCCCACAAACCCTGGGGTGCTTTTTTGAACAGGGTATCGGGCCGGGTTCCGGGTGCAACATTCTTGCTGTTACTCCCTATGAGTGAGCCATTCAGAAAGGTCTGATCAAAATTATTGATCTTTCCCATGTAAATTCTAAGGCTGTCCTTCAGGAAGGAAGTGCTTTTTAATGAAGAAGGAAAAATCACTTTTAAACGGTACCATGCATAACCGTCGTAAGGATCGTACCCTGAGGCCTCCCATATTTTATCCACAGGTATGGATTTCCAGCCCAAATCATCGTAGCCAGGCTGAGCATATGCCAGGTTATCACCTTGCATAAACTTCCACAGTTGGTTCAGGTTAATGCTCTCCTCTTTAGTGGTTTGTGCCTGTATCGATAGGGTTACTACTATTGCAAGCAGGCAAAATAAATATTTCATGGGAATGGGAATAAGATTATTCAGGGTTAAAGATAAAGACATTTATACATGAAATCCGGTGCATGAAGGAAAACATTTGGCTTGTATCCCTGATGTATAGAAATTACAGTCCATCCTTGTAAAAGTCCCATCAGTCAGATCCATTTTAGCCATTGTGCTTCGCTGAATCAGGGATACACACCACGAAGCTCTGCCCTATTTATTGGGAATGCGGGTGCTGGTTCGTTAAGTGGGTTACACCAACTCAACCATCCTTTGTTGGGGAAGGATTGGACCGGTTTACCTGACCCCGAATTTGTAAATTGTCGTTTGAGTATATTTCTCCCCTTTTTTAAGTAATGTGATAGGGAAGGCTGGTTGATTGGGCGAATCGGGGAAATGCTGCGCCTCCAGGGCAAGGCCAAACCTGAAATTATAAGGCTTGTTTCCATGTCCTTTTTGTGATCCGTCGAGGAAGTTTCCTGAGTAAAATTGTATTCCCGGTTCGGTAGTAAATACCTCCATCAGCCTGCCCGAAACCGGCTCATAAAGCGAGGCGGCAAGGTCGGTGAGTTTGTTGCTTTTTAAAATCCAATTGTGATCATATCCTTTACCGATAATAAGCTGGTTAAATGCCTCATTGATTCTTTTCCCGATCGCAATCGGGGTGTTAAAATCGAAAGGGGTGTTTTTAACTGAGTCGATCCGGCCTGTCGGAATTAATGTAGCGTCAACCGGGGTATAAGTTTCGGCGGCCAGCATGAGTTCATGGTCAAGTATGTCCCCTTCCCCGGCTCCTTTCAGATTGAATAAGGAGTGATTCGTCAAATTTATATAGGTATCCTGGTCGCAAAGGGCTGTGTAATCGATTTGGAGTTCATTTGCATCGTTCCAGCAATAGGTTACCCCGATTGCCAGGTTTCCGGGATAGCCTTCTTCTCCATCAGGACTTAAGTAGGTAAGCCTGACAGCGGGATGCCCGTTTTTATCCACTATTTCTGATTTCCATAAAACGCTGTGGTATCCGCCGGGGCCTCCGTGCAGATGATTTGGGCCATTATTAAGAGCCAGTTGATATTCCTTTCCGTTCAGAGTGAATTTGCCTTTAGCAATCCGGTTTGCATATCGTCCGACCGTTGAACCAAAATAGGGATCGCCTTTCAGATATTGCCAAAGGGAATCATAACCCAATATCACATCAGCCGGTTTACCGTTTTTGTCAGGCACCATCAGCGACACCAGTTTGGCGCCAAAATCAGTAATCTTTGCTGTATATCCTTTGCGGTTGGTAAGGGTGTAGATTTTTACTTCGCGCCCGTCGGGCAATTTGCCGAAAACAACAGAAGTGCCCAAAGGTTTAATCTCTTGTCGGCAGGCTTGCATCATCATCAGGAAGATTATTGCTGCCGTGGTAAGCGTAAATGGTTTTATCATATATGTGCAGTTAGTCATTGGTTTTCTCACTGATAGCATCATGCCTGAAGGTTGAAAATATACCCGGTTTTTTGCCGGCGTTCATTGGCATCCCACTATTTGACAGTCCATTCATATAGCCCGGATGAAAAATCTGGGGGCAAGGCATATTCAAGTCGTATCGCTTTAGTTTTAATGGCTTTGAACTTTACCGAATTGAGGCTGTGTTTTGCATTTGGATACTCTCCCTGCTGTTTGACCGGTTTCCAGGAGTTTCCCGATTTATACAAGATTTTCCAGGATATGGGTACCCGGCATCCTCCGAAAGGACCATCATCAAACCAATACACTGAGGATTCCGACACTTTTGTCTTTTTTCCGAAATCGTATTGAATCCATTCGGTGCTGCCGGTCTTTGGCCAGCAATTATAATTCAGTAATTCCTGGTCATTTGAACTCTGTGGTATTTCATAGTCGTTGACGGCACAAAGTGATTTACCTGCAATTGATGCACTGATTTTACTTTTACCGGTAAGCGTGAGCATCCGCAAAGGGTGGGCAACTTCGGCTTTTGTAGCCATCCAAACCTGCATTTCGCCGGGGCCACGATTAGCCCATGCATAATAAGGGATAGCTGTAAATGTTTCATTTCCTGAAGCCTGAATTCCGTTTTCAGTCTGCCTGAGGGAGCTTGCCTGCCCGGTTATTACTTCAACGCCATACAACAATTGAGGCCTGAAAGTAGCTTCAGGTTCAGATTTTGGATCAAATACCAGATTCAGAACATGTCCTTCTTTGTTATCCGGCCATTCGAGGCAATAAACCAAGGGTCCACGCTGAAGGGCAATTTTATCCCGATCAGCTGAAACAAGCGAATTTGCAACTACTTTTTTAACAGGCATGGAAAGATTAAGCTCGATTTTATCCCCGGGTTTCCAGTTATTTTCAATTAGGGCGTAGCCGTTTTTCATCACATATCCCGCGGGTACTCCGTTAACGGAAATAGTGAAAGGCGTATTAACATCAGGCAGAAAATGATACAAATCACTTGGGACAACATCACCGCTGGCCCATCCCGGTATGCGCAATGCAACAGCAAAGTGTTTTGTTGCTGAGGGATTTACGGTAACAGTGATTTTCCCGCTCCAGGGATAATCAGTTGCTTGTACTATTTCGGTTTTACTACCGTTGAAATCGATATCGGCTTTATTCTGAATGTACAGATTCAGGTAGATTGCAGATTTATCATGTGCATAGATATATCCCGGAATGGAAGGCAGGAAACGGCACACATTACTCGGGCAGCACGCACATCCAAACCACTCTGATCGCTTATGCTGACCTCGGGATTCAAGTACATTCGGATAGAAAAAGTGATCGCCACTCAAAGAGACTCCCGAAAGCAAAGCATTATAAAGACTTCGTTCCAGAACATCCATGTATTTTGATTCGCCGTGAAGCAAAAACATGCGGTAGTTCCAGTAAACATTTCCAATGGAAGCGCAGGTTTCGCAATAGGCCGACATATTAGGGAGATAGTACGGATCACCAAATCCTTCGTTGTTCCCACCTGAGCCAATTCCTCCTGTGAGGTAATATTTGGTCGAAATTAAATCGTTCCAGATTTTTGTTAAAACATTTTTATAAGCGGTGTTGCCGTTGATAGCGGCCAGGTCGGCCATGCCCGAATACATGTAAGTAGCTCTTACTGCATGGCCTACAATTTTATCCTGTTCAACAACTGGTTTTTGTGCCTGGTTATATTCATCACCACCATGCCGGATATCGAGCATATACTGGGCCAGTTCGAGATATTTTTTTTCACCTGTGACTCCGTAAAGTTTTACCAGTCCCATTTCAATAACCTGGTGCCCGGGGTAGTATGGCAATTGTTTGCCAATAAAATCATTATAAACCAGGTTTGCACTTTTTATGGCGATATCCAGAAGTGAACGTTTGCCTGTCGCCAGGTAATGGGCAACAGCCGCTTCGTACAAATGCCCCAGGTTATATAATTCATGGCTGAGTTCAGGATCTTTTTCCCATCTTTTTTTTCCAACCCATTCATGAAGTTTGGTTGAATCAATAGTACGGTTGGTGAACAGATACCCGTCGGGTTCCTGGGCCAGGCTGATGTAGTATATCAGCGTGTCGATAGAAAGTGAAAGAGCCGGATCGGGAGTGGTTTGCAGGGTAAAACTGGCTCCTTCGATAATTTTATAGATATCCGAATCATCGAAAGGGTATAGTGAACAGAATGCTCCTTTCTCAAGTTTACCGGCGATTTTGAAGTTTTTGATGCGGCCGGTTTCCCTGCATTTCTGGATGGCAATCGGGATGGTCACCTCATGATTTGTACGTATGCGTGGTGCCCAGAAATTATCACTGATATGAACTGATGTAAAAGGCACAGGAGCAATGGGATACGAAGGCCATACCTGCTGCGGAAATAACTTCAGGGTCGCCACCAGTATGGACGTTATCAGGACAAACCTGAGATTTATCTTCATCTTTTATACTTTTACAGCTTGGGTCTTTTTATGCTTTACAATATGTTTTGAGGTCTTTATTATTAAATCAATGCCCCGGCTAAATTTATCATGCCTTATGCTGTTTTCCTGCCAGCATAAACAGTAGCAATTACCGGTAATTTGTCCGGCTGATAAACTGCAGCCGGCAATGTAAACCGCGTGCCGATTATATGGAAACCGTCCATGTATCTCATTTGAATAGCATGCCGTTATCCCAGGTCAAAAGTATAGCATTTAACAGCAGACACTAATTATAATTTATTTACAAAATCATTTTATAACTCTGGGGTCAATGGACTCCATATCCCCAAAGGAGCAGTACTGATAAAGATAATTTTATTTCGCGTTGTATTAATTGCCTAGAATTACCTTGTCAGTTGTGCTTTTTCTGCTGCTTGCCCTGCCCGATACTAAAAGGAAATTGTTCGAAACAGCTTCGATTCTTTTTGTGTTCGGGAACATAATACCCATGATTTTACCATTCGAATGTTGCCAAAACAACTGATCTGGTTTTCATAAGCCGAAATATTCCTGCAGAATTTTATTCCGGGGATGTTGATTTACAAAGTTTTCATGTACCGTAAAACCCAAACTAAGATAACAGAGTCATTTACTCACCATTCCAATAATCAGGCTATTGCCCGATGTGCTTTTCATACACAAGTTTAGCCGCAAACAGATCCAATAAGGCGAAACCTACGGTCTTAAATAAACGGGTAGGATTGGGAGTTTGAATACTTTTATCCGGAAGCAGGCTTCCGATCGGGTAAATCTTGTTTTCAGCTATCCAGTTATTATTAACAGGAGTTATCAGGTCACCGCTTTCTTTTTTCCCATCGAGCGAATCAACATAGATATGATCGAGTTGGCGAAATAACTGTTCCGGGAATTCACGGCAATCAGGTTTATAAGAGCCTATGCCAATAAATGTTTTTCCTGTAAATAGTTCTTTCATATCCGGGAAAACCGGATCTTGAGAATTTGTTGCAGAAATGATAATGTCAGAATTCATAGCTACTTCCGAAGAATCAGCTGCCTGGTTAATCCTTATGATTGGATATTTGCTCTTCACCTTCTCGGAAAAATGCCTAAGATTTTCCGTGTTGTGATCGAAGGCCCATATTTCATTTATTTCGCGCTCGGAGCATGCAAAAAGTGCCTGCCATATGCCCTGTGTCCCGGTACCAATTATTCCAAGCGAATGGCAACCAGCCGGAGAAAGATGCCTGACACCAACTGCAGTGACTGCCGCGGTACGCATGGCAGTAATGGCACTTCCATCCATAACGGCGAGTGGTTCTCCAGTTTTGGTATCATTTAAAACGACTGTACCATATATAGAAGGACGACCTGCTGATCTGTTTCCCGGGCAGAATGAAACTAACTTTGTGACCCAGTATTCATCTGTTATACACGGCATCAGCAGGAATGTGTCAACACCATAATCCAGGTGCATCCTTTTGGGCATAACATATCCACTTGAATCGATGCTGGATTTCAATGCTTTTTCCATCATGTCGACCCATTCAGGAAGGGTAGCAATATTTTCAATTGCCTTGCTGTCATAATAGTTCATATGTCAGTGTTTTAATTTTTTATGGAGCTTTATCGCTGTCGGGGTAACGGATAACCCGCCACATCCTGTACAGCATAAGGTAGAGGGCATTGAATCCCCGACCGATTTCATAGCATCGATAACTTCATCCAGGGGAATTACCGGGTCGAAACCGGCAATACTCATATTGGCGGAGTTAAGTGCATTGGAAGCGCCCATAATATTTTTCCCAAGGCAGGGAACCTCAACCCGGTCGGCTACAGGATCGCAAACCATCCCGAGAATGTTCTGCAGGGCCAATGATGAAGCGTTGATTGCCTGGCGGGCAGTGCCGCCAATGAGTTGAACAAGCCCGGCGGCAGCCATGCCCGAAGCAGCGCCGCATTCGACCTGGCATCCACCTTCCTCCGCTGCAAAAGTGTATTTACCGGCAATAAATACGCCGATCAAACCCGCGGCCAGGAATGCTTTTGTAATGCGATCAATATCATCGGTGAATCCTTCGGCAGCCCCGAAGATAGCACCTCCAAGCAAACCTGATGAGCCTGCTGTAGGAGCTGCCACAATAATTCCCATGGAACTTTTTACTTCCATTAATGCGGTAACATACGCTATCATTGTATTCATCGGGGTACGGAAAATACGGTTTGTCCTTTCCGCCTCCATGATCAGATGACTTTGTTGCCCCAGGATCCTGTCTTCATATATGGTCCCGTTCAAGCCTTCCCGGATAGAGTTTTTTATAGTTAAAACAATGTCGCGCATTAGCGAAATCGCTATCTGTGAATCAATGCCGGCACGTTCACTTTCATAAAGGATAGCAAGTTCAGCCAGGTCCATTCCATTTTGCTCTGCCAGGGCCATCATTTCATCCACTGATGCAAAAGGCAAAGGCTTATTTACTCCCGACAGTATCGGCATAACGGGATCAATCTGCCGGATCCATTTAGCATTATATCCGGCAGCCAGTTCAGTCACTTTATCCAGTATAGGTTCCCTCGATTTGATATTAATCAGGTAATTATTCCCGCCTTGGCGATAAAGGTATATTTCCGAATGCATCGTCTGATCCTTCAGCAGCTGAAAAAGAGCCTGAATTTCATTGTCAGCCAGAGAATCACAGTTTACCAGTGTTTCAAAATAATCACCACAAATCGAAATGTCAAAACCATTAAGGCTATTTATTTTAATCATTCCACCACCGGTTGAAACGGCAACGAACCCGAACTCCTGGTTTTCGTTTTCAACCAGGATTTTATAAGTATTTGGATGCTGGGCCTCAAAATCCGTAACCAGGAACCGGATATCCAGTCCCCGTTCTGTTGCCAATTCGTAGTATCTCACGATGGAGGGATCAAGAATGCTCAAGCCAAGCAACCCGCTGATCAAACCCATCGCTGAACCCTGACCTTCATAAGTGGTGGCCAGCGATCCTCTCCGGTCGAATTCAACCAGCACTTTCCCTATATCCGGCAAACAAACCTGCCGGATAACAGCTCCGATCCGGTGGGCTGCAGCAGTATGAGAGCTTGAAGGCCCTCTCATCACCGGACCAATTACATCATTAAAAATGCTTGGCTTCATAAAACGAGTTTACTGGATTTAATTCAATAGCTTCATTAACTTCAACTTCAAAGCCGGGGAATGCAGTTTATTTTCCACCTGCCGGCAGATTTGATTTCCAGAATTTCTCCATGGTTTCCCTCAGATGATAGGACGTATTTTCCCTTTCATAAATTCCGTGCGAACGCATGGGGTACGACATCATGCTGAACATCTTGTTGTTTTTGATCAGCTCATTGACGAGCATCTCAAAACTCTGGTAATGTACATTATCATCGGCAGTACCATGAATTATCATCAGGTTCCCTTTCAGGTTTTTGGCAAAATTAATCGGAGAACCATCCCGATACCCTTCTTTATTGTCATCAAGCAAGCCCATGTACCGCTCCTGGTATATATTATCATAAAGTCTCTGGTCCGAAACAAATGAAACTGCTAATCCGGTATTATACACTTCGGGGTAACGGAAAAGGCAGTTAAGGGTCATCTGGCCGCCCCCGCTCCATCCCCAGATTCCAATTCTTTCGGGATCAACAAAGCTGAAAATCGAAGATATTTTTTTCGCGGCTTTCGATTGATCCGAAGAAGCAAGAATTCCTATCTGGCGGTAGATGCATTTCCGGAATTCCAATCCGCGGGGCACATTCGTACCTCTGTTATCAACACTTATTACAATATATCCCTGCTGAGCCAGATACTGGTGCCAGAGATCGCCTCCTCCCCATGAATCCTGGACTGTACTGCTGGCCGGTTCACCATAAACATAAAATATTACTGGATATTTCTTCGACTTGTCGAAGCCAACTGGCTTAATCATCCATGCATCAAGCACTGCTTCCCCGATATCCACCTTAAAGAACTCTTTTGGATTTAGATGAAGCTGATCGAATCTTTGCTTTGAGGCAGCATTATCTTCAAAAATCCTTACTTCCTTATGCGAGGGCAGGCTCACGAGCGAAATCCGGGGTGGAGTTACAGCATTATTTAAAGTATGAATAGCCCATTTGGCATCGGGGGAAACCTGGTAGGAATTCTGACCGGCCAAATCGGCAGGAGTCACGCGCTCGGCACTGCCTTTACCATCAATTCGACTCCGATAGAGATAGCGTTGAGTATAATTATCAGGTGAAGCAATGTAATAAACATAGCCACCTGTTCCGTCGATACAGCTAATACTTACTACATCGAAATTTTCCTTTATAATGGGTTGTATGCTTTTCCCGTCTCTCGAAACCAGGTATAAACGAAGCCATCCGTCTTTCTCGCTGGTCCAGGTAAAATACTTCTCATGGTCGAGCCATTGAATATTATCATGTATATCGAGGAAATATTTATCGGTATCGGTCAGAATATTGGTTAATGCCATGGTAGTTGTATTCCCGATCCACACCTTGTTGGTATTCTGAAGCCGGTTTAGTTGCTGAATCACAACATTGCCGGAGTTCGGAATGAAATCCATTCGCGCCAGGTAATTATTGCGTGGGTCGTCGGGTATATCAAACCATTTGGTAGCACCACCTTCTGCAGATACTATGCCGACCTTCACCGCGGAGTTAGCCGTTCCTACTTTCGGATACGGGATCGGGATAATTGTTGGATAAATTGAATCCACATTATCTATCATAAAGAAAGTCCCAATCCCCTTAGTATCCGACTGCCAATAGGCAATATTTTTGCCATCGGGACTCCATCTGAATCCGTCCCTGCAGTCAAGTTCTTCTTCGTAAACCCAGTCGAATGTTCCGTTTATTATTTCCCCTCCGCCATCGGTAGTGACCTGCTTTGCCTTACCCGATTCAATTTCTTCGACATAAATGTTCAGCTTGCTCACATAGGCTACCCGTGACCCGTCAGGAGAAAATTTTGCAAACATCATGGTTGCAGGTTCGACTGATTTGCCCAGCTGGCGAAGTTTGCCCGATTTCAGATCAAGCACCCAATAATCTCCCTTTGTATGATACCGCCATACCCTGCGTGTATTGGTGAAAATAAGAAGCTTGCTGTTATCGGGCGACCATACATAATCAGATACAGCCAAAGGCACGGTTTGTCCTTCAGGAATAAATGATTTTGCTGAACAAACTACCGAACGTACCCCTGTTGTGGCATCGTACATGACAATATCCTTTCCATTCACCTCCCTGCTGGCTTCAAAAGCCAGGTAGCCTTTACTGTCCTTACTCCAGCGCACAGGGCCATAGCCCTTATCCTGGTATACGTTATTTTTATAAATATCTTCCAGGGTTAAAGCCGTGGTGTTTTTCTGAGCTATGGCGGGATTGTATATTCCTGAGCAGAAAAAAGAAAGTAAAATTAAGGTTGGCCATTTAAAATTCATCGTATAGAATATCAGAGAGTTAATTTATCGGGTGATTCTATCTGCTAAAAGGATTTTAGCAAAGTGGCAGAACAAATTTACAATTGATTTTCACTCTTGCAAATAAATGCAGATTCAAACCAGTATCTGGTTTTAACTTAATAATTTTCAAATATTAATAGTCTTCATGTACAAAATCCAAATCACTATTCCGACAAGTAATTATTAACCAATTATTTGTGTCAGGAATTTAGGTTCAGTATAGCTGAAGTTATACTTTCATATTTTATTCTTTAGCACTTTATCCGCCGCGAGTTTGCCAGTAAGTATTGACATCGGCACGCCTGCGGGACTGTATGCCCATTGTCCTGCCTGATAAATGGACGGTATTGGTGTCAGTACTGAACGATCTGAGATCTGAATTTTGTTTATAACCGGCATCGATTTTTGGAATGACCAACCTACAATAGCCCCTTCCGAGCTGCCAACTCTATTTTCAATGCTTAGGGGTGTAAAGGAAAAATGCGTAATAATTTTATCTTTAAGCATTGGGAATACAGAAACAGAGATTACATCAATAATATTATTCTCCATTTCGGAAGTAAATTCATCGAGCCATCCTGCTTTCTGAACCTCTTTAAACAAATCGTATTCCGCAAGTAGACTTATAATCATACCGGTTTTGCCCGGAGGAACCAATTCGGGGTCTTTAAGTCCGGGAATAGAAATTTCGTATGTGTTTAATTTGGTAAATTTGTCAAGCCAGGTCATTAGTTGTTCTTTTCTAACTTTTTCAAAATTACTTAGCAGATCGTCAAGTTCCTTCCGGTGTGTTTCGCCTAAACCTGATCTGGAGGGGGTATAAAAGAAATGTCCATTGGCAATTTTCCTAAAGCTATCAAGTGGCTCATCTACTTCCAGGAATAATGAAAAAACAGAATCACAACCCCGGTTTTGCAGCATCTTGTTTTTTGTTTCCTCAAATCTTGATCTGATACCGGGCAGAAAACCTTCTGTTTCTGTTGTTTTATATAAAGTTTTTAAATCAGCTGCCCAGATTAGATTGTCATATTTATAACTGATATTATTCTGGTCTATAACATGAAATGTACCCGCCATTACTTCAATAATTCTTGTTTCTGTCTTTATTTCTCCTCCAAGTTCTGAGATCTTGTTTTTCAATGCTTCCGAAAGTTTTCCTACCCCACCTTTGGGATAAAAATAATCCAGATATAAGGAGAAATAACTCAATGCAAAAAATGCAGGTGTATTTTTAAAGAAATGCTGTGAAACCATATCCCTGAGTGAAGGATTTATTATTTTAGTTTTTAAATAATCCTCAACCGGCATATTCATGCGATTTATTTTTCCAACGGTAAAAATAAATTTCGGTAACCAGGGTAAAAGTTTTTTGAAAATGAATGATCTGTCTCGTTTTAAATCTTTAAAAACAGGATTCTCAATACCATAGAGCACATCCATGTGTTTCATTATTTTCCGTATGATTCTTAATACCTCAACAATCTCTCCTTCACTTTCCGGGAATAATTTCAGACTTCCTGACCTCTCGTTAATTAATCTGTCGCTAATTGATAGATCAACCTTAGTTCTGTACCAGGATAAAGGGTTTCGGTATCCGTGAGTAGTTCACACAGTTTCGTTAACGCATGATTATTTCGGGGTGTTGATT
>CAIPFN010000045.1 GCA_903864265.1 uncultured Bacteroidales bacterium | reverse complement strand
TTGCTTGTTAATCGAATAACAGGAACGCTTTAGGATTATCCAAAAAATTCCTCTTTTTGCAGATGCTGATTTGATTGAATCTTTATCCTGAACAGAATTGAACGTCCATCATTTGAAAACAGTAATAACTCCAGACATTGCAGGGGAATTACTTAAAGATCGTCAAGGTGGGTAAAAAAGTTAAACCATTGTATAATATACTCCTATGTCCGCTTCACATGAAAATAATCACCCATTATCCCTCAGCGGTGAGATCAGTAAGGATACCGGTGTTGTCATAAATAAATGTTACCAGTGCGGCAAATGCTCGGCAGGCTGCCCGGTGGCAGCTGAAATGGATTATCCGCCCAGTCTGGTTATGCGTATGCTACAGACCGACGATTCCAATCATTATGACAAGTTATTGAAATCCATGTCGATATGGCTTTGTGTGAGTTGCGAAATGTGCCTCACGCGTTGCCCGATGGAAATTGACATTCCAACGCTGATGGACTATATGCGCCAAAAGTCGCTGGGAGCGAAAAAGACCAATCCCCAGGCAAAAAAGATCATCTCATTCCATAAATCCTTTCTCGATTCCATTAATATCACAGGCCGGCTGTATGAAATGGGACTGATTGTGGATTATAAAATGCGGACAGGGGCCATGATGCAGGATGTGTTGATTGCACCCAAAATGTTCGTAAAAGGTAAGTTAAACCCTGTTCCTGAATTCATCAAGGGCAGGAAAAAGATAGCTGCCATTTTTAACAATATACAAAAAGATAAAAAGGAGGGTCAACAATGAAAGTAGGATTCTATCCAGGTTGTTCCATGAAAGGGGGTGCCCGCGAATACCAGGAATCGGTTTCAGCCCTGGCAAAGGTATTTGACATTGAACTGGTTGAAATTCCCGACTGGAATTGCTGTGGAGCCACAGCCGCGCACAATTTGAACAAGGAGTTATCCTTAAGCCTTCCGGCCCGTATTATGGCTTTAGCCGAAAGGGAAGGCATTAAAGATATTGTAGTCCCCTGTGCAGCCTGTTATAACCGGCTTTCGGTAACTCAACATGAACTTGCAGCCGATCCGGCTCTGTGTTCAAAAGTAGCTTCCCTGATTGAACTGAAATATGAAGGCACCACGCAGATTCTCAACATTATACAGTTTATCGACAAATACATTACCGACCGCCTGGAAGAAAAAGTAGTCAAGCCATTTAATTATAAGACAGCCTGTTATTATGGCTGCCTGCTTGTACGACCCCATTCCATTCTTAAATTCGACAGGGTGGAAGATCCTCAAAGCATGGATACCCTTGTGAAAAAAGCTGGAGGGGATGCCATTGACTGGGCTTTCAAGACGGAGTGCTGCGGTGCCGGAATGTCGGTATCGCGTACCGATACCGTCGCCAGGTTGTCGGGAAACATCATGAAGGATGCTGCTGATCGTGCTGCTGAAGTAATAGTGGTTGCCTGCCCGATGTGCCATTCAAACCTGGATATGCGCCGGCCGGAGATCAATAAGTTTCTGAATGAAAAAATCGACATACCCGTTTTATACATTTCACAGGTGCTGGGTCTGGCTGTTGGGCTTGATGCCAAAACCCTGGGGTTGAACCGCCATATGACCGAAGTAAATCTGCCGGAAAAACCGGTAAAGGAGGCTGCTGTTACTGACGCACCGAAAAAAGTTGTACCCACTCAAAAATTGGAGGCTTAACCATGTCGCGGATAGGAGTTTTTGTTTGTCACTGTGGTGAAAATATTTCAGCCACCGTAAATTGCGAAAAAGTAGCCAAAATAACAGGTGAACTCAAAGGTGTAGAATTCAGCACCGACTATAAATACATGTGTTCCGATCCGGGCCAGACCTTGCTGAAGGAAGCCATAAAGGAACATAAACTGGATGGCGTGGTTGTAGCAGCCTGCTCACCCCGTATGCATGAGCCTACTTTCCGTAAAGCCTGTGCCGAAGCCGGCCTGAACCCTTTTTTGTGCGAAATGTCGAATATCCGCGAGCATTGCTCCTGGGTACATCCAAAAGATGATCTTACCACTGAAAAAGCCGAAGACCTGGTAAGGGTAATGGTTGAGAAAGTTAAAAAGAACAAGGCGCTCAAGTCAATCAAAGTTCCGGTGACCAAAACCGCCCTGGTAATCGGAGGTGGTATTGCCGGCATTCAGGCCGCTCTCGACATAGCCAATTGCGGGCATAAGGTGATTATGGTCGAAAAACTTCCTTCCATTGGCGGCCATATGTCGCAGTTATCCGAAACCTTTCCTACTCTCGACTGCTCTCAGTGTATACTTACTCCCCGGATGGTTGAAATTGCGCAACATCCGAATATTACCCTGCATACCTACTCCGAAGTAGAGAGCGTGGATGGATTTATTGGAAATTTCAAGATTAAAATCCGGAAGAAATCCAAGAGTCTCGATGAACATCTATGCACGGGCTGCGGACTGTGTACCACCAAATGCCCACAGAAAAAGATACCGAATGAATTTGAACGCGGGCTGGGTTTCAGGCCTGCCATCTATGTGCCTTTTCCCCAGGCCGTTCCCAATAAACCTGTAATCGACAGGGAAAATTGCACGTATTACATTAAAGGGAAATGCAAGGTATGTGAAATTGTTTGTCCCACCAAAGCCATACGCTTCGACCAGGAAGATGAAGTTATTGAAGTTGAAGCCGGTGCAATTGTCATGGCTACAGGTTTCGATGTATTGAAATCGGATTATTTCCCTGAGTATGGATTCGGAAAGTATAAAGATGTAATTGACGGGCTGCAATTCGAACGTCTGGCCTCAGCTTCAGGGCCTACCCAGGGTGAAATTCGCAGGCCATCGGATGGACAGGTTCCTAAAAAGATTGTTTTTGTGGCCTGTGCAGGTTCGCGCGATCCGGCCAAAGGAATTGAATATTGTTCCAAGATATGTTGCATGTATACCGCCAAACATGCCATGCTTTATAAACACAAGGTGCATGATGGCACGCCTTACGTATTCTATATGGATATCAGGGCCGGCGGCAAGATGTACGAGGAATTTGTGCGCAGGACCATCGTTGAAGACGGGACGCATTATGTCCGTGGTCGTGTTTCTACCATTTATGAGAAGAATGGCAAGCTCATCGTTAAGGGTGCTGACACCCTGATGGGAGGCATACCCATTGAAATAGAAGCAGATATGGTTGTCCTGGCCACGGCCGGTGTAGCCAATAAAGGAGCTGAAGAACTGGCACAAACGGTACATATTTCATACGATTCATATAAATTTTTCGCCGAAGCGCATCCCAAACTGAAGCCGGTTGAAACCAATACCGCAGGTATTTTCCTGGCTGGTGCCTGCCAGGCTCCCAAGGATATTCCTGAATCGGTAGCAGCCGCTTCGGGTGCAGCCGTTAAAGTGGCAGCCCTGTTCAGCAACGACGAGTTAACCCGCGATCCGCTGGTGGCTGTGGTAAACCGCCAGGCTGCCCCGGTGTATTCCGCCTGTGTAGGTTGTTTCCTCTGCCAGAGTGTTTGTCCATACCAGGCTATTGAACGGGAAGAAATCAAGAGCCGGAGCGGGGAAATTATCAAGACACTGGCCCGGGTGAATGAAGGACTCTGCCAGGGCTGTGGTACCTGTGTAGCCCTTTGCCGTACCAAGGCAATTGACATTCACGGTTACTCGAACCAGCAGGTGTATACCGAAATTATGGCTTTGTTAAACGATTAATAGCTTATATAATGCAGGACTTTGAACCAAAAATCGTGGCATTTGTGTGCAACTGGTGTACCTACGCCGGTGCCGACCTCACAGGTACGAGCCGGATCAAGTATTCGGCCAATGTGAAGATCATCCGTTTCCCGTGTACCGGCCGTATTGATTTTATGATCCTTATGAAGGCATTCGAAAACGGGGCCGACGGGATTATCGTTTCGGGCTGTCATCCGAACGATTGCCATTACAGCACCGGTAATTTTCATGCCCGTCGCAGGTGGATCGTATTCCGGAATCTGCTGAATTTTACGGGTATTGATACCGATCGCATACAGTTCAGCTGGGTTTCGGCAGCCGAAGGTTTCAAATGGGCCGATGTGGTGAACAATTGTACAAAAAAGATTAAGGAATTGGGCCCTTACGAAAATTATAATAAGATTGCCGTTTCCACTTTATTTAATGAGGAGGGCACCAGCAATGAATGACATGATAAAAAAAGTAACACAGTTACTCACCGATAAAACGATAGATGTTTTTATCGGATACGGAAAAGGTTCGGCCGACCGCAGCAGGGCCATTTTTGTCCGAACAGCCGAACAGGCCGAAAACCTGGTTTTTAGTGCAAACTGTACGCAAAACCTGGCTGGTTACCTGTTGAAACATGAGGTTAAACACCTCGGAAAACTGGGAATATTGGCCAATGTAGCTGCCTTGCGGAGCATTTTGCAGCTTGCTTCGGAGTTCCAGATCAAGGACGGGGAAGTTTTGGTTCTGTTTGCAAATCCTGACGGGTCATTTACTGAATTCCTTGATTTTCATTCCATTGAAGGATATCTGCTGACAACCGAAACCGGTATAACTTCCGGCGAACAGGAGCGCATCGCTGCACTGGAAGCCATGAGCGTTTCGGAACGTTGGACTTTCTGGAACCAGGAATTTGAGAAATGTATTAAATGCTATGCCTGCCGGGCCGCCTGCCCCATGTGCTATTGCCATCGCTGTACAACTGATGTTAACCAGCCTCAGTGGATCCCGGTTGCCAGTCATGAGCGCGGCAACCTCGATTACCACCTGATGCGTGCCATGCATTTAGCCGGCCGCTGCGTGAATTGTGGCGAATGTGCCAATGCATGCCCAATGGACATTCCGCTTAACCTGCTGACGTATCAACTGATCAGCCCTATAAAAGCGGGCTTTGGTGCCACTGCCGGAATGAAGTCCGATGCAGTTTACGCTCTGTCAACCTATAAACCCGATGATAAGGAGAACTTCATTATCTGACCCATGGAGAAAGAACTAAAAATACTGAAATACAGCGAGCTTTCGAAACTGATCGAAAGGTTCCGTTCGAATGGATACCCGGTACTGGCACCTGTTCGAAAAGGTAAGGTGGTTGAGATCGAATTGGTTGAATCGCTTGATGCCATTGCGCTGGATGTGCTGCTTTCGACACAGTCGGCCAAAAAAGCAGCTTTTCCCAAAGTGGAAAAGGTGCTCAGGTATACGCTTGGGAAATCGGAAGTACAACAATTCCCCGTGGATCCGGAAGCCTGCCCCGATACCATCCTTTTCGGAGTAAGACCTTGTGATGCATCAGGATTTAAATCACTGGATGCCATTTTCGGGGAAGCACCTGCCGATCAGTTTTACCTGAAGAAAAAAGAGAAGACTACCATTATTTCTTTTTCCTGTCCTACAGCCGATGAGTACTGTTTCTGTACTTCGGTAGGAGGGGGGCCGGGCAATACGGCCGGAAGCGACTTACAGTTTACCGGAATAAGCAAGGATGATATTCTGGTTGAGATACTTACCGAAAAAGGAGCTAAACTCTCCCTGCTGTTTGCCGATCTCTTAAGTGAAGCGGGAGCCAGCATTGATAAAAGTAAATTCCTGGCCGATGTTAAGGTGGCTTTTAAGGTGGATTCGGTTGTTGAAAAAACAACGGCTTCGTTTGGCAATGCTACTCTTTGGCTCGAACAATCTCTCCGTTGCATTGGATGCGGGGCATGTGCCTTTGTTTGTCCTACCTGTGCCTGTTTCGATTTCCAGGATGAACAGAATACTAAAAACGGAGTCAGGCTGAGGCTTTGGGATTCGTGCGGATTTTCCCTCTTTACCCTGCATACTTCCGGTCACAATCCCCGGGAAGTACAGAGCCAGCGATGGAGGCAGAGGATTATGCATAAGTTTGCCTATATGCCCGAACAACTTCATGTTGTCGGTTGCGAAGGGTGCGGACGTTGTTCGAGAGCCTGCCCGGTGGATATGAATATCAAGGAGCATCTGACTGCTATTAGTTTGATTTGAAGATTTGAAAATTTGAAGATTTGAAGATGAGAAGATTTGAAGATTTGAAGATTTGAAGATTTGAAGATTAAAAGATGTGAAGATGAAAAGATTTGAAGATTTGAAGATGAGAAGGTGAATTTTGACTTTCAATGACTCATAATTCCATGGTCTTCCAACATCCGACATCCGACATCCCACATCTGACATCGCACATCTCACTTCTCCGTAACAAAGCATAAATACTAAAAAAATAACCCAGCATACAACATAATATGGAGCAACAGAATATTTACCAGCCTTACCTGATGGAGATCGAAAAGATCACCGAAGAGGCACCCATGGTCAAAACATTCAGGTTGAAGTTTACCAACGAAGAGGAAGGAAATAATTTCTCCTTTCAAACGGGGCAGTTCGGGGAGTATTCGGTTTTCGGAGAAGGGGAGGTTACCTTTTGCGTGGCTTCGCCCTCAACCCGTAAAGGCTATATCGAATGCACTTTCAGGGAAGCCGGCAGGGTTACCACCGAACTGGCCAGCCTCAACGAAGGCGATACCATAGGGTTCCGCGGTCCCTACGGGAATGTTTTCCCTATTGATGACTGGAAAGGCAAGAACCTGCTCTTTATTGCCGGAGGAATTGCTTTACCGCCCATGCGCAGCGTCATCTGGTCGTGCCTCGACCAAAGGGATCAGTTTAAGGATATTTCCATACTTTACGGAGCCAGAACTGTGGCCGACCTGGTTTATAAGAACGAACTGGCCGAGTGGAAGGAACGTGCCGATGTAAACCTGGTTACTACCGTGGATCCCGGAGGCGAAACCCCCGACTGGAAAGGGGATATTGGATTTGTTCCTACCATTCTCGATCGCATGAAACCGGTAAGCGAAAATACCATTGCCATTGTTTGCGGTCCCCCGGTGATGATCAAATTCACCTTTCCTGTACTCGAAAAATACGGTTTTAAGGACGAACAGGTATTTACCACCCTCGAAAACCGTATGAAATGCGGGCTCGGCAAATGCGGGCGATGCAATGTGGGAAAGGTTTTCGTCTGCAA
>CAIPFN010000044.1 GCA_903864265.1 uncultured Bacteroidales bacterium | reverse complement strand
GGTTTCCCCTGGTTTTTTCAATATGGAAGGTTTCCTGCTTTAAATTGGTAATGGATGAAAGCCTGCTGCAATGCGGGATACAATCCTCATCCATTTTGTTTTTCGCACATCCCGTTACCTGTTGCGTAAGGCATTGCCTGCTGGTCATCAGAACAATCGGGTGATAAATACTATAATGCAGTTTGAAGTCAGAAGGGATTTTAATGCCTTTCAACTGCATTTTACTGATCTCATTCGAAATAAAAGCACCACAGCAGTTAAAGTTTTCTTTCAGACATAACAGGCTGAAGGAATTCACAATATTCAATCCCGGACCGGCTGTCCAGGGAATTCCCCTCTTCCATGCTTCGTATGCTATCCCTGTATTGTCAGTCACTATGCTTTCAGGTTGCAGTTGTTCGAGAAACTTTACTGCAGTTTGATAATCCCGGCCAATTAACACAGCTGGAAACCATGGGATTAATCCTTCATTTTTCCTGAAAAGGTCAATAGTTTCATTTAACACAGCTGTTAAACTATCCGGCAACTGGTAATACATAGTAGCCGCTGTATCTGTATAAAGCTCAATATCTTCAGGCGAGGACAGCAGTATGCACAGCGTGGGCTTACTAATTATATTTTTTTGACTTTTTATATGGGGAACATCGATAGGGTCAATAAATTCTCTGGAATCATTCAGTATAAATAAAAGCCTTCTTTTTATGGAGGTGAGCTCCTTAAATGGTAAATACAGGTTGGCATGAAGGTTTGCGGTATCCATCAATTCAATGAAATACTCCGTATCATTAAGGGATTTCAGCCTTTTCAACAGCATCTTCTGGTTTAATGGTTCTATGCCTTTTTTCGCCAGAGTGATTTCCGAAAGCACATCAAATGTGTTGTCCGGAGTGCTGACCGTTACTTTTAAAGACTTGCCGCATTCGCCCGAAATGTATAATTGGAGGGGTGCTTTCGCGATACTAATCTGGCTGATTTCAGCTTCCACCTGGCTAATTATTCCTGTGCGCTCATCGTAAATATCGCCTTTCGCTTTCTCCAGTTTCTCCTCCGTCGAAAAGCCATCAGCTTCTGACAGATGTATGGCCGAATGATCCCTCGGGTTATCAATAAACATCTCCTTACTGATCTCTCCCGAAAGGAAAGCATTCGAGAAATCACGGTTAAATACCTTATATAATGCACTCTTATCCGTGCTTACTTTATCCTGTTCATAAAACCCATCGAGCTGTTTTCTCCAGGCTTCCACCACGGTGAATACATAATGGAACTTCTTGATTCGCCCTTCAATTTTCAGGGAATCGACCCCTGCATCCGCTAAGGCTCTCAGGTCCGAAAAGGCGGAATTGTCTTTCAGGTTAAGCGGGAAGTCCTTGCCTGCGGGCGTAGTTGCATAAGCATCTCTGCAGGGCTGGCTGCAACGGCCCCGGTTGCCCGAGTTACCTCCATGAACCGAACTCATATAACATAAACCTGAAAAAGAGATGCAGTTGGATCCATGCACAAATACTTCGGTTAAAACATTATTCTTATGGGCTATGGCAGTCAGTGCCTTAATCTCCTGTATATTTAGCTCCCGCGAAAGATCAACCCTGCTGGCATTCAGCCTGCTTAAAAACTCTATTTGGCCTTCATTATGAGTGGTAAGCTGGGTAGAGGCATGTATTTTTAAGCGTTTAAAATAACGTGATAAGATATAAAACAACCCCAGGTCCTGTATAATAATGCCATCGATGGAGGTGTTGATGATTTTGTTGAGCAGGCTGATAAGCGCCGGCATTTCACTATCGACAATAATAATATTGAGTGTGAGGAAAACCTGGCAGTTGTATGTATGTGCGAACCGTAAAATCCCGTTTAAATCGTCAATGCTTATATTGGCTGCCCGGTTGCGGGCATTGAATTTATCGAGGCCGCAATATATCGCATCCGCCCCGGCCAGGATGGCCGCTTTAATGGAATCCATATCTCCCCCCGGGGCAAGCAATTCAATGTTTCGGTTCATGCCGCAAAATTATAGCTTATTTGCCAGTGCATCCCCTGATAAAAGCTGCCGAATCATTATTTTATATTACCCGCTCTGTTGGGGCTTGTTTTTATACAGGCCTGCAGCCTGGAAAAATATGCGCGCAGGCCTGAAGGCCTGCGCGCACAAAGGTTCTGTGATGGATCAAAGGCGGAACCTGATTCTTATAAGTTTCGCAAATCATCAGGTCCACTTCCTGTTTATAGGCTTTCCTGCGCAGATCGTTCAACGCATTAAACTCATCACTGGCAAACATATTCTTTATGGATTGTGCATCAGGAAACTCCAATATGGCTATGGCTTTTATGCCGCCCTGGCCCATGATCTGCTCCACGGTTTTAAACCTTTGCATATTGGAGCCACCAAATTTTATAAATATGTCCACAATCTGAGTGAGATAGGACTGGAAACTCTGCATATCCTCCATATTGGGGACCGCATTTACAATTAAAAATGTTTTGTTGTCGCTCATTGTTTGTATTGTTAAAGTGTGATTATCTGAATTAAATTCCATTGGGTTTTTCGTTTATTCTTCTTCCTGTTTTATCTGTTTTCAGTGCCCGGGCAAACTGCCATACCATTTACTTCCATATATATCCTTTATTGGCAGGACCATCATCCTGTCAAACATCCTGTTTTCATGATATACTTCATCATGTTGATTATTAGAGTCGGCACATCCTGTTCCCTGATGATCTGACTAGATGATATGGTAATTTGACGGGTATTTTATGCAATCCGGATAGCCGAATCTTTACATTTTTCCCTTCATACCCTGCAAGTGCTTTTTCTTAGAACCAGGCACCTTATGATGAAATTGAAGTGCCTTGCGGTCATCGTATATTCCTTCTGCATTGATGCAATTAGAGATTTACTAAGCGCGCGATGCCCCTGACTGATATGCCCGGAGTCGGCCAGTACCTTCTCTCCCTATTTCTTAGGCTGCCGGATTTTTATTCTCTTATGATTGTGATTTCAGGACCTGTTTATTTCTCTGCAAAATTTCAAACAATAGATTCATGGTTTCCATACCTTTTATATAATCGCCCAGACTCTTGGCTCGTGTTAAGACCCCATAAAAGGTCGTATGAAGCAAAGATGCAATCTCGGTCGAATCAAATTCCGGATCGATATCGCCATCTCTCTGAGCCTGATTAACGGCAGGTTCCACAGCTGCGATGATGCTGTCAAATCCTCTGAGTGTGGCTTCGCTTACCTTTTTATTTAAGGCTCCCAGTTCACTCATCATATTATTAACCATGCAACCCATAAAATTTACCTGGGGTTGATATTCCAGCATATCAGTATAGAATAGCCGGAGCTGAGTGATGGCTTTGATATGAGGATCGGGCATTAAAACATGGTTGATCCGCTCTGTATTTGATTTGTCGAAACTGGCCAGGGTTTCGAGCAGAAAGTTTTCCTTACTGCCGAAAGCATTATAAAACGCACCTTTTGTCATACCCGTGGTTTGGCATATTTCATCGAGACCCACATTGGTGTATCCCTTCGAGCAAAACAGATTTAATCCGGTTTGCACAACCAGTGCCTTGTCGTGCTTTTGATTCATGCGGCAAAGATATAAAATAACCAATCAAACAAACCAATCGGTCTGTATGGGGAAGAAAATATGCTGATTGACTGAAATGCAGTTAAAATTCAGTTAATCTCCGCTGTATACCGGGCCGGCTGAGGCGAAATTCCCGGCATATCAATCGGCCTCTCAACACAGGGCTAATGGCTGTTGCGGAGAATCAATTATAAAAACCGGGTAAATCCCTTTATTCCTGATGATGGGGCTAAAGCCCCATGGCGCGGGTTATCTAAGTTCCCCGGCCTGAAGGCCGGGGCTATAAGTACGGAAACATATCCCATAGAGGCATAAAACCAATCACGCGCTCCAATGTGGGGCGCGTGAAGGCAACATAGCAGGCTGTAAATCAACCATCCCTGCAATTAATATTTCTCCTTCTGAAATCCCCATTCGCGCAGAACGCTGGCCCAGGTATCAGGGTAATTGGCTTTGATTGCATGGATCAGGGCATTCAGTGTTTTAACAAGCTGCTGCCTGTGTTCGTTCTTGGTTTTAACCAGACCGGCTATGCTTCCGTCGGTGCTTATGGTGGACTTCAGGGCCAGGTCATATTTTTGACTGATGTCCTGCCAGAAAGCAAGTCCATAGGTCCTGTCCTGCAATTCATTCGTGGTAATGGCCTGAAGCAGCAATTTCATGGCTTCGCTTCTCTTATTATGATCGGGGGGCAGAATAAAGGAATTTCCATACTTTATTATACCAAACTGCGGGAAGTAGGAATAGTAATTTTCTTTTCCATACTTCTCTTTCAGATAATCTTTTACAAAATCGATATGCCGATCGATTTTAACATTGAGTGTCTTTAAATCATTGGTTACCACTGCACGGCTTCCACCCGTTTTGAGGCGTTCATCGAGACTGGTATCGAAAAGGTGGGCCGAGTCTTCGAATGCGTTAGGCTCGGTCCAAAGCAAGGTGATTTGCGGGTTGAGTTTCCAATTGCTTGCAATTACCTGCGCAAGGTCCTTTATTTTTATATCGGTGACAGGTTTGCTGCCCGTACTGTGTTTTTTAATTAACGGAACTGCTTCCATGGTTTCCTGGGTTGTCATAACTGCTTTGATTTTGATGAATGATAAGGAGGTATGAATAAACTATGGTTGGAATTAAAGCTTTCCCTATTCCTGTATTATGTACCGGATAATACAGGGCCATGCATTAGGGAGGATGAAATGAATGAGACTTAATGAAGCTTGTATGCATATATGCCGGAGAATGAACTGTTTCTAATTATGATGGATTGAAAAAAACACAACTTCATTATTTATAGCAGGGCAACAATTGAAATACGGAGGGCATTTATTCTTAATTATGGGCAACATTTAGAAAAAACAGGGCATTTATTTTTATTT
>CAIPFN010000043.1 GCA_903864265.1 uncultured Bacteroidales bacterium | reverse complement strand
ATCGTGGTTTGTCTGTTGATCCTGTTCCTGTAAACTCACATTTCGGCTCCTGTATCCCTGCACCTGGCAGGGATGCGGCAGTTGAATGAAGCTGCACCGAACAAAAAGTAAACAAATTATAAACTATTCATACCCCGAACTATGCAATTAGTTACGCCTGGCATAGGCCTGATATTCTGGATGCTGGTTTCATTCAGCCTGGTGATGTACGTCCTTGCCAAATATGCCTGGTCGCCTATCATGAAAGGGATTCACCAGCGGGAAGATACCATCGAGAAAGCGCTGGAAGCGGCTAACGAAGCAAAAAAAGAGATGTTGCTGTTGAAAGCCGGCAACGAACAACTGCTTCGGGATGCCAAGGACGAGCGCGACGCCCTGATGCGCGACGCCCGCAAGATGAAGGAAGCCATACTGGAAGAAGCCCGCGCCAAGGGGGCCGAAGAGTCAGCCCGGATTGTTGAAAACGCCCGCGAAACCATTCAGTTCGAAAAAATGGCAGCCATCAACGACCTGAAGAACCAGATTGCCTCTATTTCGATTGAAATCGCTGAAAAGCTCATCGGCAAAGAGCTGGAAAACAAACAGCAACAGCAACAGCTCACCGAAAAACTTCTGAAAGAAGTAAAAATTAATTAGGCAGAACATAGACCAACCCTCAAATGAGTTATACGAAAATAACCTTACGTTATGCTGCTGCATTTTTCGACCTGGCCACTGAAAAAGGCATAGTCGACCATGCATATGAGGATATGACGCTGCTTGACAATGTGTGTACACTGAACCATGATTTTGTACGTATGCTGCAAAATCCGGTGATCAATGCCGACAGGAAGAAAAAAGTGATTTCCCTGGTTTTCGGAACGTCCACACACCCGGTTTCGCTCAGCTTTATGAGCCTGATGGTACGCAAGCGCCGCGAACGCTACCTGCCCTCCATAGCCGAAGCGTTTGCCGACCTGTACAAGGCATCAAAAGGAATCAAGACAGCTTACGTTACCTCCGCAGTTTTACTGGCTGAGAAAGACAAGGCCAGCGTGCTGGAAATCCTGAAAAAACTGACGGATAAAAAAATTGAGCTGGTCGAAAAGACGAACGAAGCCCTTATAGGCGGTTTTGTCGTTAACCTGGATAACTTCCAGATCGATCAGAGTATTGCAACCAAAATAAAAGAGCTTAAAAAGGATTTTGAAAAAAATCTGTTTATCAAAGGATTTTAACTGAGCGGTTTCAGGGTCCGGGGTTGGGTTTCAGGGGCAATCAAGACCAGGCAAACATTAACCAGGGCCGTTAACCATTAACATATTAATCACTATGGCAGAAATTAAACCCGCAGAAGTAACTGCAATACTGCGGCAGGAATTGGCCGGTTTTTCAACTGAAGCCGAAATCAAAGAAATTGGATCTGTGTTGCAGGTGGGCGACGGTATTGCCCGCGTGTATGGACTTACCAATGCACAATCGGGCGAACTGGTTGAATTTGTAAAAACCGACACCAAAGGTATTGTACTCAACCTCGAAGAGGATAATGTGGGCGTGGTACTGTTAGGCGAATCCAAAAATATAAAAGAAGGTGACAAGGTTCAGCGTACCAAACGCATTGCCAGTCTGCGCGTTGGCGAAGGCATGCTGGGCCGCGTGATTAACACCCTGGGCGAACCTATTGACGGGAAGGGCGAAATTAAAGGCAAGCTGTACGAGATGCCCCTGGAACGGAAAGCCCCGGGCGTTATCTTCCGGCAGCCGGTAACCGAACCCCTGCAGACCGGTATCAAGGCTATTGATGCCATGATCCCTATCGGCCGCGGACAGCGCGAACTTATTATCGGTGACCGCCAGACCGGCAAATCAGCCATTGCCATAGATGCTATTATTAACCAGAAAGAGTTCTACGAAAAAGGAGAACCTGTTTTCTGTATTTACGTAGCTATTGGTCAAAAAGGATCAACGGTGGCCAATATCGTTAAAACACTGGAGGATCATGGTGCTATGGCATACACGGTTATCGTGATGGCTACCGCCAGCGACCCTGCTGCCATGCAATTCTATGCTCCTTTTACCGGTGCAGCCATTGGCGAATTTTTCCGCGATACCGGTCGTTCGGCATTGGTAATATATGATGACCTTTCGAAACAGGCCGTGGCTTACCGCGAAGTTTCACTGCTGCTGCGCCGCCCACCCGGACGCGAAGCCTATCCCGGCGACGTATTTTACCTTCACTCACGCCTGCTCGAACGGGCTGCTAAAATCATCAAAAGTGATGAAATTGCAAGGCAGATGAATGACCTTCCCGAATCCATCAGGCCGATGGTAAAGGGCGGAGGTTCACTTACCGCTTTACCTATCATCGAAACACAGGCCGGCGACGTTTCAGCCTATATTCCAACCAATGTCATCTCTATCACCGACGGGCAGATATTCCTCGAAACCGCCCTGTTCAATTCGGGTATACGTCCGGCTATCAACGTAGGTATTTCGGTATCGCGTGTAGGAGGAAATGCCCAGATCAAGGCCATGAAGAAAGTGGCCGGTACTCTTAAGCTGGCACAGGCTGAATACCGTGAACTGGAAGCCTTCTCAAAATTCGGTTCCGACCTGGATGCCGCTACCAAGAATATCCTGGATAAAGGGGCCCGTAACGTGGAGATCCTGAAACAACCCCAGTATTCGCCGGTGGCCGTTGAAAAACAAATCGCCATTATAGCCTGCGGAACCCGTGGATTGTTGCAGAAAGTGCCTGTAAAATCGATACGTGATTTTGAAGAGGAATTTTTACATCATCTGGATACCAACCATAAAGAATTGCTGGCCGATCTGCGTCAGGGCAAACTTGATGACCAGATTCTCGGTACGATTGACAGCGTAGCTAAAGAAATAGCCGCAAAATATATCAAATAAGTTACCTGCACTTTCAGTAAACTGAAAACAGGGGCACAACGTTAGCGTTTAATTTAAATCTATGCCGAACCTAAAGGAAGTACGAATCAGGATCGCTTCGGTAAAATCGACACAGCAGATCACCAGCGCCATGAAAATGGTGGCCGCGTCGAAATTACGGAGGGCTCAGAATGCCATTCTGAAATTGCGCCCCTATGCCGCAAAGCTGAAGGAGATACTGCAAAACCTGAGTGCCAGCCTCGATTCAGATGACATTAGTGTATTCGCTCAACAGCGTGCTCCCGAAAAGGTACTCATAGTGGTTATCACTTCGAACCGCGGACTGTGCGGCGCTTTTAACACCAATATCTTACGTACCGCCAATCAACGGATACAGGCAGAGTATGCAAGCCAGTTTCAAGCCGGCAATGTGAGCGTGCTCACTATAGGACGCAAAGGAACCGAGTTTTTCGGAAAAAGGGGGTACAATATAGTTTCCTCCCACGATTCGGTTTTTGACGCCCTCACCTACGATAACATCTCAGCGATAGCCACTACTGTCATGACAGCTTTTGCCAACCGGGAATTCGACAGGGTCGACATCATTTACAACCAGTTCAAGAATGCCGCTGTTCAGCGGGTTTCGGCCGAGCAGTTTCTCCCGGTGGAAGCCCCCGTTGCGGATGCAGCGGTTTCGAAGAACAATGTGGATTATCTCTTCTTACCCTCCAAGGAGGAAATTGTAGAGGACCTGATCCCTAAATCCCTAAAAATACAGTTTTACAAGGCTGTTCTCGACTCCTATGCTTCCGAGCACGGGGCCCGTATGACAGCTATGCACCAGGCCACCGATAATGCCGGCGATCTGATCAAGGAGTTGAACCTGGCTTATAATAAAGCCAGGCAGGCGTCTATTACCAAGGAAATCCTCGAAATTGTCAGCGGAGCCGAAGCCCTGAAGAACACCTAGATTCGTAGAAGCCTTTTATAGGAGGGTTTCGGTCTTTCAGAAAACAAGGGTACTATAAAAACATACGACATCTTTAAACGTTAAAATTACTTTGAGTTGTTCGCGTTAAGGGCTCAGTGAAACCTGGATTTTGACCGGGTTTCAACATAGTCTTTCATTATTGATTTCTCACGGCCTCATCGTCGCGACTATACATCTTCTCACCTTACTATTTTCCGTTGCAAGTACATCATCTAAAATGTAAAGCCATGATAAAAGAAGCAGTTGAAAAAGCCATCATCAACCAGATTAAAAACGAAGAGCATTCTTCCCGTTTATACCTTTCGATGGCATCGTGGTGCCAGGTAAACGGGTACCCAGGCGCCGCGGCCTTTCTTTTCAAACAAACGGATGAGGAACGCATGCACCAGCTTAAATTCGTGCATTACCTCAACGACAGGGCCGGTTACAGCAGGCTGCTGTCGCTCGACGATCCTACGGCCGAATACAAATCCTTACTCGATGTTTTTGAAAAGGTGATGATCCATGAAGAGTTTATTACCGCCTCGATCAACGATTTGTACGAAGTAGCTCTCGACAATAAAGATTATACTACCGGCAATTACCTTCAATGGTTTATCAATGAGCAGATTGAAGAAGAACGCACCATGCATGGCATTCTCGACAAGATGAAACTGGCCGGCAACGAAGCAGGTGGTTTGTTTCATATTGATAAAGAGCTTTCTACCCTGGCAGCCGCCAAGGTGGTAGCACCCCTGGTTTTAGACTAATACCAGCCAGAATATTTTTAAGGCCGCTTTCCTTTTGGGAGCGGCTTTTTTTGTAGCTTTGGGTAACCCTAACGCAACGGAAGATCAACGGCGAGCGGAACGGGTTTATTTATTAATTGCCTGTCATTTAAACATTCCCCATGTTAAATATAGCCTTATTTGGCCCTCCTGGCGCAGGAAAAGGAACACAGTCGGAATTTCTTATCCGTAAGTACAACCTGTTTTACATTTCAACTGGCGACCTGTTGCGGAAGGAAATCGCCGACAAAACCCGGCTGGGCATGGAAGCGCAAAGCAGCATTGCCTCCGGGGGGCTGGTTTCGGACGAAATTATCGTTCAGATCATTGAAAATACCATTACAGATAACCCCGATTCCAATGGATTTTTGTTTGACGGATTTCCACGCACCTACATACAGGCCTATATTTTGGAGGGTCTGATGTTGAAACTCAACACCTCATTAAATTGCCTGATCAGTCTTACGGTTCCCGAAGAAGAATCCGTGGCCCGGCTGCTGAACCGGGGCAAAACCTCGGGGCGCAGCGATGACAATGAAACCGTGATCCGCAACCGGCTGAAAGAATACAATGAAAAGACCCTGCCGGTGTTGCAGTTTTACCGCGATAAGGGCATTTACTTGGAAGTGAACGGCACCGAAACCATCGAAAATGTAAACCTGGCCATTACCCGCATCATCAGCCAGGAGCTCAGCAAAAGCCTTTTCAATATTGTGCTTTTCGGGTACCCGGGATCCGGCAGGGGCTCGCAGGGCAAAGCCCTGGCTAAGAAATTCGGACTCGAGTACGTAGCCACCGGCGAAATGTTGGAACAGGAGATTTCAGCGCAAACTGAATCCGGACGTAAAATAACCGATTTATACGAGAACGGGCAGCTGGTACCGGATGAAATCGTGGTTCAGCTAATTGAGAAAAAACTCGCCATTCCACGGGAGTTAAAGGGTTTATCTTTAAAGGGTTCCCCCGTACCCTGGTGCAGTCGTACATACTTGATGGACTGCTTAAAAAATACGGTTCCTCCATTTCAAAGATCATTGAGATTGAAGTCCCTATGCTGGAACTGATCAGCCGGCTGGACGAACGAAGCAAAACCGATAACTGCATGCCCTACGACAACAGCACGGCTAAAATCGTGAAACGCCTGCAGGAGCATGAAACCAAAACCGTTCCGGTAATCCAGAAATACAACCAGCTGCACGGGGTCATCAAGATTGACGGCCTGGGTACTTTCGACGAGGTTTTCATGCGTATATCAGCCGCCGTCGAAAGCGGGTTTAAGAATCTGCGGTAGATAATTCACGTTCGATGAAACAAGCAAATACGTAAATCACCCGGGATGGTTTCACCAATGGGAAAAGGGACAACGCATAGGAAAAACCTGAAATTAAGGAGGGGGAAATGCCTCTTATAAAGAGAACCTGAAGCCCGGCCCTGCAGGGAAGTATCCCTTCGGAAGACTGGGCAAGGAATAAAAAAAACAGCGGGAGTCTCCCCCCGCTGTTTTTTAAGTCACAGATTTTCACTGTGTTTCCCTTTGCCAAAAGAAGTATCTTAATGATGTTTAAAAACAACAGTTCGCTGAGTAAACTATAAAAACCGTGCTAAGATGGTCAGTATAGCGGAAAATTACCGTCCAGAGGGAGGAATAGCAAATTTCATTTTTTTAAAAAGCTGAAAAACAAGGTATTAAAACTATCATATCGGAAGTACTATTGTAGCAGGGATTATGGTCGCTGATGCCTGAAAGTAAAGTTGGTGTTCTGAAAAGGGAAAATTTGTCCGTTTTAGGAATTCAGAAGCCTGGACGAATTAAAGCAGGCAATGTAAATAAATTTCTATATCAACAAGGATATGACCCGGTGAAGCAAAAGTTAATTTAAAACAGGCGGAGGCTGAGATACGCGAAGTTCAAACATATTTTCTGCTATTTCTGCCTTAGTCTCAATCTGAGTTCAGGTTAGGCGGATAGGTTATGCTGATTCAGCAGTACCTGGCATCACTCCTTACGTTTCCTGTAGCGGGAAAGGAGGCAAGCTTTCAGAAGCGGATAATCTTTAAAGCCTTTCCCGAATTCAGGAATCCTTTAATGATCTGGTGTACATCGCGGTTATCCTGAAACGACTTTATATACTCCTTGATCTGCGAGGGATTATCCAGGCGATCCTCTTTCATCATCCATCCAAATCCGGCGAATACATTATTTTCGATTAGCACCACCGATACCTCATCTTCGTTGCGGCCATGATCGATAATGGCCATATCGGACCATTTATGATCAAAGCCTGCCAGTGCTTTTTCAACTCTCAGGTTATACACGTCGGCAGGTTCAAGCCCGATGCAGGCCCCTTTGCACTGGTTGATCGAATGCTGAAAGCAAGCCCCGTGGTTCTGGTACAGGCCGCATAGTTTCTGGCAGAGGTCATATTTGGCGGCAAGTTCATGAACTACCACCATGGCTTCATCGAAATTGGAAAATACGGTATGAGGCTTCCCGGTTGTTTTTATTTTTTCGATCTGAATAACATGGTAGCCCGATTGTATATAGAAGGAATACAGGCCGTATTTATAGAAGGTACGCCTCTGCAGTCTGTTGTGCAAGGGTTTGTGTTTCTTGATTTCGTCCGATTCGAGCAGGAGAGCGATCAGTTCACTCCCGGTTTCCTCGAAACTGATACCTGCGGTATTGGAGCGTATTTCGATGGCCTTGGGGGTGGTGCTGTTTTGGAAATGCGATAACACCCGGGCATGTATATTCTTACTCTTGCCTATATACAGGAGATTCCCGTTCTCGTCGTGAAAATAGTAAACGCCGGCGGCGGTCGGCAGTTTGGTGAAAACGGAACGATCGAGGGAAGGGTGCAGGCCATCCGTTGGAATCTGGTTCAGCGTGGGGTCAACACTCAGTATACGCTCGAAGAGTTTTACTGTCGCCAGGGCATCGCCAGCGGCACGGTGACGGGAAGTAATCTGTATACCCAGGCTGTTGCACAGGTTGCCCAGGCTGTAGGATTTATGCCCTGGCAGCAGTTTGCGCGCCATCTTAACGGTACATAAAACCGGTCTCTTGTATTTATACCCCAGGTTCAGAAATTCCTGTTTCACAAAACTGTAATCGAAGGCCGCATTATGAGCCACAAAGGTACAGCCTTCCGTGATTTCGACTATATCACGGGCCACTTCGTAGAATTTGGGTGCATGGGCAAGCATTTCGTCGGAAATGCCGGTAAGCCGGGCTACGAAAGGAGGCACTTTGCATTCGGGGTTTACAAGAGTGGAGTATTCGTTCACGATGCGGATTCCGTCGTGAATATAGATGGCTATTTCCGTTATCCGTTCGCGGCTGGCGTTGCCTCCTGTGGTTTCAATATCGATAATCGCGTACACTATTGAGTCTGGTAAAACATCAAAGATACTTTACAAATGCATGCAGGCAACCACCGTTTTTAATAATATTACAGTCCCGTACCAGGGAATTGATATTTATCAACCTAACAATCAATATTATACACAATAATAACTTTAAATATGGATGACAACGCGCAAAAATTACCTACCTTTGCGACTCCTTTCAAAAAAATATCAATCATGGCACATGAGGTTAAAATCTTTTCAGGTAGGGCAACACGCTACCTTGCCGAGAATATAGCTCTGAGCTTCGGAACAAAACTGGGTGAGAACCAGGTAATTGTTTTCAGCGATGGTGAGTTTACGCTCTCCTTTGAAGAAAATCTCCGCGGTAACGATGTTTATATTGTTCAGTCCACTTTTCCACCGGCTGAAAACCTGCTTGAACTGCTGCTCATGGTTGATGCGGCTAAAAGGGCTTCGGCCCGTCAGATTACCGCTGTAATTCCGTATTTCGGCTTTGCCCGTCAGGACCGCAAGGATAAACCCCGCGTTCCGATTTCAGCTAAACTGATTGCTAACCTGCTCACGGCAGCAGGGGTGCAGCGTCTCATTACCATTGATCTGCATGCCGATCAGATTCAGGGATTCTTTGATGTACCCGTGGATCACCTGTACGCCTCTTCCATATTTTTACCGTATATCAAAAAACTGAACCTGCCTAACCTGGTATTTGCATCGCCCGATACGGGCGGCACCCGCAGGGCTGCTTCTTATGCCAAAGTGCTGAATACCGGTTTTGTAATCTGCTACAAGCAACGTTCGAAAGCTAACCAGGTGGATTCCATCTCCCTGATAGGGGATGTAAAAGGAAAGGATGTAGTACTGCTCGACGACATTATCGATACAGGCGGAACCATTACCAAAGCAGCCCAGGTGATGATCGACAACGGAGCCGCAAGTGTGCGCGGATTCTGCACTCACCCTATATTATCGGGCGATGCTTTCGACCGCATTGTCAATTCAGCCTTTACTGAAGTCATTGTAACGGATACCATCCCTTTAAAGTTTCAAAATCCGAAGCTTAAAGTGCTGAGTACAGCCTCGCTGCTGGCTGATGTCATTAAACGGGCTCACAATTACGAATCAATCTCGTCTCTTTTTAATACCAAATAATCACAATTAAAATCAATTCCAATGAAAACAGTATCTATGAGCGGTTCGCTTCGCGCGAACGTAGGGAAAAAGGATGCTAAAATGAACCGGGCCAACGGCAAGGTACCTTGCGTCATTTATGGCGGCAAGGAAGAACTTCATTTTGCCGTCGAGGGAAAAATTCTCGACACCATCATTTTCACCCCTTACACATTCCTGATTGATCTTGACATCGAAGGCAGAAAATTTACTGCTACGCTTCAGGATGTACAGTATCACCCGGTTTCGGACAAAACCTTACATGCCGACTTCCTCCAGGTAACCCCGGGGAAACCGATTATTGTAAGTCTTCCTATCCGTGTTGAAGGAAGTTCACCCGGAGTATTGCGCGGGGGTAAACTGGTTAAGAAATTCAGGAAACTGAAAGTTAAAGGCCTGGCCGAGCATATGCCGGAAGAAATCGTTATCAATATTTCCAAAATGGAAATTGAAGACAGCCTTAGGGTTAGCGATATCAAAATTCCGAATATCGAAATCCTGGAAGTTATGGGTAACCTGGTTATTCAGGTGGCATCAACCCGCGCTGTTGAACCAGCAGCTACACCCGGAGGCAAATAAACCCGGTTGTAATACATTGTATTCCGGAAGGTACAAGGTTTTAAACTTTGTACCTTCTTTTTTTATATGCGTATGCCGGGAAAGAGACAACAGGAAACTGACAGTATATCAGCTGATTGCTTAACCGGTGACCTGAACCCAGGTCAGAAAGGCCTCGGACCACAAATCAGTTTCTGAGGGTTCGTACCGGGTAGGAGGGAATGATCGTTCAGCAATTTCGCGCATTTCGGCTACATTTTTTACTATGCCCAATGCTATCGCCTGCACCAGGATATTGCCGGTGGCGGTGGCATCGTTCGGGGATGCCATCACCGGAATTCTGCAACAATCCGCAGTAAACCGGCATAGTAACCCGTTTAAGGCACCCGGGCCTGCCAGGTATAAGGCCTCCGTTTTTATTCCCCTTAACAACTCAATTTCACCCATAACAAGCCTGAATTTGAAAGCAAGGCTTTCGAGTAGGGTCCGGATGATCTCCCCATGAGTCTGGGGGATATATTGAGACGTAGATTTGCAATAGGCTGCTATTTCTGCAGGCATATCGGCCGTATCCTGAAACGTGGATTGGTCGGTATCGATAAAAGCGGCAAATGGCCTGGCTTCGGTGGCAAGGGCAACCATACCGGCGAGAGTATAATCCTTGTCGTTCCATTGCTTACGGCATTCCTCCAGCAGCCTGAGGCCGCCCAGGCTTTTGCTGATACGGAACATACGGCCGGCTCCTGCCTGGCTGGCAATGCCAAGCTGTTGTGCTTTTTTAGTAATCACAGCCTGAGCCGATTCATAACCCATCTGGAAACCGTTGCCTATGATGAGATAGGAACGGCCGTTTCCTGACAGGGGCAAAGATGCCACAGCCGAAGCCATATCATGCGAAGCCACCGCTACAACGGGGATGCGTGCAATGCCTGTTTCGTATGATACCTGGTTCGAAATACTGCCAATAATACTGCCCGCTTCGGCAAGGCGGGCCATAAGGCTGGTCGACACGCCCAAAGTACGGAAAAAATCATGGTCCCACACCCGTTTTATCGGATTGTAAAGCTGGGATGTGCCTGCCATACTGGATTCGGTGAGTATAACGCCCGTGAGCAGATAGTTAAAAATATCGGGCATAAACAACAGCTGTCTTGCTTTTTTCAGGGGCTCGAAACCCATCAGTTTTAAGGCATAAAGTTGAAACAGGGAATTTGCCCGCGAAACCGGGATACCGGTCTGACCGTAAATTTTATCCACCGACATGCGGGCGGTGAAGGCTTCGACGCTGCCTTCGTTATTGATATCGTCCGTAACAAAAGGCTGCATGGGGATGCCATCTTCGCTCATAAGCGAGAAGTCGGAACCCCAGGTAGTAATGCCTATACTTTCGACAGGGAGATCTTTATCCGCGATTATAACCAGGCTTTTCCTGATTTCGCTGTAAAGCGATTCTATATTCCAGGAACCATGTCCATCAGCTTCCAAAGGTTCATTTTCGAAACGATGTATTTCGTGCAGGCTCAGTACGCCGTCAGAAAGTTCGCCGAGCATGGCACGGCAGCTGCCGGCTCCAAGATCGATGGACAGGAAGGTGTTTTTCATAGAATAGCAGGATTTTAAGATACCATGTCCGGCATAAAAGGCAGGCATGGCAGGTAGTAAAAAAGGGGCCGGTGTTTTTACAAAAAACAGGCGTGTAAACCAGGATGCAGAATCCTGATTTTGAAATCAGGAGGGGGAAAGGAATTCCTTAGCTCCCCCTTTCCGCGAATCAGCCTTTTATTTTTATTCTCACCAGCTCAGCGATTTTTTCAACGGGAATCCGTTCCTGTTTCATGGTATCGCGATCGCGTATGGTAACCGTGTTATCCTCCAGGGTCTGGTGGTCGACGGTGATACAATAGGGTGTGCCAATGGCATCGTGACGGCGGTAGCGTTTGCCGATGGAGTCCTTTTCTTCGTACTGGCACATAAAATCGTACTTGAGCACATCCATGATCTCGCGGGCTTTTTCAGGAAGGCCGTCTTTGGCGACCAGGGGCAGGATGGCACATTTAACCGGTGCCAGCATAGCCGGTAAGCGAAGGACTACACGCTCGGAGCCATCTTCGAGTTTTTCCTCGGTGTAGGCATAGCTGAGCACGGCCAGGAAAGTGCGGTCGAGGCCAATGGAAGTCTCGATCACATAAGGCACATAGTTTTCGTTGAGTTCAGGATCGAAATACTGTATTTTCTTTCCCGAAAATTCCTGGTGAGCCTTTAAATCGAAATCGGTACGCGAATGTATGCCTTCCAGTTCCTTGAAACCGATAGGGAATTCGAATTCGATATCGATGGCGGCATTGGCATAATGAGCCAGCTTTTCGTGGGGATGCCAGCGGTATTTGGCGGCAGGAATACCGAGTGAATGATGCCATTTGATGCGTTCGGCTTTCCAGTATTCGAACCATTCGAGTTCGGTGCCGGGCCGTACGAAGAACTGCATTTCCATCTGTTCGAATTCGCGCATGCGGAAAATAAACTGGCGGGCCACGATTTCGTTGCGAAAGGCTTTACCGGTTTGTGCAATACCAAAGGGGATTTTCATCCTGCCGGTTTTCTGCACATTGAGATAATTTACGAAAATCCCCTGGGCGGTTTCGGGGCGGAGATAGATCACGTTGGCCTCGTCGCTCACCGAGCCCATGGACGTGCTGAACATCAGGTTAAACTGACGTACATCGGTCCAGTTGCGGCTTCCCGAAACAGGGCAAACAATTTCGAGTTCTTCGATAAGCGCTTTCACATCAGCCAGGTCGTTGCGTTCCATGGCACCATAAAAACGGCGGCTGGTGCTGTCAATCTTCTCCTTGTATTCCACAACGCGGCCGTTGGTAGCCACGAACTGATTCTTATCGAAAGTGTCACCAAAACGCTTGGCTGCTTTTTCCACTTCCTTATCTATCTTATCCTGCCATTTCGACATCTGGTCTTCGATGAGTACATCGGCACGGTACCGTTTCTTCGAGTCGCGGTTATCGATGAGCGGATCGCTGAAAGCATCCACATGGCCGGAGGCTTTCCAGATGGTAGGATGCATAAAAATGGCTGCATCCAGGCCCACAATATTTTCATGATGCTGTACCATGGATTTCCACCAGTACTGGCGGATATTGTTCTTTAATTCCACGCCGTTTTGTCCGTAATCGTATACAGCGCTGAGGCCGTCGTATATTTCGCTCGACGGAAATACAAACCCGTACTCCTTGGAGTGGGAGATGATTTTTTTGAAAATTTCTTCGTTCTGTGCCATGGGGCAAAGGTAGCCAAAAATAATATAATGAGCAAAGGGGAAGGAGACGGGGCGATGGGGCGACAAGGAGACAAGGCGACAGGGCGAAGGGGCGAGCTGGTGCCAAGGCGAGGGGGTGACGGGGTGAAAAAAGGGGGAGGAAAAGAGAAAGAGGATAAGCGGTTAACGTAAGCACTTTGCGCGTTAAATGGGTTAGGCCGTTTCACCTTCTAAAAATCAGTACTTTTGCTGAATGATAGCAATTGATAAAACCTTAGTTTCCGACGAGTTGGGCATCATATGTTTTGCCTGCGACCTTTCAGCCTGTAAAGGGCAATGCTGCGTGGACGGGGATGCCGGAGCCCCGCTCGATGAAGAAGAAATCAGCGTACTGGAGGATTATTTCGATGATATAAAACCATACATGACGCCGGAAGGTATTGAGCAGGTTGAGCTTTCAGGGGTTTTTGATTATGATATTTTCGGGAATTTCGTCACACCGCTTATCAACGGACGCGAATGTGCTTATGTGTACCATGAAAACGGGATTGCTCTTTGTGCTATCGAAAAAGCCTGTAAGGAAGGGAAAATCACTTTCCTGAAACCGGTTTCCTGTCATTTATACCCTGTTCGCATCAGCAAATACGATGATTTTGATGCAGTTAATTATAACGAGTGGCATATCTGCAAACCGGCCCTGCTCAACGGGAAGAAAAACGATATCCCGCTTTATGTCTTTTTAAAAGATTCCTTAACCCGGAAATACGGGGAAGCCTGGTATACTGAATTGGTTGCATCACTCGAAGCTATTCCTCCTGGTACAGAAGCACCTTCAAAAAAAGGAAAAGATAGAATACGCATTCAGCTCCACCCGGACCTGCCACACTATAACAGAAAAAGCCGGAATATTCCGGCTTTTTCTGTTTATTATCCTGATAAAAAGCTTACTTCATGATAACAACCTTGCGTACAATATTGGTATTCATATTACGAAGGGCAACCATGTAAACTCCGTTAGGAACCGCATCCAGGCTTACGGGGGTTATATAGGTACCGTCGACGCTGACCTTTTCCTGTTTCCATATCTGTATGCCAACACTGTTGAAGATTTCAATGTTGAGTTCCACCGGCTTGGCCGAAGTCACCCTGATGTTAAACTGCCCGTGGCTCGGGTTAGGATAAACATCGAACGAATGGCTTACTTCGAAATCGCCAACAGAAACAGGCAATACCAGTATGGCATTGGAAGAAGCTGAACTACAGCCGGTAAGGGTAACCACAACTGTATAGGTACCGGTATAAACAGCGATGTGTTTTTTTGCGGTAGCTCCTGGAATGATTACGCCGTTGAGGTACCATTGGTTCCCTGTATTGGCGCTGCTGCTTAAGGTGTCGAGATGCTGGGTGATCACCGGGGTTGCAGGAATGGGATTCACCACCACGCTGAAGTTAGGCGAAGCGGCACCCGATCCGCAGTCGTTCACGCCATTCACCCTGATAATTCCAGGGCTGGCTGACAGTGCGAAGTTTACGGTTATAGCGTTTGTTGCCGATCCTGTAACGATGCTTGCACCTGCCGGTACTGTCCAGGTATAGGAAGTGGCATTGGCAATAGCCTGCACGGTGTAAACAACTCCGTTGGTTCCTGCACAAACCGGGCTGGTTCCTGTTACGGTTCCGGCAGCAGCTGGTTTTGGAGCGACGCTTACCATATAAACTGTAGGAGCAATAGCACCGCATCCAAGAGAATTGGCGTAATTTACGCTTACAGTCTGGTTTCCGTTTCCGGTCCAGTTAACGGTAATGGCATCGGTGCCTGCTCCTGCTGTGATGGTTCCTCCCGATGAAACGGTCCATACATAAGCTGTGTTGTTCGATTGGGTAGTGTAGGTAACGCCGGTGCTGCCTTCGCAAACCTGGTTTTCCCCGCTGATCAGAGGAACAGGAACTGAAAGCACGCTAACAGCATGCGATGCCGGCAGGGTAGCCGGGCAGCCTGAAGCATTGGAGTAGTTTACCGAAATGGTTCGTGAGCCGGCCGTAGCCCAGCTTACTGTTACCTCGTTGGAATTAATCCCTGAAGTAATGGATCCGCCATACGATATAGTCCAGACATAGTTGCTGAAACCTGCCTCGGTAGTATAAACAACCCCTGTTGAACCGGCGCAGAGTTCGCTTGCACCGGTAATGCCGGGCGAAGGAATACTGTTAACCGTTACCGTGAAGGTAGCCGGGGCCAGAGCTGAACATCCGCCTGCTCCGGCATAGTTAACTGTTATGGTTTTGGTCCCTAAGGTATTCCAGGTTACGATGATGGCATTGGTGCCTGCACCTGCCGAAATTACGCCGCCTGCCGAAACGCTCCAGTTGTAGGCGGTCATGCCGGCCTGAGTGGTATACACATTATTTGTGGCTGTCACACATGCTGTCGCTGATCCGCTGATAACCGGAAGAGGACGTGCATTTACATTTACCGCGAATGAGGATGCTGTTCCGTTACCGCAGGCATTTGTACCCAAAACGGTAATGTTTCCGGCAACAGCCGTTGCACCAAAATCAACCAGTATAGAGTTGGTTCCGCTGCCGCCAACAATGCTGGCTCCTGCAGGAACTGTCCATACATAACTGACTGCCTGGTTAATAACTCCTACATTGTAAGCTACTCCTGATGTGGACTGACATACGGAGGAAGTACCCGTGATGGTACCGGCTGGGTCAGGGAAAATGCAGTTGGTTGAGAAGGTAAGGTCGTTGCCATTGGTGGTTCCTGTTGCATTAACGGCTACAACCCTGAAATGGTAGGTTGAGTTGAGTGCCAGGCCGGTAAGAGCTGCTGAAACTGCGGTGTTCGTGTTTCCTGTAACCGTATTGGGAACTGCATTTACAGTGGAGCCATAGGCAATGGTAAGTCCATATTGGAAAGTTACGGTTGCATTCTGGTTATTCGCGTTAACAGTACCGTTTAAGGTTGCCGTGGCAGCACCTACCAGTGTTGCAGCAGTGGTAACAGCTGTAGGAGCCAGGGATGTGGTAGTAAAGGTCATATCATTACCATTTGCAGTTCCTGCCGTGTTCACACCAACAACCCTGAAATGATAGGTTGTATTGGGCGCCAATCCGCTGAGTGCATAAGAAACGGAAGTAACAGAGGTTCCTGTTACCGGGCTGGGTGTTGCTGTTACAGCAGTGCCGTACGAAACCGTGGTTCCGTATTCAAAGGTAACGGCAGTACTGGCATTATTGGCGTTCACCGTGCCGTTGAGGGTAGCGGATGCCGAAGTTACCGAAGAAGCTGCAGTGGTAATAACGGTGGGAACTACAGTTGATGTGGTGAAGGTAAGATCATTGCCGTTGGTGGTTCCGCCTGCATTCACTCCAACAGCCCTGAAATGGTATGTTGTATTGGGAATCAAACCGCTCAGCAGGTATAAAACACCTGTAGTGGTTGTACCTGTTACCGTAGCGGGTGTTGCCGATACTGTACTTCCGTATGCAATGGTAGTTCCATACTGGAAGGTTACAGCAGTGCTGCTGTTGTTGGCATTAACCGAACCGTTTAATGTGGCGCCGGTTCCATTAACCAGGGTGGCTGCATTGGTAATAACGGTAGGTGCAACCAACAGGGTAGTAAAAGTGAAATCGCTTCCGTAAGTGGTTGAAACCGTGCTGGTGGCATAGGCCCGGAAATGATAGGTAGTTGCCGGAACCAGGCCGGTGAGGTTACTCGAGAATACACCCGTAGTGCCGGTTTCGGTGGTTTTAGTGCCTGTAATGTCAGGATTAACCGATGTTCCGTAACATATACCACGTGCCGTAACCGTTGCACAACCGCCATCGGTAACATTCCCGCTACAGGTGGCTGATATGCCTGTAACCAGGGTAGCCGGGCTTGTGGTAGTTACTGCAGGAGGTGTATTGATACCGCTTCCGGTAGCAGTGCAGTTTACTGAAGAGGCTCCGCCCCCGCTGACCGGGATGTTGCCGTTATACGACTGTATCAGGATTGGGTTGAATTTTACATAAACGGTAGTCGAATAGGCTCCTCCTGCCTCTGGAAAGCTCAGGGTCGAAAAGTATGTTCCACCCGAGGTGGCTGAGTAAGTATACCCGCTCAGTGCACCAACAATTAAACTGCCTGCGGTTAGGTCGGTGCCGGTTATGGTAAATGTGGAAGGACCTGCTGTACTACCTATACAAACGTTTCCAAAACTGCTTAAGGTTCCTACGCTCAATGTGGGGTTGGTAACCGTACCGCTGCAGGTAACTGTATTTGCGGTTGCTCCGGTCGAAGTGATATTGATCACTTCGCCATTATAGGCTCCTGCCGTAAGACCGGCTTTCAATCGGACATAGATGGTTGTGTTTCCAACGGTTCCGGATGTGGGAGCCAGGGTTAAAGGCGAAGTAAAACCAGCTCCTGTTGTAGTCGATATCTGGTAATTGGTCGAAGCAGCTATGCTGATATTACCGCTTAAGTTAGCGCCTGAAACTGTGAAGGTTTTCTCAGCCGATGGTCCTGAACCCTGAATATAGGTAAAGCCCGTAAGTGTGGCAGGAGTTGAGGTAATGACCGGTGTTGCCGCCAGGTCGCCCAATGCAAAATCGCTGAAGTTGTTCAAACTTGGTGAGGTATAGGCAGGAGGTGTTCCGCTGGTGGAATAAGAGGTAATGACTCCTGCATCGTTTTTCAGGATTACTGGTGTGGCTGCAGGGGCAAATCCGGTACCGTCAAGGGTAACAGTATAACTAAATACAGTAGCCCCGGTTTGGGTAAGTGTCCAGTAACGGTTGGTGAAGAGGGTTGTGTTGGCTGGCAATGTGCCGCTGAGTGCCGATTCGGTTTGTTCGGCTGTTACAGTGCTGGGTGAATCGACAGCCGTATAATTTAAGGTAACAGGACGGTAGTTGCCCCCTTTCCCTATCGGGAAGTCTTTGGAAGCCATAGTGCTGTATAAACGCGCCAGTTTCCCGCTTACATAGGCCGTAGCTGAACCGCCGGTTAAGGTACCATTAACGGTAAGCGTATTGGCACCGGTAGTAATAATACCGTTAGTCAGCGTAAGGTTGTTCATAGTTACCGGGCTGCTGAGCACTATGCCGGCAGCATTATTGGCCACTATGGTACTAAATGATGCGAACGATAAGGTCCCGGCATTGCTGATGGTTTGTGTGCTGGTTCCGTTCAGGTTAACCGTTCCTGCTGTTGCGGGAACAAAATTGAGTACTCCACCCGAAGCAACACTGATATTTCCTTTAATGGAATGGCCCGTTGTTCCGGTCATATTGAAATTCAAGGTGCCATTGGTGATGGTCAGGTTATCAATGGAAGTAGCAACTCCGCCTGTAGCTGAGAGCGAAGCCCCTACAAAATTAACTTCCATATTGGCGTAAGTTCTGCCTGACAGGGAAGGTGTAAGGTTGGCCATGATTTTATACAGGCTTCCGGTCTGGAATACCACAACGCTGGCTGGCTGAGTTGCTCCGAATGGATTGCTACCTGACTGTGAAATATAAGTAGATCCGGATGCAAAAATGATGGAATTCAGATTTACCGCTCCAAAGGCGTTTCCATTAAAAAACGATCCTGCCGTGAAACTTGCTCCGTTGTTGAAAGTGATGGCGCTGGCATCAACCGCAGTTAAGCGATGCGCTGTTGAAGCTGTTGAAGAAAATGCTATAGATCCGCTGACACTCCCGCTTGACCCGGTAGGCAGGTTGATAGTGATAGCATTTAATGCATTAAGGTTTAAAGCACAACCGGAAGGGATAACCAGGTCAGTACCCGTTAAGCCGGCAATAGTTAAAGTAACTGCAGCGGCACTTTGGAGGTTAACGACGGTGTTATTTGAAAATACAAGTTGGCCAATAGTCTCTGTCGGGACAGCCGTCACGGTTTCAGTTGTTCCGTCGCTGAACTGCAGTACGTCGATAATGGAAGGGGTGGTACGGGTTGGATTCCAGTTAGTAGCTACATTCCACGCAGCATTATTGGCTCCCTGCCAGGTATACACTGAGCCTGCCGGTGCATTGGTGGTAGCCGTTGCCGACGGAATTACAGCGTTTGTGTTGTAATTATAGGTCGGGGCATTCACGCCATCGGAAGCGAAAGGAATGATGGTAAACGAATACTGTGTCGAAGCCGTTAAACCGCTGATGGCTGCAGCAAGAGCTGATCCCGGGGTGATAATGGCAGCAACGGTTCCGTCGCCTATGGTGTTCCCGGTGGTATAGGCGGTGGCATCCGAAGGTGTTCCTGTGGGAGCGACGGCCCCTGCTTTCTGCAGGATAAGGTATCCGTCGGCCCCGGCTGATGCCGATGTCCAGCTGAGATTGATGCCGGTAGAACTGGCTGCCGTGGCTGCAAAACCGGCTACATGTGTGGTAGGTTCGTTGGCCAGGGTATAGAAACTGGCTTCCGATGAAAGGGAAGTTCCGATTCCGTTGGTTGCGTATGCTGCGTAATAAATTTTTGTTTTAGCCGGCAAAGCGGTACGGGTTTGTGTAAACAAGCCTGTGGCGGTACCGCCTTCGGCTAACTTATTATCGGTGATGGTAACTCCGGCTGAAGTTTTCCAAACAGTACCTCTTTCGGTGATGGCATTTCCGCCATCGGAGGTAATGGTGCCTCCCAGGAGAGCCGAATTATTTGTGATGGTGACAGCCGTGGGTAACGAAACTACCGGTGCCGTTCCGCTGGCAGTGGTGGTAACTGATACTTTAACCGGAGCAGCCTGAAGGTTTAATACCTGGCCTTCGACTACAAAATACACATCGTAAGTGGTTGAACCGCTCAGACCGCTAACCAGGGCAGTATACTCTGTATTGGCGAAAAAGCATAAAATGGAACCTCTAAGGTTTGAAGCCAGCGTTGTACCGGCTGCATTCTGACCTGTTTTTACCTGAATGGAACTGGGTGCTGCCGCAGCCGATGGAAGCACTACAAAGTATGTTGTTCCGTCATTCCCCAGGTTTGCCTTGGCGGTAAAACCGGCAGGTGTGGCATTTTCGGCCTTTGGCCAGCCGGAAGTCCAGGCCGGAGCCACGGAGAGAATGCCGGATACATTGGTGGTACCGTTCCAGAAACCACCGTTGAAACCACCGTATACATAATCGGCCAGGCCCATTTGAAAACGGCTTGCATAATAGTAAATACCCGGTGTAGTAATTGCAGCACCCAGGTCAGCCATATATTCGTCGTTGCTGCCCTGATCGGAACTATAGGAAGCGGCCACCCAGTTGGTCCAGGTGTTGGGGTTGGAATTGCCGTTGCTGTAGCCTATCCATGAAGTAATGCCAGCACCTTGCCCTGTAGCATCCGTTACGCCCGGTTCATATACCTGGGCATATACATTATAGGCTCCGCCGTTCGAAACGGTTCCGTTTGCCGGCCATTGCAGGTTAGCCCAGTCAATCTGGGGAGCAGGATCAACAATAAGTGTACCCGAAACATTGGTGGTCCCGTTCCAGAATCCACCTCCGCCGGCACTGTAGCCGCCGTAAACAAAAGGAGCGGTTCCCAGCTGAAAGCGGCTTGCATAATAATATGAACCGTAAGAAAGAATATCCAAACCCAGGTTTGCCATGTATTCATCGTTATTGCCTGCATCCAGATTATAGGTGGCCGGAACCCAGTTGGTCCAGGTACTCGGATCCGTGTTCGAAGTGCTGTAGCCTATCCAGCATGTAATGCCGGCTCCCTGACCTGGAGCATCGGTAATGCCCGGCTCGTAAACCCGCGCATATACACCATAAGGGTTTCCAAGGGTAATGTAACCAGTATTGGGCCATTGCAGGTTTGCCCAGTCGAGCTGGGGAGTAACCGTGCCACTGCAGGTAACGGTCTTGTTGGTGGCTCCTGTTGATGCAATAGCAATATTTTCGAGGTTGTACGATCCGGCATTTAAGCTTGATTTTAATCGGGTATAAATGGTAGTACCGGCAACAGAACCTGAAACCTGTGTAAGTGTAACAGGATTGGTTGCTACAAATAAAGCTCCGGTAGTAGTCGAAATTTCATAATCGGTAGCCGGAGTAATACTTATGTTGCTGGAGAGGCTTGATCCGGAAACCACAAAACTTTGTTCGGCGGATGGACCGCTGCCTGCCACATAGGTAAACCCGCTGAGGGTGGCGGGGGCGACGGTGAGAGTTGGGGTACTGGGTATCGGTGTAACATCGGCCCAGGTTGCGCCAACCCGTATTTCGTCAACATAAGCTTTAGGAGTTGTTGCACTATTTCGCAAGCATATGGATGCAAACGCATTAAATGTTACAGCAGTACCACTGTTGTTGCTAACTGAGCCACCTGGTTCGGTACTGCCTAAACTTGAAGGGTTAACCCAAAGATAAGCGATATCATTGGTGGTACTATAATCATACTTCACTACAATAAGATAGGTAGTTCCAAATGAAAGGTCTGTGGCAAATTCTGTGTAGGTTGGAGTGCCACTGGAAATATTTTGTATGCTAAGCCTGTAATTGGCGCCAGCATTAACAGATTTTATTCCTAAACGGCCTCCTAATACGGCTACAGTAGTGCCTGCTGTTTGTCCGAAACACATGAAGTAGTCTGGATTAGCCGAACTAATCTGAGTGTTGTCGATAACATTAACAAGCACTGAATAATATAATGCTGTAGCGGATGAACTGAATGCTCTGTTTATATCCCTAGAAGTTGCGTTTGCGTTACTAAACAGATAAACTTTATTGCCTGAAGAGCTTGCCAATCCAGTATAGTTCAGACTGTTATCGTTAATATCAATTGTAGTCGTCTGCCCGGATGTTACACTATGTGTGGTCCAGTTGTTCGAAGAAGTACCTGCTGCACCATTGCCGCCTACATAGGCAGGAGTGGTATAGTTGAAATCTTCATAGAGAATGACCTGCCCCCACCCAACCTGGTGAAAGCTAAGGAAAAAGACAGCCATAACGAATATGGCTAAGAGTGTAGATTTTCTCATATGGTAATTTGATTTAGAATTTTTCAGTTTTGATTTTAGCGGCGAAGGTACAAATCAATTTTGCAAGTAGTGTTCAAATATAGAGGTATTTAACAAAAGGGTAATCCGAATATTCTTTTTTTTATCAACACCGGGTACAATATGCTAAAATCTATCCTGGATTTGACAAAACCGCCTATGCCCATTCATATTTAGAGAGTTATCATTGGCAGATACAAAAAGCCCGGACCATTACAGACAGAAGAGAATACCACACAAGGCAGTAGAAATTGGGCTCTTGCCGGAGGTGAAAAAAGGAAAAGCCGGATTTCTCCGGCTTCCCTTCATTAATTAAAAGATGAACATGATTACTTCATAATAATCACCTTGCGAACAATATTGGTGTTCAGGTTGCGAAGGGCCACCATATATACTCCGGCCGGAACTGCATCCAGGCTAACCGGGGTAATATAGGTTCCGTCAACGTTTACCTTTTCCTGTTTCCAGAGCAGGGCACCCAGGCTGTTGTAGATTTCTATATTCAGTTCCACCGGTTTTGCCGATGTAACCCTGATGTTAAACTGCCCGTTGTTCGGGTTAGGATACACATCAAACGAATTACTGACTTCGAAACCGCCTGTTGAAACCGGAAGCACAAGAATAGAGTTCGATGGTGCCGAACTGCATCCGGTGAGCGTAACCACAACCGTATAATAGCCGGTATAAACCGCTACATGTTTTTTACCCGTAGCACCAGGAATAATCAGGCCGTTCAGGTACCATTGGTTCCCTGAGGCAGCGCTGCTGGTTAAGGTATCCAGATGCTGTGTGATTACCGGGGTAGCCGGTACAGGATTCACCAACACGGTGAAATTAGGTGAAGCGGCACCCGATCCACAGGTGTTTACTCCATTCACTTTAACTACACCTGATGATGCGGTTAATGCAAAGTTCAGGGTTATCGCGTTTGTAGCCGAACCGGAAACAATGGTAGCCCCTGCTGGAACCGTCCAGTTGTAGGAAACGGCATTTGCAATTACCGGCACGGTGTAAACCACGCCATTGGTGCCTGCGCATACCGGTGTAGTTCCGCTGATGCTTCCTGCAGCTGCCGGTAAGGGAGCCACGGTTACATTGAACACAGTTGGTTCCAGTGCACTGCATCCCAGGGAGTTGGTATAATCAACACTTACGGTCTGATT
>CAIPFN010000042.1 GCA_903864265.1 uncultured Bacteroidales bacterium | reverse complement strand
TGTGCATAAAATAATGACCTGCATACTTGATTTTGCTTCCATGCTTCATTGCCTGATGGTTTCCTTTTTTTCTTTTTTCCCTTTTTCTATTTTTTGCTAAAAAAATTGTGGAAGGGGTGCTAAAGGAAAGATCGGACTAACCTCCAAAAAGCTTTTCAATATGCAGAAAATCACCACTTACAGCCCCGATCAGAAGCGAAGCCCCTTCGCCTTTTTCATCCTCAACAAAGGAATGAACAGCGGCAAACCTCTGGAGCATCCCTGCCCCAATTGTTTCACCTTCAACGCCACCGATCAAACCGAAAAGGACCATTATTATTGGCTCTGTTTTGGTCTGTGGCAGTCCAAATCATTACACCCATACCTAAAAGGTTCTGTTATTCCGTTCATCCATCTTCAGGATCTTAACCAGGTTATTAACCAGGCATCCGAAAAAGCCCTGGCAACCCCTGCCAATTTCCTCAAAACCGTCGAAGCCCTCAAAATTCTGGATCAGAACGAGAAGCAGTATCACCGCAATCTCCTACTGATTGCCGAGGCCAAAAAAGCAATTTTTGCAAACTACCGTTCCCTTCCGAAATTCTACCGTTAAACCCCTAAATCGAATAATTATGAAAAAGTACTTCAACGATCCCCGCCCCATCACAGTCCGTTACACCGGCAAATGTGCTGAGTGTGCAACCACCCTCAAAAAAGGCTCTGCGGCCTATTATTGGCCATCCGATGGCAAGCTTTATTGCCTATCCTGCGGCGAATCCGAGTACAGGGATTTCCTCTCAGCCGCGGCCGATGAAGCTGTTTACCTGGGCACCGGTAATCCATTCGCCTGCTAAAAACCTCAAAATTTACCTTATCAAGCCCGGTTTTCCGGGCTTTTTAATTGAAATCAGACAAATATTTAAATAATAATGAAGAATATATTTAGCAATCCAGTGCAATCAGTTTCATAATTATGCATAACACACTGTAATAGTGATATATACGATACTTTTCAGTATATCCTGCTATATCTTTGTACAGAAATCAGGCAAGATATAGTCCTTATCAAATCCATATCAAGTCCGTATCAAGGCCTCTTTTTTAACAATTCAAACAAATAACAAACACAAACATGGCAATCGTCCAAAATCCAGTAACAGGCCGATCAAGGAAAAAATTCGGCACTGCAGTTTTCTCGAAACATTACGAGCAAAACACAATGAGAACTAAACCTCTTCAGGTTTCAAACCCTCGAACCGAAGGACAAGTAAAGCAGAGGAGCAAATTTGCTCAGACTGTAGACCTTATCCGACAGGTACTCCCCGTTGTTAATGATGCGTATTCCAATACGCTCAAAAACATGTCCCCATTCAACAAAATTGTGAGCATTAACTCGAAGAACATTTTTGTTGAAGGTACCAACGAAATCGATTACACCAAAGTTCAGTTTTGTGACAATGAAGGCAGCAATGTCCGCAACGTTGAGTTGACCTGTGAAGATGACCAGGTGGTTAATTTTCTCTGGGAACCTAACACAACTAACCAAGCTGAACTTGATGAACCGGTTTCGATTATCCTGGTTAACTGTATCAAGAACAAAGTAATGAATTTTCCCAATGTTGCTTTGAGGTCGGAAAGTGCAGCAAGCGTTATTGCACCAGTTGAATGGGTAGGTGATATGGTCGCAGCATACTTCAATACAACCGATTACACGACTTCAAATCCGAAAGCTGATGGATCTATCCCCAAAAAGAAAGTGATCAGATTTAAAGCCGGAGCTGATCTAGCAAAGAATGTGAAGTAGGATTTCCAGGTATAACAGGGGTTAAAAACCCTATTTTTCAAATGTTGTACCTATGTTGTACCCATCATTTTACCTAAAATGAAAATGCCTGTAAATCAAACGATTACAGGCATTTTTTGTTGTTTTAAGCGGTCCGGACGGGACTGTATAGTTAGATGGTTTGCGATAGCAGGCAACTATTGGTTGAAAGGGAAATAAGGTCGAATTGAAATCCTATATGGGAGGACGTAAATTTTTACCGTATATCAATGATATTAATTTAAAAGTGAATGCTTCTAAAAACGTTTTAATGTCAAACAGGAAATTTTTACCAGTTTTTCAGGATCAATTTCAAAAGTTGGGGAGTAAATGGAAAATGCCTGATTTAAAATGTCCTATCATTAGAAGAATTTACTTTCTATTTATTGTTTTGTACTTATATCGTGACATAAAAGGCCAAATTTCAAATAGCTATAGTCAC
>CAIPFN010000041.1 GCA_903864265.1 uncultured Bacteroidales bacterium | reverse complement strand
CACTTTCATGTTTTTAGCCGGGAAGCTCCCTTCCGGCCTGTTGGAGGTTTAGGTTCCGGTCCGGGCGAACCGGGCCAATTATTGATTATTGTATAATTTTATCTTTCACCGGGAAAGAGTTCGGATATTCGGCGGCAATTTTTTTTTGAAAGCCCACCGCTTCGGTAAGGGTGCGGAAATCTCCGATCCTGACGCGATAATAGGGTTCCTTATACGAAAGGTAAGTTTTAACGCCAGGGTAAACGGTTTCAAACTCTCCTTTTATGCCGGTGGCTTTGTTTTTGGAATTGCTTCCTGAATCAAAAAAAATCTGCACCCTGTACCCGTCGATTTCAGGATTGTTGACACTCATCTTCCTGTATTGCCCGGCAAGCTGGGTTATTTTTTCATCCTGTATGATTTCAACTGCCCCTTTAGCCGGCTCGAGTTTTTGTGCCAAAGCCGCCCGGTTGAAGAAAACCAGTATTCCCAATACCACAAAAACAAATCTAATCATAAGCTGGAAGCGGATTAAAGGGTCATGCTGTCTTTCGGATGAATGCTCAAAACAGGAACAGGCGAATAATTAACCAGCTGTTGGGCAAATGGGCCGAGTAGAATTGAATTGGCCTGGTCCTGTATATCGGTCATGATTGCGATGAGATCGGCTTCCACCAGGCGTGCATGCTCAATAATATCGGCGGCTAAATTCTTGCTGTTGATAGTATCCACAATATAATTAACACCTTTTTCCTCCAGATGTTTTTTGATTTTGGAAACATTATTATCCACAATCTTCTGCATCGATTTGAGCCCGCTTGAATTCAATGCCAGTATATTGATATCGGCGCCTGTGGCACGGGCCAGGTCGGCACTAAAGGCCACTTTTTGCAGGGTTTGATTGTTGTGGTAAACCGGCAGAAGGATTTTACGGTAGCCACGGCGGATATCGCAGTTATACTTTACAGTGACCACGGGTATCGATATACTTGAAACAATCCGGAAGGCATTGGTGCCAATCCAGAACTCCTCGAAACCGGAAGATCCGTGAGTGCCTACTATCAGCAGGGAGCAGTCGTTTTGTTTTGTATACGTAGCCAGTTCCTGGTACACCCTGCCTTTGCGTATTTTAGCCGATAACTTTCCATGTACCAGTTTTTCTTTATATTTTGCCAGTAATTCATCAAAGTTAATCTTGGCTTCGGTTCGGAGCTCTTTGGATTCGTTGATAAAAGCCAATTCAACGCCTGTAATATTGTCGACCCAAACCATAGTAACATTTGCATGTATCTGGTTGGCAAGTTCAATCGCATATTCAAGGGCATGAACGGACCCTTTAGAAAAATCTATAGCAACTACTATGTCTTTCATGGCCACATTGATATTAAAATTCTGCGCTAATGTATAAATAATAATGATTAAGCGGATACAAAGCAGCCCGATATTTACTTAAAAAAATAATCGCAAGGGCACGCTATCCCTGCTTAGTGGTCAATATCATTTATATAACAGTACTACGGCTGCTTTTTTATAACTTTGCTGCTTACACTTATATTCTATGTCAATGAACAAGAACCTTGATGCGACTCCCGAGCATCTGACTCCCGTAGAGCGCGAAATCGAACAGGTACTTCGCCCACTCGATTTTGGCAGTTTTGCGGGTCAGCCCGGAATTGTGGAGAACCTCCGGGTTTTTGTGGCTGCGGCTTCCCGCCGTGGCGAAGCTCTTGACCATGTCCTGCTTCATGGCCCTCCCGGGCTTGGAAAAACTACCCTGTCGAATATTATTGCCAACGAGATGGGGGTAAATATACGGGTAACCTCCGGGCCGGTACTGGATAAACCGGGCGACCTGGCCGGTCTGCTGACCAATCTCGAAACCAACGATGTGCTTTTTATCGACGAAATCCACCGGCTAAGCCCGGTAGTGGAAGAATACCTGTATTCGGCCATGGAGGATTTCAAGATCGATATCATGATTGAATCGGGCCCCAATGCCCGCAGCGTGCAGATCACCCTTAACCCTTTCACCCTGATTGGGGCCACCACCCGCTCGGGCCTGTTAACGGCACCGCTCCGTTCGAGATTCGGCATCAATGCCAGGCTCCAATATTACGATGCCGAAACTTTAAAGAAAATTATAGTCCGCTCGGCGGGAATCCTGAAGGTTCCCATTCACGACGAAGCCGCCATAGAAATATCGAGACGAAGCCGTGGAACGCCCCGTATCGCCAACCTTTTATTGCGCAGGCTTCGTGATTTTGCCCAGATTAAAGGCAATGGCACTATCGATCTGGCCATTGCACAGTATGCCCTGGCGGCATTACAGGTCGATAAAAACGGACTCGATGAAATGGACAACCGTATATTGAGTACCATTATCCAGAAATTTAAAGGAGGACCGGTCGGACTTACTACCATAGCTACCGCCGTGGGAGAAGATTCCGGCACTATTGAAGAAGTGTACGAACCTTTCCTGATACAGGAAGGTTATATGATGCGTACCCCCCGGGGACGGGAAGTCACCGAAAAAGCATACGCCCACCTGGGGCGATTCAAAGGTCCCGAAGCAGGAAAACTTTTTTAGAGAAAGCAAAGTCTTTACGAAGAGCAAAGGGCTAAACAGCATGATGACTGGGCGACCGGCATTATTTTAATCCACAGGCCTGAATGCCTTTTGAATCGGCCGAAATTTCCTGAAATCCTCGGCAAATCCCCTGCTTGGTAAGGCCCCTAACCTTGTTCATCCCCCACAGCTTTCAACTGCCGGGGGCAATCCCGCATCAGGCGCTTACACATTCAGTTGTGCCGGCGTTTTTTTTGGTTTTGCCTGTTTGCTGTGCTGTGATAAGTTCCCGGGCTTCCTCCTCCTTGCTGCCCCTTGAATCGGAATCAGCAAATCTCAGTAAATCAGTAATGCTGTGGCTCTTTAGAAAAGCGTTAAGAGCTTCCGCCCTGTAGTCTCAAAATAAGACATTGTCCCGATATTGTATTTCCCCTCAATTTTAATATTTTTTTAAATATCAGTAAATCAACAAATTGTATAATTGGCACGAAATTCGTCTTAGGGTATATAGGACCGGAATAGTACAAGGCACACTTTTAATCCGGTTGCGAAAATGAATCGGAGTACTCAAAAGGCAGTTTAGGTGAGAAGGACAATCAAACAGTTTGCGGCGGTACTTTAACTAAAATAATACTAATCAACAAATCACTCAATAGCATGAAAACGACAATTAAAAATCTGAACCCTGCCAAACTTTACCTGCTTGCAGCATTTGCCGTATTACTGGCAATCAACACCTCCTGCCGTAAAGATACCTATTCTACCCCGGTTCAATCCGGAGCTACCAAAGACCTGGTGGCACCTTCCGATTTTAAGTGGAGCACCTCCAAAGAGATTACCGTAACTATAACGGGATTACAGGATGTAAACCCGTTGGTTTCCAACACCCTCTATATTAAATCGGCAAACGGGGTCACATACTATAAGGATCTGCTTTTTATGAACCAGAACTACTCCTTAACTTTGACAGTTCCGGTCACCGAAACCAGCCTGGTGCTTGTGTACGGAAGCAAGACCAAAACATTTGATATCCTGTCAGGCAGCATCACTTATGATTACATCACTGAATAATACTAAGACTCATGAAAAAGCTCATATTAATCACCTTACTTGCCACACTTGGCCTGACTGGATTTTCCCACATTGTGAACAACACTTTTGAAGGAGGAAACTGGTTGTTCTACTTTAACAATTGCTGGGGCATAGGCCCTAACAGTACCTATTTTGGAACCAAGGTTACTGCCAACACTAACCAGGGTTTTAACGGCTCCTTTGTTTGCGAAACAGACAACCTGGGTCAAACCGCCATCTGCCGCCTTGAGTCACCCTGGATCAACATGATGGCCGGAAACATAATTTTCGACCATGCCATCCCATCTTTCGACGGGACACGATCCATAAAGGTGATTGCCATTCAATACGGAACCAACCTGGAAACCCAGTTAGGCGCTACCATCACCTATGCCAACAGCACTCCCATTCATACGTCAATACCTGTGACGTTGACAGGTAACTACAAGATCCGCTGGCAGTGGAGTGGAACCGGCGGTAATTCGCGTGGTCAGCTGGATAACATTAATATTCCGGGTACCGACGTGTCCAATCCCTCCAACAATTGCAATCCTTTAAATCCTCCTCCCCCTGATACTGACGGCGACGGTATACCGGATGCCAATGACGAATACCCGAACGATCCCTACAGGGCTTACAACAACTACTATCCGGCATCCGACACGGCTACCCTGGCATTCGAAGATTTATGGCCCTCGTATGGCGATTATGATATGAACGACCTGGTGATGGGTTATAAGTTTAAAATCGTTACCAATGCCAACCACAACGTGGTCGAAATCTATAACAATTTGATACTGCGTGCCAGCGGAGCCGGCAATAGCAACGGTTTTGGGTACCAGTTGCCGAATGTCAACCCGGGATCCATTCTTTCGGTGAGCGGAACAGGTAACCAGACAGGCTACACCATAGCTTCCAATGGAACCGAAAGCGGGAACTCCTCCAAAGCAACCATCATTGTTTTTGATAATGCACACAGGTATATGCATCTCTGGAATACGGATAAAAACGTGGCGCCGCTTCCTTATGTAAGATTTAGCGTTCACCTTACCTTTATGAACAACGGGGTAGCGGGACCTGCAGGGGCAGTTACACTTAGTAATTTGCATATTTCTCAATGGAACCCCTTCCTTGTTGTGAATGGTGTCAGGGGAAAGGAAGTACACCTTCCTGATCATGCACCCACCAGCCTGGCCGATGTTTCCTTGTTCGGTAAATCAGATGATGACACACAGCCGGGAATCGGGAAGTACTACAAGTCGAAAACAAACTTGCCCTGGGCATTGGATATTAGCGGAGGTTTTAATTACCCTGCTGAATACCAGGATATTAATACAGCCTACCTTCACTTCGCGCAGTGGGTTATAAGCGGCGGAACACAATATGCCGACTGGTGGTCAAACACCGGCAACGGATATCGCGACACCACCAAAATATATTAAAAGTACCATTCATATGTTTGAAAGGATCCCTGGCCCCGGCCGGGGATTTTTTTGTGTTTCAAAGAGCAGGTTTGCCTATTGAACTGAATGCCGGTCAGGGCTGCATTCAGCGTGACACCGGCATAAGTAAATTACAGCATGAACAGGTCCTGCCATCGAAGCTGAAACCGAATTGACCTGCCACTCAGCCGAATTTAAACGGCAGCTCCATAGGATGAATATAAAAAGACTTTTGTTTTTTCTCTGCTCTCCGTTCCGGCATTCAGGATTGCCGTACGCGCATAAACGAAATTATTGAAAGCGGGGCATCCATGCGCAGGAAGGTCGCGGAACCAAACAATCAGAATTTAATTGGACTAAATGAGGTAACATTCCCGTCAGTGCGGGCATTTCCCCGGTTTCAGTTAACCATTTACAAGGCAAATAACGAATATTTGACATATGTAAAAAATACCTCACCTACAAGTATTACATTTGCGCCCTCAAAACAAAAGGCATCTCATTTTGGTTTATTACTGCAGATTTACAGCCGGATTAACGTCAGGGAGCTTTAATGCTCCTTTTTCCGTATAAATAGAAAATGAAGATATGGCTGCCTGCTGAAAATGATCAGGAAGTGAATTAATTAAAAAACAATCGATTGCATGGAAACAGAATTATTAAACGAGCCCCCCAAAAGCAGGAAAATACTGCCCCGGATCATTATTAGTACGGTGGTGATCATCGGCTTGATTTTCCTCACCAAAGAAGTGTGGTTCGCCATTCATCATGAAGAAACCGATAATGCCCAGATAGAGATGAGGATGGTTCCCATTCTTTCGAGGGTTACGGGATACGTGGATAAAATATATGCCGATGATTACTCTACGGTGACCAAAGGCCAGTTGCTGATGCTTGTTGATTCAGCCGACCTGGAATTGCAGTTGCAGGAAATGCAGGCTGATTTTTCGCAATCTCAGTCGGATATCGAAAATGCAAGAGCCTCTCTCGTTAATGCGGAGGCATCACTGGCCTCGGCAAAAGGGAACCTCGAAGTCGTCAGGCTTCGACTGTCCAAAACTTCGGGCGACCTGAAAAGGGATAAAAGCCTGTTCGACGGGAATGCCATCACCCAAAAACAAATGGACGACAGCAAGTCGGCTTTTGATGTGGCCTCCATGCAGCTGGAAACAAGCCAGATTGATGTGAAGGTAGCCGATACGCGCCTTGCCGTGCTCAGCTCGCTGATAAAAAAGGCACAGGCCCAGGCCGAGATAAAAAAAGTACGCATCGATCAGCAGCGTCTGAAACTATCCTATTGCCGTATTTATGCCATAACCGATGGCAAGCTGGGCAAAAGAAATATCGACCAGGGACAGTTTATCCAGGCCGGAACACCGCTGTTCACTATCGTGAATACCAACAGCCAATGGGTTGTAGCCAACTTTAAAGAAAGCCAGCTGAAAAATGTACATGTGGGACAGACTGTTCACCTTAAGATTGATGGTTATCCGAACCTGAAGGTGGAGGGTAAAATTGTTTCCTTATCGGATGCAACCGGCGCCAAATTTTCACTGCTTCCCCCCGACAATGCAACCGGGAATTTTGTAAAGGTGACCCAGCGTGTACCGGTGCGGATTGAAATCATGGATGAAGCCCGCTATAAGGATGTTCTCCGTGCGGGGATGAGCGTGGTTGTTTCCATTCCCCTTTAGCCGTACACATGGATTCTCTGAGTAAAACGGCTAAGATATTTATCGCGATCACCACCATTTCGGCTGCCATTATGGAGCTGATCGATACCTCCATCGTGAATGTGGCGCTGAACCAGATGGCAGGAAACCTTGGGGCTTCCATCGAAGACATTGCCTGGGTGATCACCTCCTATGCCATTGCCAATGTAATCATCATCCCTATGACCGGGTTTCTGGCAGTGTATTTTGGGCGGAGGCGTTACTATATGGTATCCATAGCCATATTCACCGTGGCTTCCGTATTATGCGGAACCTCATCCTCTTTATGGGAAATTGTTTTGTGGCGCTTTGTGCAGGGATTGGGCGGAGGCGCTTTGCTTTCAACCTCCCAGGCCCTGCTGTTCGAAACCTTCACGGGGAAACAACGGGGCATGGCGGCGGCTTTGTTCGGCATGGGTGTAGTGCTGGGCCCCACGCTTGGCCCTACCGTGGGTGGTATTATCATCGACAGTTATTCATGGCCTTTGATTTTCTTTATCAATGTTCCTTTTGGCATTATGGCCAGCATTCTTGCCTATCGCTTTATCCCCCGGGGATTTGATATCAAACTTAAACCAAGGATCGACTGGTCGGGGATTTTCCTGCTTACTATCGGCATAGGCTCCCTGCAATATGTGCTTGAGCGGGGCCAGGCTGACGACTGGTACGATTCGAGACTGATCATCGGACTAAGCATTGTGGCCGCTGTGGGTCTGATCACTTTTATATGGTGGGAACTTCAGCAAAAAGAACCGGTGGTAAACCTGCGTATTTTAAAGGACAGGAACCTGGCCATTACCACCATGCTTACTTTTATTGTCGGGTTTATACTGTTTACCTCGGTTTTTATTTTCCCCCTGCTGCTGCAAAGGGTATTAGGCTATACGGCTTACGAAACCGGCATCACGCTTTTACCGGCTTCAATTCTTTCATTGATCCTTATGCCTTTTATAGGACGCATGCTTCAGAACGGAACCCGGCCCCAGGTTTTTGTTGGGATTGGATTTGTTACGCTGATGGGCTTCGGGATACTAATGTCGCAGGCTGATCAGAATGTAACTTCCAGTTTCTTTACCTTGCCGCTGATGATACGCGGAGCAGGCCTCGCCTTATTGTTCGTGCCCCTGAATGCCATGGCGGTGGCCGGTTTACAGCCCCGCGATATTCCCCAGGGCGTAGCTCTGAATAATATGATGCGGCAACTGGGCGGATCATTCGGCATTGCCATTATCAATAATTATATTGCGCACCGGGTGGCCGTTCACCGTATCGACCTGATCAGCAATATATACAGCGGCAGCGCCCAGTTCAGCGAACGCTATAACCAGATTTACCAGGGACTGCAATCGAAACTGCCCCTGGCAGCCGATTTACAGAAACAAACCTACCAGATTATTGAACTCACTGTACTGAAGCAAACATACCTGCTGAGTTACCTCGATGCATTCCTCTACGCAACTCTTTTTATTTTATTTGCCTTCCCCTTGATATTGCTGACCCGGAGAAAGAAAATAACAAGCAAGGAAACCCTGCTGGCAGCCGAAGAAGTATGATGCAACCGGTTTCTGCTGACGGGAATTGCAGGTTGGGAGTAATTTTTTAACGCAGAAATGAGATGGATTAGGATTCCGGTTACAGGAAGAGTGTTAACTGTCTCAATCTGAATTTAACGTTCTTATCCATATGTAGAGTTGACATCCGTCACCATCCGTGCCTGGTCACACTGAACGCTCAGAAAAAAGAACAATGCCGGACATATTGCATGAAACAAATTAATAAATGAAGCTTTAATTAACCTGCTTACCATGAAAGCCTTAATCTTATTCATCACAAGCCTTTTTTCTGTTAATCTGCTATCGGCCCAGGTAATCAGGGCCCCGGCCGACCTGAAAAACTTTGTGGAACAGTCCTTCCTGAAATATTCGAGAGTAGGCGAAATGAACGACCTGGTAAACCTGAATGAGGTGAAGGTGGAGCTGGGAAAGACCGCCTTTTATCCTACAGCCATGGGTGATATTTCGTACCGTCGGCAGTATCCTACGCCGGCTATACAGTTTCCGTCGGGGCAGGGTCAAACGCAGGAAGTAAGGATACAGCCCGCCAACAACTACAATGCTTCCGTTATGCTGGTTCAGCCCTTGGTGGATATGCGCGTGAGCTCCCTGCTGAATAAGGCAAAAAGCGAACTGGATATCTCGAACGACAGGCTCGAAGGCTTCAAAAGCGACCTGGCATACCAGGTGGCCCAGGTCTATTATTCCATCATCTTTCTGAATAAAAGCCTATATGTACAGCAGCAGCAACTCAATCTGCTGCAGTCAACGTTGAAGCAGATCAGTGTAAAGGTGAAAAACGGGGATGCCCTGAGCTACGACCTGGTTTCGACACAGGTAAAATATACCAGTGCCGGGAATTTTTATACCGATCTGAAGGCCCAGCTCGACAAGCAATACAATATGTTAGGCATGCTTACGGGAGGTGCCGGGAAAGATTACCTCAACGATACCAGCTTTAACTCAGCCGTTTTCAACCTGGTGGCCGATTCGGTTTCGGCCCTGGCGTATCACAACAATCCTGAAATTCGTATTGCAGCTGATAAAATCAAATCAGCAGGCTGGGATATAGTTTCGGCCGACCGCAGCCGTTTGCCTGTTCTCAATCTCCAGGCAGGAATGGGGTACAAGAATGGGTTTATGCCGAATATTGATGAGATCAACTTTAATTATTACGCAGGAATGGGAATCACCATCCCTATTCTTCCCGCCTCCCGCCCCGACTTCCAGCGTAAAATGGCGGTTATTAACCAGCACGCCTCTCAACTGGCACTCGAAACGCAAAAGGCCTCGTTAAACAAAGACCTGCTGAATGCACTCGACGATATTCAAAGAAACCAGAAAAAGCTGGCCAGTGCCGATACCCTGATCAGTCAGGCTGAACTGGCCCAGGATCTGGCGGAGGATCGCTATAAATTCGGCGTAATCACCAACCTGGAACTGCTGACGGCCGTTTCCAACCTGAAAGATGCCCAGCTCAGCCAGCTTCAGTTCGGATACAACCTTTTACTTTCCCGCATGGATTTGTGCCGGCTGGCCGGAATCCGTTGGTGGTAGCCCTTGTTGGCCATTGCGTTGCACAGTCTAAGGCTAGCCGGAAAATGCCAACCGCCTCCCGTTCCCGGGATGGTGAGCCCTGGTAAGCGGCTGTAACAGGCCCTGAATTCATTGGGCAGAATCAGCACCCTGAACGCTAACGGGTTATTCAAATTCAAACTGAGAGCAACTTTTAAGGTGCAGGCAGCAACACCACTTTCATGGTAAACCTGCCTGCCATTTCCTTACGAAGGTTTCAGAACACCTGATGTTTTCCTGGAACCGGACTGCCAGGATGCAGCAGTTGAATCAGCATTCTACAGCCGGGTTGGGCTCCAAAAACATACGGCATGGATTTCGGACGGCGAATTGGTGCTATTAGCAATTCTTAACATTCACATTTTAACCATGCAGTACCGCTAAACCGGTTTTTACTTTATCTTTGCTTCCGAAAAGACTAATTCAATCTAATAACCGTGACTGTTTAATCGCCCGAACGGCTGATTTATGCCATCATCAGTCTGGCTTCGGCGGGCGTAAATCTTTAAGCATGAAGCATGCGGGTAATTTCATCCGCCCGAAGCAGGACCAGCAGTGACCCTAAAATAACTACCAACCCATGAAAAGAAACGTATTTTTGATTATCACCCTTTTGGCTTTCGCAGCCTCTTCCTATGCGCAAAAACCTTCAGCCGAATCCATACGCAAGCGGCTTAGCCTGGGTTTTGGCGTGTATAACGATTTCTGGATGAAAGTGCCTGATTCCACCAATGCCCGTACTATCAACCAGGGCGTGGATGTTTTTATACATTATAGTTTCCCTATGGATAAAAAGGGACACCTTGAATTTTTTATTGGCGGAGGTATTGGTGCTCACAATTTATACAACCAGGCGCTGCTTGGCGTTGGGAAATTCAATATTTACAACACCTTACCTGCAAATGTTGGGGCGGATGAATCCTATTTTTACAATGTGCCCTCAACGTTCGCCGGCAAATCGATCAGCGTTAAAAAGAGCAAAATGTCAATTACTTATGTGGATGTGCCCTTCGGCTTTCAATATAAGGCCAGTAACAAGATTCACGGAACACTGGGTTTTAAAGTAGGCTGGAAGCTGGATGCTCATACCAAGTACAAAGGAAGCGATCTGGATGGAAGCGGTTTCCAGGTGAAGGAAAAATCACTTACCCTGCGTAACATCGAGAACTTCCATTATGGCCCTTTTGCTACATTGGGCTACAAATGGGTAGGCGTTTCCGTGTTCTACCAGCTGTCGTCCGTATTCCAGAAAGACCTGGGACCGCAGATATACCCGGTTTCGGTAGGCCTGGTATTCCAGCCATTCTGATTACCCCAGGAAAGAAATTAATATAACAACGCAAACGCCTGCAACATAGCCAAGGTAAACCTGGGCCTGGTTGTGGGCGTTTTCCTTTAAGCGCGCATAGCCGGCCAGCCCGGAAAGCAGCCAGGTGGCCAGGATAAGAACCATCAGCGACGAAATACCCATGCGCAGCGCTATGCTCGTAAGTGTGGCTGCTACCGCGCCCCATGCCAGTGTATGAAGGCTGATTTTGTAGGCCAGGTTGACCAGCAGCCCGGTTAGCAGGGCAAACGTAGCCGAATATAGTACATACAGGAAAAGCGGGGGTATATTGGTCGTTTTCAATAAATATAACATCACCATAAATGAAGTGCTGGCAATCAGCAGGGGGAGGGTGCGCTCGGCACGGTCCTGCAATTGTACGGAATATATGGCGTTGACCCTCAGCAATAATAGCACCCCGGCAGCAGGTATGACCGTCGTAAACACGAAAACGACCAAGAGGAAGCGGATTTTGAGCGAAACCGGTAATACCAGGGTATATAGTTCAGGCCGCATCAGCAGGGCTGCCGTTACCAGGGTGGGAATTAAAAGCGGATGGAGGATATAGGATAGTATCCTTGAAAAAGGGTAGGGGCTCGATGACATGGGCAGAGGTTTACTTCTTGTTGGAGTTTAATTTCCGCATTCATCCTTTCGATAATTGCATATCGCCGGACTAACGGAAGCGGGTATAAAAGGAGACTGGTATACACTCTGCCGGAGCAGAATGCCGCAATTACATAACTTTACGCAGGCGTGCCACGGCTATATTGAGCAGTTCGCGGTATTTGGCAACGGTACGTCGGGCGATAGGATAGCCCTTTAGTTTGAGTATGGCCGTAAGTTCCTCGTCGGTGAGGGGTTTGCTCTTATCTTCAGCCACAATACAATCCGACAGGATTTTCTTGATTTCACGGGTGGATACTTCTTCCCCCTGGTCATTCTGAATGGATTCGGAAAAGAAGCTTTTCAGCAGGAAAGTACCGAATGGAGTCTGTACATATTTGCTGTTGGCCACACGCGAAATGGTTGAAATGTCGAGGGTTACCCTTTCGGCTATATCTTTCAGAATCATGGGACGTAACATGGTTTCATCCCCTTCCAGAAAATACTTGTGCTGATAGTCCATGATGGCTTTCATGGTGACTAAAAGCGTGTTTTGCCGCTGTTTGATGGCTTCGATAAACCAGCGGGCCGAGTCGATTTTCTGCTTGATAAAAATCACCGCGTCGCGCTGCGAATCGTTTTTTTCTTTCCTGTGCTTATTCTCGCCGTACGATTCGAGCATGTCGGTGTAGGTCCTGCTCAGCCTGAGTTCAGGCATATTGCGCTGATTCAGGGTCAGTTCGAGTTCACCATCTTTGTTTTCGATAATAAAATCAGGAATAACATATTGATTGGCGTTGTTCGACGAGCCAAAAGCGTTTCCGGGCTTGGGGTTCAGTTTTAATATCTCGTTGATGGCATCCCGCAGGTCCTCTTCTTCCGAATGGGTTCGCTTCAGGATTTTATCGTAATGTTTCTTGGTGAAATCTTCGAAGCAACGATCCAGAATGGTGACAGCCAGTTTAACCGAAGGCGAATGATCCATCCGTTTCAGCTGCAAAATAAGGCATTCCTGCAGCGTACGGGCAGCCACCCCGGCGGGTTCAAAGCTTTGAACAACCCGGAGCATTTTTTCTATTTCTTCGAGGGTGGTGGTAACGCCCTGTGTAAAAGCCAGGTCGTCGACCATGGCATTCAGGTCGCGCTGCAGGTAGCCGGCTTCATCGAGGTTGCCGATAATGGTGGTGCCGATAATTTTCTTATCGTTGGGGAAATCTTTCAGATCGAGTTGCGACATCAGCGATTCGTGAAAGCCCATATCGGCAATCAGCGGAATTTCCTTATGCTCATCGCTGGCCGAGGTGTTTCCTGCATTCAGCCTGTACGAAGGAACATCATCATTGTTCAGATAATCATTAACGTCGACTTCTTTTTGCTGATCTTCCTTGTCTTTGGTTTGCTCGTCGAAATCCTCCGATTCATTGTCCCTGTCATTTTCTTCGTCTATTTCCAGAACCGGGTTTTCTTCTATTTCCTGTTTAATCCGTTGCTCCAGCGCCATCGAAGGAATCTGCAGCAACTTCATCAGCAGTATTTGCTGAGGCGAGAGCTTTTGCAGTAGTTTCTGCTGTAGACGTTGATTAAGCATAGTATGATGAGGATTTATATCAAATGGTTAATTCAAAGGTAACTCAAATTTTGATATATGAAGCAAGATGAAAAACAACTTATTTCAGCGGCAGGATCAAAAATCAGCTGTCTGGGGTGTGCGAGGGAAAGGAATTACATCACGTATGTTAGCCATGCCGGTCACAAACAGCATCAGCCTTTCGAAGCCCAGTCCGAAGCCGGCATGCGGAGCCGTTCCGAATTTACGCGTTTCGAGGTACCACCACATGTCTTTTTCGGGTATGTTCAGTTCGTGGATGCGGTCCATCAGTTTTTCGTAATTTTCCTCCCGCTGCGATCCGCCTATGATTTCGCCTATGCGGGGGAAGAGAACATCCATGGCCCGAACCGTTTTGCCGTCATCATTCTGCTTCATATAAAAAGCCTTGATATCGCGGGGATAATCAATCAGGATAACCGGCTTGTTAAAGACTTTCTCGACCAGGTAGCGTTCGTGTTCCGATTGCAGATCGACACCCCATTCAACAGGAAATTCGAACTTTTGGCCCGAAGCTACCAGTATTTCAACAGCTTTGGTATAGGGAAGTCTTTCAAAATCATTGTTGGTGACGAAGTTGAGCCTTTCAATCAGCTCCTTGTCGTACATCTTTTCCAGGAATTCGAGATCATCCTTGCAATGTTCAAGGGCATAGCGGATAAGGTATTTCAGGAAATCCTCAGCAAGGTCCATGTTGTCGTTCAGATCGTAAAAAGCCATTTCGGGCTCTATCATCCAGAACTCGGCGAGGTGGCGGGGAGTATTGCTGTTTTCGGCCCTAAAAGTGGGGCCGAAAGTATAAATTTCGGATAAGGCCAGGGCTGCCAGTTCGCCGTTAAGCTGACCCGAAACGGTGAGGTTGGTGCTTTTCCCGAAAAAATCCTGCGAATAGTCTATCTCACCACTCTCATTCTTTGGCAGGTTATTCATATCCAGCGTGGTTACCCTGAACATGGCTCCGGCACCTTCGGCATCCGATCCGGTGATAATAGGGGTATGGATGTAATAAAAACCCTTGTCGTTAAAATATTTGTGAATGGCATAAGCCATATTGTGCCTGATACGCAGTACAGCTCCAAAAGTATTGGTGCGTGGCCTGAGATGGGCAATTTCGCGAAGGAACTCCAGGGTATGCCCTTTTTTCTGCAAAGGATACAAATCCGGATCTGCACTGCCGTAAACCTCAATCTGTTTGGCATGCATTTCAACCGACTGTCCTGCGCCCGGTGATTCAACCAATAAGCCGCTTACCGAAATACAGGCACCGGTATTGACCAGTTTCAGCATCTCTTCGTCAAAATCAGCCAGGTCGACTACCACTTGTATGCTATGTATGGTTGAACCATCGTTTAATGCGATAAAAGCTACATTTTTATTTCCGCGCTTGGTGCGCACCCAGCCCTTAATGGTAACCAGGTTCCCTATACCTGTTTTTTCAGGTGTTTTCAGCAGTTCAGCTATTTTAGTTCTTTTCGTTTCCGACATAAAAATGTTGTAAGTAAGTATGTGCCATTGAGGTATTAAGTCAATGTGCAAAGATAAGGAATTATTCAAGAACCAGATTGCGATTATTGGCAGACCGCTGAAGCGGGAGAATTTCGAAAGCGTGAACCCTATTAAGCTTAGGCATGGAAGGTTAACAGGAATACTGCCGGCACGTTAAGCCGGAATGCTTTATGGAGCGGCTTTCAGGCTGGGCAGCTGCAGTGGAAGCAAGAGTATAACATTATCCATGATGCAGTTGGATAAGCGCTTATGCCTGTACCAGTCATTCCACATTAATTCTTTCAAAGCTGCAACCCCTCTGGATTGAGCCATGCCCGGACAGTTTTCCCGGCTTCACGGGCAAGGGTCCTGACGGTTAAGATTTGCTTCATCGTCAGGGATAGCCTTGCAGCTATCAGAGAAAACAGCCCTGAACACTTGTGCTGGATGACAGTCAAATTAAATAGGGCAGCTTGAATATCTGAAACTTGTTATTTATGCTAATCTTTTATACAACGTATAGATTAACCATTGTTGGTATTCCAGGGAAATTTTATGATTTCATTTTTATCCGCTTTGAGCCAGTAACACCATGACGTAAACATATTTTTGCTGTTGGTTGACCAGAACAAGCCATATTCGCCAACATTGTCAAATCTGCAACCATTGAATGTGATGATCCTGAATCCTCCGGGCAAGGCATTGAAACCACTTTCGTTTGTGGTTTCTGCATTCGTGGAACTCCAGTGATCTGTTCCCGCTTCTTTCATTTTAGCGCCGGCAACCTTTTCTCCTCCCAGGTAGTTAATCAGCACCTGCCATTCTTCGACCGAAGGAACATGCCATCCTTTGGGAGTCAGGCGTTTGCCACCCGGAATACTCTGTTGGTCAATGATATAAAAATTGTATAAAGCACCATAGGTGTTTTTGAAGAAAATGTCGTTGTTATACCAGCAAAAGGCGCCGTAGGCCGTAGGCCATTTTTCATTGCTTTTAATTTCCGGGATGCCTTCCCCATTTGCAAACCGGGTAACTTTCAGGTTTTCAGCCATCCAGGTTTGGGTTCCTATCTTAACTGTTTGGTACACATTGCCTTCAACATCGGTAACCGTTTCGCTTTTTTCTTGTGCGTATAGCCCTGTATTGCACAGAATAAAGAAAATTGCAATAAAAAAGGATTCGAAACTCCTGCATTTAGTTATAGCTTTCATATCGTGTTATTATCAACATGTAAATATAGGACTTTTTTAAATATACAATTGCAATTGACGCTGACGGCAGCATGCTTTTAGCTGAAGCGGGTGCAGGGTTGAAAGTAAACGGCCTTATTTACTATCAGCGATGCATAAAATACTAGCTGGCATTTGAAAGGAAATGGTTCTTTTATCAAACAGGGTAATTTTAATATAACTCCCGAAGATAAACATCAAGACAAGATAGGCTTAGGATTACTTCCTTATTTCATTACATCAGGCAGTTGTGGATCATCTCAAGCCATGCCTAATCCTCTCATTCTTCCTCTCCTTGTCTCCTTGTCCCGGATCAATCCCATCAATCTTCTCAACCCCTTGAATCCCAAATCAATCATCTCAAGCCATACCGTTTAATCCTCCTATCCCCATAATCGCACACTGCAGCCAAATCGCCTTAGGCCATTAACGCATTAATATCAATTTTTAATTTTGGCAAATGTCTTACAATCGTTCCCCAGATAATTTCATCGTCAATTTTATCGTACCCATGAATTACACGGTTGCGCATACTGATAATTTGTTTTTTACTGCTTATCGCAATATTGGGATCAAGTTTGTCAATCCGATTCATGGCTTCGCCAATAATTTCAAATTCCCGCTCAGCGGCTCGCCTTAGCATTTTATCGGCTTTATAAACTGTGAATTCGCGCTTCCCTCCAAGATACATTTCAATGGATTCATGAATATCGAACAAATATTTTTTAATCTAATTTCCATAAAGTAAAGTTTTGTTCTTGTTGATGGATTCGATAAAATATGGGTTCGAAAGTGATTTGTCAGTTACCAGATCAACAGGTCGTTTTAGTAATCCTTCAAGCTTTTCGGCCAGTTCGAAGTAAGTATCGGCATAGCTGCCATAATCAAGCTGTGAAATGGAGATCAATAAGTCAATGTCGCTATTTTCGTTAAATTCAGGAGTGCATACAGAGCCAAAAGCAAACAATGACTTCACACCATACTGTTCACACAGCGCTTTGATTTGGTTTAGATTATCTGTTATAATGCGGTTCATCGTATTGTAATTAACTGTAATCGAATATCATAAGCAAAGATACCTGTTTCAGGCATACAAAAGTGCAACCAAAAACATAAAAAATATTCCAAGGCGGATAACAGGCTTTATACTAAATAAATAGTACTCTCCGTTTAGTCGCATCTTTTTTCATATGCCTCCGGCCAGCCTCCCGCTCAATACCGGATAATTCAAATCTTTGTAGGAGTGAATATCGAAAAGCGGTAAATGCATGGGAAAGTAGTATATATTTGTTGCTATAAACAAGTTGTAAGTCATTTTAATGACACGTTAATACGAAATCTTTAAATCCATAAGAAATGATTTTAATCGATAAAAAGAAGAAAATACGTTTGATTTTACTGATCATTTTTGCATAGATAGGGGCCGCATCTTTGATATACTCTGAAATAGGTTACTTAGACAAGTCTTATATTTTTTCAATGTTAATTACCGCCGTAATGAT
>CAIPFN010000040.1 GCA_903864265.1 uncultured Bacteroidales bacterium | reverse complement strand
TTTTATTTCCTCAATTTAAAGAACTGTCTGTAATCTGTTTGCCGGACCCTCCCGATTGCATCGGGATGCTCTGAACCAGCTGAGCTATGCTCCCAATATTTTATTTCCTCAATTTAAAGAACTGTCTGTAATCTGTTTGCCGGACCCTCCCGATTGCATCGGGATGCTCTGAACCAGCTGAGCTATGCTCCCTTTGATAAGAGTTTGCAAAAGTAGTCAAATATTTGAACCGGCCAAATTCTAAAGCCTTTTTTTTCAATCTTTTTTCTTAATAAATATATCCCTATCATTCCCTGCTTACCTCTATCTTTGCTTAAACTACCGGAAACGAAAATTTACGCGATTGAAAACGGGAAAAACTCATATCACTATACTGATATTGTTATTGTTATCACTGGCTGCCTGTAATCCCGCCCGGAAGATCGAAAGGCGCGGGGGGTACCTGCTTGTGAAGAATACTATTAAAAATGATAATGCTTACCTTCCTTCCGACGAACTGGACGGGTTCATTCAACAGAGTGCCATTCCCGGCAGGCTTGCTCCCTATTTCCGGCCGGGAGTGCTGTTTTACGAAAACAGTCTGAAAGGCAAAGAGAACAAATTCAAGCTGTTTCAGCGAAATTCCCTGGGCAAAAAGCCTGTCGTGCTTGATACCCTGCTAGCCATGGCTTCGGTTGACAAGTTAAGGCAGTATATGAAAAATAAAGGATTTTATCATTCAACCGTTACCCATTCGATCAGGTACCATCGTCAGACTGCCTCGGTAACCTATCAGATCCAATCGGGGCCACCCTGTATTGTCAAAAAGTTTGAATACTTTATCCCGGATTCGACTATGCAGGGCTTTATTATGGGGGATGTAGATAACGGAAAACTTCGCAAGGGGATGATTTATGACACCTATGTACTGGACGACGAACGCGACAGGATAGCCACTTCACTCCGGAATAACAGCTATTACAACTTTTCGCTCAGCGATATATATTACATGGTAGATACCACCCAGGCCGGCCTTTCGGCTGATGTGGAGATGCATATCAAGAAAATAAAAATCAGCATTCCGGGCACAGGCGACTCAACCAGCGAGATACAACATCCCAGGTTTTATATCAGGAATATTTACATCACCACCAATGCCGAAATTGCTTCACAGGCAAAAGTTTACGACACCCTTGCCTATACCTATCATTTGAATTCGGCTGACTCGGCAGGCAGTGTAATCTATATTCTGCACGATAACGAACGTTCGCTGAAGCCCTCGTTTTTATCCACATGCCTCGAATTTGCTCCCGGTGATGCCTATAGCCAGCAGGCTGTCAACCTCACTTATAAAAGGCTGATCAGCCAGGCTATCATAGGCTCAGCCAATGTGAGCATGGTGATACAGAATCCCGACAAGATCAATCCTGCCGAGAAGCAATGGCTCGACTGCAACATACGGCTGATACGGAACAGGCTCAATATTTTCAGCCTGGGAACTGAGGGCACCAACTCGGGCGGGCGTTTTGGCTTAGGCGTGAATACTTCTATCCAGAACAGGAATATTTTCAGGGGGGCCGAGGTATTATCGCTAAAGGTCAGGATCAGTGCCGAACTCCAGGGAAGTCTCAACAACCAGAACACAAGTAATTTTTTCCTGATTTTCAACACCCTTGAAGGCGGCATTGAAGCCAGCATCGACTTTCCAAGGCTGCTGTTACCCTACCGCTCCAATTACATGCAGGATTCGAAACACGGCCGTACTGCCCTGAGTGCCGGTACCGGTTTTGAATTCAGGCCAACCTACAAACGTGAGATGACTTCTTCGGCTTGGTCGTATAAATGGAGTAAAAATGAACGCATCAGCCATGTGTTCACCCCCCTGGAACTGAATTACATTAATATAACTACAAGCGATGCATTTCAGCTCCACCTGGATACGCTGACTGACCCTCAGTACAAGTCGCAGTACACAAACCACCTGCTTACCATGATCCGCTATAGCTTCATACTGAGCAACCTGGGGGTTACAAAGCTGAACAACCAGTATTTCTTCAGGGTTAATGCCGAAACTTCCGGAAACATCCCGTTTCTGGCCGACAACATCATGAAGACACCCCTCTCATCGGAAGGGTATTATAAGCGTTTCGGGGTGAGATACTCTCAATATGCCAGGCTCGATTTTGACTACCGCAAATACTGGAAACTCAGGTTCGGCAATACGCTTGCTTTCCGTTTCATGGGAGGCCTGGCGCAACCCTATGGGAATTCCGTATCGGTACCTTTTGAAAAGAGTTTCTGGCTTGGCGGAGCGAATGACATGCGGGGATGGCGTTTACGATCGCTGGGGCCGGGAGCCTATATTGATTCGGTGCTTATCTACGACAAAACCGGTGATATCATTTTGCAATCGAGTATCGAACACCGCTTCCCTATCTATAGTTTCCTGCTTGGCAGTTTTTTCATTGATGCGGGGAATGTATGGTTGCGCACCCGGAGTGAGGATTTCCAGAAAGGAGAATTCAAATTAAATAGCTTCTATAAGCAAATTGCCATGGATATAGGGTTTGGACTCAGGTTCGATTTTTCTTTCTTTATTTTCAGGCTCGATGCGGCAGTCCCTTTCCACAACCCTTCACTTCCCGACAAATGGTTTAACCGGGAAGATTTCAGGCTGAAGAACTCCATCTTAAATTTCGGGATAGGGTACCCGTTCTGAGAATATTTGTGCTGAAGACATGATTGAGGTTAAAACTGAGGGTAAGGAATTCAAGGCAGGCAATCCTGGTATAGACAGGGCTTTGATTCACAACGTTAAGATGTAGATTGCGGCCGGGTTTCGGATGCCGGAACGTAATTCTGAACAATCGGTTGAACCATAGCAGGCTATCAGCCTTGCGTGGCAAACTTACCCGGAAATGTAAACACTATTAAAATTTAAAACTTAATCCTTGATCTCGGCTTCAGAATTCAGCAATTGTATTTTCAGGGAGTTTCCCTACTCTCCTACTCCGGGACAACAGGACCTGATAAAAAGGCTTGCTGACTTTATAGTGTCCGATATCAGCCAGTTTCCGCTTTTCCTGCTCGAAGGCTATGCCGGTACCGGTAAGACCACAGTTGTAAGTACTCTTGTAAAAGCCTTGCCTAAAGCCGGGTATAACGCGGTGCTGCTGGCTCCCACCGGCCGGGCAGCCAAAGTCCTTTCGCTGTATGCTCAAATGCCGGCCTATACCATTCATAAGCGGCTGTACCGCCCGGCCATGGATGCCGACGGGCATGTTAACTTCCAGGTACTTCCGAATAAATCGGTGAGAACGCTGTTTATTGTCGATGAAGCCTCTATGATTCCTGACGACCGCCAGACAAGCGAAAGCAGTGCATTCCAGTCGCGGAACCTGCTCGAAGACCTGATCGGACATGTTTATTCAGGTAACGGCAGCAAAATGTTATTTTTAGGCGATTCGTGCCAGCTGCCGCCTGTTGGCATCAGCCAAAGCCCTGCGCTCGACAAGGAGGTACTCAGGCAATCCTATTACCTGGACCTGGATACGTTTATCCTTTCCGATGTTGTAAGGCAATCGCTGGAATCGGGTATACTTACGGTTGCCACGGCTATCAGGGCAAAAATCAACCTGCCGCAAAACGGCCTTCCGCTGCCTTTATTCGGAAAGGAAAATAGGTTTGCCGATGTGATCAGCATCAGCGGTGTGGATATGCCGGATGCCATGCAACAGGCCTTCCATGACTTCGGGCGGGAAAACACGGTAGTGATTACCCGTTCAAATAAAAGAGCCAATCTGTTTAACCAGGCCATACGGGAGCGCATACTTTTCCACGAGAATGAGCTTTCGGCCGGCGACCACCTGATGGTTGTGCGCAACAACTATTTCTGGCTGCCCGAGGACTCAAAAGCCGGCTTTATTGCCAACGGCGATATAGTAGAGGTACAGAGCTTACGCAAAACCGAGGAACTGTATGGTTTCAGGTTCGCGGAAGCTACCGTTCGCATGGTGGACTATCCCGACGAACCTTCCTTTGACGTGAAACTCCTGCTTGATACCATTAATTCGGAAGGGCCTGCGCTGAATTACCAGGATAATCAAAGGCTTTTCAACGAAGTAATGGCCGATTACACGGCTGAGATTTCGCGCCGGAAGCGGATGGCCGGCATCAGGCAGAATCCGCATTTCAATGCCTTACAGGTTAAACATGCCAGCGCCTTAACCTGTCATAAAACCCAGGGTGGTCAATGGGAGGCTGTATTTATCGAAAAGGGCTACCTTAAGGACGAAATGATCGATCACGAATACCTGCGCTGGCTTTATACCGCCGTAACCCGTGCCACGAAGAAACTTTTTCTGATTAATTTTGAGGAGCGGTTCTTTGAAGGATAAAACAACCTTACAGCCTGTCCCCCTTCTCCTTTCCCCTTGTCTTTTCTTCAAAAACCTCTCGCTGCCGCCTCTTTGCCCTTTCAGCTAATCAGTTCCGCATATCACAAAAAACAAATAACATGAGAATAGGTTTTGGATACGATGTACACCGTTTTGTTGAAGGGCGGGATCTTTGGCTGGGCGGGATTAAAATTCCACATAGCCGTGGACTACTGGGCCATTCGGATGCCGATGTGCTGATACATGCCATCTGTGATGCCTTGCTGGGAGCGGCAGCCCTGGGTGACATAGGGAAACATTTCCCTGACACGGATCAGGCATATAAAGGAATCGACAGCAAGATATTGCTCCGGCAAACGGTTGAGCTGCTTGCTTCGGCAGGGTATACGATTCAGAATATAGATGCGACCATAGCCCTGCAGCAACCGAGGATCGCTCCCTATATTGAAATTATGCGTGCCACACTAAGCGGGACGCTCGGTATTGAGCTAAGCCAGGTTTCGGTGAAAGCCACGACCACGGAGCGGCTGGGCTTCGAAGGCCGCGAAGAAGGCATTTCGGCCTACGCTGTAGTGCTACTACAAAACTTATGACCAAACCCCTAGCATTGCAGATGAAAAGCATTGCGGGCAGGCAACAGACGAAAAAAGGCTGCCCGAACAGGCAGCCTTTTACTTGAAACAGGTTTTTGCACTTACCGCACTGATGGCGCATCAAAATTGATCAGCAGTGAGAACCGCAGGGTATGGGCCAGCGGATTATTGGTTTCGATAGGGATAAGGTATGAAAAATCAATCCCCAAAATATTGTATCTGAAGCCTGCACCCATGGTGAAGAACTTACGGTTCCCTTTATTTTTATCTTCGTAGAAGAATCCTCCCCTGACAGAGAACTGCTGGGCATACCAGTATTCGAGCCCGGCCGAAAAATTAACTTCGCTTATTTCTTCTTTGAAACCACCCGGTGCGTCATAAAAGGAGTGTATCATTCCAACCGGCACCGAAACATTCGGATCCATACCACTGATGATGGTATCGCCTTTCATGATGGGCTGAGTAGGGACAAGAAGTTTGTTAAAATCGACCATAAACGACATCTGGTTGTATTCGTCGAGGTCGAGGGTGAGAGCGGTGCCAAATTTCAGGTTAGTCGGGATGAAGTCCTTACGGGTATTGGCATCACTGTACGATATCTTAGTACCTATGTTTGAGATATTGAGGCCCCAGGATAAATTGCCTTTCATTTTATCGAATTCAACCGGGAAGCGCTGGAACAAGGAAACGTCGGCGGCTACCGAGTTACCGGCGCGGGTAGGCAATTCGCCTACAAGCTGTCCCTGGGTGAGGTTCGAATTGATATATCTTGCGGCCACGCCCATGGATAAGTTTGCCGTGAGGTACCGTGAATAAGTAGCATCGATGGCAAATTCGCTGGGGCGGTAGTCGCCCATGGGATCGCCGTTTTTATCCGTGAAATTGATGGATCCCAGGTTGAAATAACGCAGCGATACGGCCACGACCTGATCCTTGTTTATTCTTTTGAAACCACTGAGGTAAGCCAGGTTAATATCGTTGGTCAGACCTTTAAGCCAGGGGCTGTATGAAATCCCTACGCCCATATCTTTTTTGATAAAGGCATATTTTGCCGGGTTGTAGTGCATGGAGTAGGCATCCGGTTCGGAAGCCACGCCTGCATCACCCATGGCTCCTCCGCGGGCATCGGGCGAAATACTTAAAAACGGGACAGCAGTGGTAATGGGATTAAACTGACCAATATAGTTTTGAGCTTGTGTTGCAAAAGTTACTGCCAGGAGCAGAATGAGGGTAAGAAGTGTTTGTTTTCTGGGTGTCATAAGCATTTAAAAATAAAGTCGCGAATTTACTCATTATTATTATCCAAGTATTAACGGAGATAATAAAATGTTATTGCATGGATGTTTCATTATTCCATTATATGGCATTTGTAAGAGGTTTGCGGCCGGCAGATTTCGGGCCCGTGAGATAAGTTGTTAAAGGGCCGGGGAAAACTGCCGTTTTCAGGTTTAACCTAAAATGAACCGGGTGGGATATTCCGGTTTATCAAGCTGTTATGCATAAACCCAAATTACACTTAGTGTCTTCACCGCAGAAGGCCTCACACTGACAATCATTCTCCACCAATTGGGATTACAGGTATACAGAAGGTCAATTTCATTTTGAAATCGCTCTATATCCTGCCATCCCATCAGCTGACTTCAGCCTGAGCCAGGCAAAAACAGGCAGATGAGATTACACTGAATAAGGACAGAACGCCAGCCTTATTTGGAGATGATCACCCTTGTTGCTTTCACCGTTTCGGATTTGCCGTTGCCTGCCCTGATGCTAACCACGTAAATGCCCGGAGTTACGGCTGCGCCCGAATTCGTACGGCCATTCCAGTTTAAGACCCCTGCATTGTATCCCTGTGAAAGCAATAGTTTATTATCGGTTGAACTGACCAGGGAACCGTTAATATTGAATATTTCGAGGTGTGCCTGAACAGCGGCATCGAAAAGGTTAATATCAAAGGCAACATTCACTTCACTGCTGGAGGGATTGGGATACACATTCATGCCGGTGATGGTAATCTGCATATTCCTGGAAACTTTAAACGAGATTAAGGCCTCCGACGAATTATTGAATACATCCCATGCTTTGAGTTTCAGCTCATGGTTGCCTTCGGCCAGTTGTCCGAACTTATACGTAACCACACCCGAGCGATAACTATCGAGGTCGGCACTGTAAAAGCTGTTCAGCACCAGGGATGAAGAGTTGTCGCCATCGAGCGTTGCCACGATATCGTGGCCGATGGCATTGCTTATGGTATTGATGCCGCTTTCGTCGCTCAACCTGGCTATCAGCGTTGGAGTATCCCCGGTGATGCCCCCGTTTATAAAGTTCAGGTTGTCCATATACAAGGAAATCTGAGGACCGGTATTATCGGCGCTTCCGTTCCCTGACCCGCCTATGATAAGATTTTTACAGTAGCCATTGGCATCGATAGCTGCATCATGAGCGTAATAGGATATTTTTCCAGGGCCAAAGCTGTAATCAATATCGCGTGGGACAATGAAATTGATGGCAAAGTCCCCGTTGGTAACCGAAGCCCTACCCTGATAAATATAGTTATCCTGTACGGTGAACTTATCGGGCCAGTCGCCGGGTTCGGCTTCGGCACCCAGGGTGGTGAGGGTACGCGCTTTATCAAAGACTTTTACATCCATGATGCCTGTAAAACTACTGAGTTTATTCCCGGCTTCGTCGGCAACAATACCTTTGATTTCAACAGGAGTCATAGCGGAAATGGTATCGGGAACTTCGCCCAGGTCATGCCCGTTGATCTTTGTGGTGATCACATTATACCTGGGATAAGCCAGGCTTAAAGCCGGATCGCCGAGTAATACAAAGTTGCGGATAAGAGCGGCATCGTTAGTGCCGATTTTATTTTTCGAATAGGCTATCACATCGCCAAAACGGGGATATTGGCCATTGGTTTTGGAAAAGAGGGTGTCGTAAAAGGAAAGTGTCAAACCGATGTTGGTACCAGCGTTAGCCAGGCGAGTGGTTGTAAACAAAGCTATACCGCCGCCCAGGGGGTTCAGGAACACATGCTCCCCTGCCGAAACCCGGGCGGGATCGTCGTAACGGCTGAATTCGCAGGTAGCGGTCATAAACACAGGCATATTGTTGTAGTTAGTCCAGGCATCGATATCGCGAACCGTGAGTATTCCCTCATCGGCCCAGCCTGTTTCGCCTCCATGGCCCGTATAGTTTAAAACAAGCACTCCGTTTTCAACATTCGTATTAATAGCTGTATTTACATCGGGGCAACGTTGTCCGCTGGGAGTTGATACCTGCTTGAAGGCCCCGAGGTATATTTTATTCACGTTATATACCGGCGCGATGGACTCGACCAGGGGACAGATTTGTTTTTCGACCTGCCTGAAATGGGTATTCCCGTTCCCGTCGTCCGAAACAAAGCATAATTTATTGCGCCAGTCGCCTAAGGACGATTCGCTGTTGGAAGCATAAAAAATACATTTATCCACCGCCAGTTTTGCCTGGTCGGGGGTATTCACCGGGAAACGGCCGATACCTATATCAATCAGGCCCACCGCATCGTATCCTTCGCCGGCATCGAGTATGCCGAAGAAATCGTCGCTTGCATAGGAATACACTGAATTGAGTGATTCCTTGGTCTGAAAGGTAAGCACCCGGTTGGTATTGGAGGGAACGCGGTCCTTGTAATCGAAGGATCCGTCGCCGAAGAGCAGCAAATAACGAAGCTTGCTGCCTGCATCGGGTCGTTGGTACAATAAACGGGCAAAATCACGAATGGCTGCAATGTCGGGTGACCCCGAAGAAAATTCGTTATATACCTGTTCATTTGTCACCACCGAAACTTTAAGCCCGTCGAGAGTGCGGTGATGTTCGGCCAGCCGGTTCGCCTGGTCGAGATAATCCTTGTGTGTAACAATAAGCAGGTCAGCGGATGCTATGCTATGCAGGTCCTGGTTAATCACCTTACCCGTAAATGTAGTGGATAAGAAAGAGGTATTATCCCAGGCCACAAACTGCCGCAGGGAGTCGGTTTTCTGAGCAAACCTGCTTACCCCACCCTGGAAGTCGGCAACTATATGTTTAACATTCACCGGATTGGTCACTTCCCATATAGATACGTTTGCTGAGGAGGCCTGGAGCTGGAAATCCGTAACAAAACCCGGGAAAACCGAATAAGGATCGGCAAAAGCCATCTGCCCACCCGTAAATTTCATATCGCGGGGTACGTTAAGTTCCACCCAGTCGAGCCAGCCAATGGAATTCCCTGCGCCGGTGTATTCGAACGACACTTTAATTTTATCCGTTTCAGGGTAAAAAGCCTTGGTTTCGTAACGTTCGGTAGCATAATTATAGTTGCCGAACGAATCGCAGGAGGGATTGGAGATCACATTTCCATTGACTGAAACATTAAATTTAGTCATCGTTGACGCCCTGGCGGTGAGCCTGTACCTGATCCAGCATTGTTTCCCCATTTTCAGATTGGGGAAGCTCATTTCAGGAAGCTCGTAAACGGGAATGGCGGGA
>CAIPFN010000039.1 GCA_903864265.1 uncultured Bacteroidales bacterium | reverse complement strand
TGCTCTCCTTTTTTTTGACCCGGATGAAAAGAAATCCAATCCTGTACAGGTTTATACCCTCCACTTTTCGCTTAATCCTGTAAAGGCTTAACTATAAAGGATTGCATTCCCGTAAAGTTATGATTAAAAGGGATTTGGATTGTTTTTGCATGGTGCCTAGCTTTTGGAAATGATGCAGTATGAATATATATTTTGCGGCGCTGTGGGGGTAAACGCGGTTTCAGGTGTCTATATAGGCAGTAAGTTCATCGCGTTAAGCAACATTTGTTATCCTGGCGAATTTAGTATATGCGGATTTTATTTATGTACTAATCATCAAATTCACTAAAAATGAAAACTACCGTAGTATTTCTTGTCTTTCTATTCGTAATTGGCAGGGAATATGCCCAGCCATGGCAGGATGTTACACCGGCCGCTTATGCCGGTTCGTTCTTTAGCTCCAGTTGTTTCGTGAATGCATCCGAAGGCTGGATTTTTGCCCGCCCCGCTTCGTCGAACAACTATGATTTAATTCATACGGCCAACGGCGCCCAAAGCTTCGAAAAACTGCTTACCCTTACCAACAGCATGGAATGCTGGAAGATACAAATGGTTGACACCGTATACGGCTTTGCAAAAATTGAGGACAACGCTGCCCATAAAAACTATTTCTGGAAGACATCCGATGGAGGCCATACCTGGCAGGACATTACCGATACCGCCCTGTTCAACCCCGGGAATCCACTTTACTCATGCCATGCGTTTTATTTTACTAACCGCAATACCGGTTTCTTCGGCGGCCATCAATCAATCTATAAAACCCTGGACGGCGGCTCCAGCTGGCAGAAAATGAATGCACCCCAGGTAATCGACAGCAGTTCTCCCTCAAGGCCTTACAGGGCAAACGACATCTGTTTTGCGGATGCCAACCACGGCTGGGCTACCTTTTCGCTTTACTGGGATCAAGGCTTTGGAATGAAAACCATCGACGGAGGTGAGAGCTGGGCCGTTTGCACCCCAATCACCGGTGATTTGTGGAGGGTTCATTTTGCCAATAACCTGAAGGGGTGTATGTCAGGAAACGGGAGCTTTTTTTCGGCTTTGCTGATCACGGATAATAATTTTCAAACTGATCCCAAATGGGTATTCCCCGAGTATCAATATCCGTCGCCGGTATGTTACCAAAACGATTCTACCCTATGGTACAGTGGTTCACCTCCAATCCTGAACCGGAGTACCGATGGCGGGCTTACCTTTACAGCATACGATACAACCTTTGCCGCTACGCACGCTAACGGAAATATGATGAACATACAGTTTTTCGGAAATACCGGCTATGCCCTCGCGAATATTGCACTATTGAAACTGGTCGATACCTTATCGGCGGTTTCGGTAGCTTCCCTTTCCCAGGCTGCCGAAATCCGGATTTCGCCAAACCCGGTTTCCGATAAATGTAAAGTAATCCTTACTTCGCAAAAATCCGGACTGCTTACTATGGAGCTTTATACAACTTCCGGCTCCAGTGTGTTCAAAACCGGGAAATACACAGTAGCGGGCATAAACGAAATCACCCTCGACCTGGCGTATTTTGAACCCGGCGTTTCTATTTTGAGCGTGAATTCATCCAC
>CAIPFN010000038.1 GCA_903864265.1 uncultured Bacteroidales bacterium | reverse complement strand
GACTCCCTGGGGGATAAGTGGGAACCCTTCTTTGCCAACCTGAACGATGGAACCAACGAAGGCATCCGGCATAAAACCCGGCCTGTTTTCTCGGTTCAGTTCCACCCCGAAGCTTCCAGCGGGCCAACTGACAGTGAGTATTTGTTTGATGATTTCCTTTCGCTGATAAAATGAGAAGAAAACCACTAAGGCATTGAGAACACTGAGATACACTACGTTAACTTGAGTAATAATCAGCCTGAAAACATCAAAATAATATAGACTTGATTTAATCAAATGCTAAATGATCAAGCAGAAGTTAGTTAATGATGTTGCCTTTAAAAACGTTGGATGTGCTATTGAAGTACACAAGCAATCAGGAGTGGGTCTGCCGGAGTCAGTCTCCCAGTCCTGTTTGCCGGAAGAACTCCGGAGTAATAATCTGAGTATTCAATCGAAGCTTAGTATTCCGGTTCTGTATAAAAGGAAAGATCTTGGCGGTCAGTTAAAACCGGGTGTGCTGGTTGGAAATCTTATACTTACCGGTTTGAAAGATTTCGGTGAAATGCTTACTTTGTGTACTGCCCAGCTACTTTCCTTTCTTAAACTTGCGGCCAAACCAAAAAGGCTTTTAATAAACTTTCACACTGAAAACATAGTGGGCCAGATGTTGCCTTGGGTTACAGAAGAATTTACCGGATTGCCTTTATCATAACCAAGGCTTTTGTTTGTATGCCATAGTGTGCTTCAATGCCCTTAATGCCTTGGTGGTTTAATAACGGACTTCAAAATAACTATTCGATGAAAAAAGTACTGGTACTGGGAAGCGGCGCCCTCAAGATTGGGGAAGCCGGGGAATTTGACTACAGCGGATCGCAGGCACTGAAAGCCCTGAGGGAAGAAGGTATATATTCGATACTGATCAACCCGAATATAGCAACAGTCCAGACTTCCGAGGGAGTTGCCGATAAAATATACTTCCTTCCGGTTACAGCTTTCTTTGTAGAGAAAGTAATACAAAAAGAGCAACCCGACGGGATTCTGCTGGCTTTTGGCGGACAAACCGCACTGAACTGCGGGGTGGAACTCTTCAGGACCGGAATACTTGAGAAATACAATGTCAAGGTCCTTGGAACCCCTGTAAGCGCCATTATGGAAACCGAGGACAGGGAGCTTTTTGCGAACAAACTCCATAGTATAAATGTCAGGACCCCTAAAAGCGTTGCCGTAACTTCCATCGCGGATGCGTTGAAGGCCTCCGAAGAACTGGGATTCCCGATTATTGTCCGGGCGGCGTACACCCTGGGTGGACAGGGTTCCGGCTTCTGTTACAACCGGGAAGAACTGGTAAAACTGGCCGATAAAGCCTTTTCCTATTCCGGACAGATCCTGGTGGAGGAATCGCTGAAAGGCTGGAAAGAGGTGGAGTACGAAGTGGTCCGCGATTGCTACGACAATTGCATCACCGTTTGCAACATGGAAAACTTCGACCCGCTGGGTATTCATACCGGTGAAAGCATAGTGGTGGCTCCTTCCCAAACCCTTACCAACAATGAATATCATAAACTCCGCCGGCTTTCCATCCAGATCGTCCGTTCGGTGGGAATAGTCGGCGAATGCAATGTGCAATATGCCCTGGACCCAAACTCGGAAGATTACCGGGTTATTGAAGTGAATGCCCGGCTTTCCCGTTCCTCGGCCCTGGCATCCAAGGCAACCGGTTATCCGTTAGCCTTCGTGGCAGCAAAACTGGCCCTGGGTTTCGGTCTTCACGAACTCAAGAACTCGGTGACCAAGACTACTACCGCTTTCTTTGAGCCTGCCCTGGATTACATCGTGGTAAAGATTCCGCGCTGGGATCTCAATAAATTTATCGGCGTTTCAAAGGAAATCGGCTCCAGCAT
>CAIPFN010000037.1 GCA_903864265.1 uncultured Bacteroidales bacterium | reverse complement strand
TCACCCCCCGGCCCCCTCTCTTCACGAAGAGAGGGGGTGACGAAGCGAGATGGATTATAGCATATTAAACCAGGCCCTTTATCATCACATGGGATATAAACCTGACTGACTTACCTGATTCTTTATAATCTATGAATTCAAAAATTGTAAAACTCACCTCCCGACCCACTCTCATATCGAAGAGAGGGGGTTTCCAAAACCCTGCCTTATGCAAACCCCTACCCTACTAATCATATACACCGGCGGAACCATCGGAATGGTTAAAGACCCGGTCAGCGGTGCTCTGCAGCCTTACCCTTTCGAGGATATATACAAACTGATGCCGGTATTGCGCAATTTCGATTACACGCTTCATTCCGTTTCGTTCGATCCGCTGATTGATTCCTCGAATGTTACTACCTCGTTCTGGATAAAGCTGGCCGGTGTTATTGAAGATAGCTACGAAAAATACGATGGTTTTGTGGTGTTGCATGGCACCGACACCATGGCCTATTCGGCTTCCATGCTAAGCTTTATGCTCGAAAATCTGAATAAACCGGTAATTTTTACCGGTTCGCAATTGCCCATGGGGGTGATTCGCACCGACGGGCGCGATAACTTCATCAATGCCATAGAGATAGCAGCAGCGAGGGTAAACGGAAGACCTATGGTTCCGGAAGTGGCCATCTATTTCGAGAACAAGCTGATGCGCGGAAACCGCACCAATAAATACAATGCCGAAAACTTTAACGCCTTCCTTTCGGGCAATTATCCGCCCCTGGCCGAAGTGGGGGTGCATATACGCTATAACACCGAAATGATTCTGAAACCGGATGCACTTCCGTTAAAGGTCCACAAAGAACTGGATAACAGCGTACTAATATTGAAATTATTCCCGGGTATCGCCGGCGTTGTAGTGAAAAACGCCCTGAATATCGAAGGCCTCAAAGGAGTGATCCTCGAAACCTATGGCGCAGGCAATGCCCCTACGGATGCCTGGTTTATTGATGCCCTCACGCAGGCCATCGGCAAAGGCATTATTATTTATAATGTTACCCAGTGTAAAGGGGGCGCCGTGGATATGGGAAAATACGAAACCAGCGTGAAACTGAGCCAGATAGGCGTAGTTGGTGGCTATGACATTACAACCGAATCGGCTATCGCCAAAATGATGTACCTGCTCGGACAGGGGTATAGCGGCGACGAGTTGAAAAGACTCCTCCAGACACCGCTGAGGGGCGAATTGACCTTGTGAGTTGCGGCCTTCCTGCGCACTATTAAATCGCTTTGAACATTCTGATCTTTTTTAGTTTTGTGGCCAGGAGAAATCATATCTGAACCCTTGAGCTTCCTGCGCATACGGTAAATTATGCATATACTTGGCACACTATGCATTCCCGGTACCCAGAGCATTTTACATGAAGAGGAATACTTGTTTGCGCTTGTAAAATAGTATTTAAGGAAATGCGTTTCTGCCATTTCCTACCCTGGCTGTTTGCAAGTTTTATTCTCTTTTTATCGTATATGCCTGATCTGTTGCAGCATCCTGAAACACGTCCGTCCCTGCTTCCTTAAACTTTCCTGATTCCCGGTATCCCCGGCTTACCGACTCTCCGAAACATGTACTTCGCAGGGTAATTTTATCGTGCGAAATATTGTTCTTCAAGGAGTTACTTTTGATGCCCAGACTAATAAATCAATAGAACTATGTTGTAAAAAATCGTGGTGGGCTGGCGGAAAAATTAAAAATTGTACAAACGAAATCCAGGCCCGGTATCAAAATAAAAAAACTGCAATGGCTATAAATCTCCGGCCTGTATGGCATGCCGTGCCCATTCCGGAAAACAATACAAGGCGAAGCTCTGCCCCTCCAATTGCGACGGGGACCGCGGGAGGAATTGCCCTGTTACAGTTTGCCTGAATGCAGCCGGTAAAGACTCATGCCAATCGGGCCCTTCCTCAGACCTGATTTC
>CAIPFN010000036.1 GCA_903864265.1 uncultured Bacteroidales bacterium | reverse complement strand
TGTAGTACTCGTCTGTGCGCCTGAACCAATACTCCAAAAGTTCTGTGTCCATACTGTACTCAGACTTGTCTCAGAGGAAGTCCAATAGTAGTAACCATTGCCTACGTTAAAACCTCCAATGGCAACATTGTTTATATATAATTTGTTTAACTCATCTTTTGAAGGCAAATACCAGTCGCTATAGCCACCAGCGGTATAATAATCACAAAGATAAGCTGCATAATTACCCATTCCCCCATTACCGGTAATAATCAAGTTGGTATTTGCCAATCCTGTACCTAATGCTGTAGCGGTTGCGTTGGTAGTATGATTAGCGTATCCACCATTATCATTATTCCATGAACATTGTATACCCGAGTTTCCATCAGCATTAGCCGCTATTAGGCCGTGCGCCACATTAGGGTCGTAACCGGGATCGCCGCTTTGCAGCAGGTAAGCAAGCTTGCCACCTTGATAAACATCTCCAATATTTATTGTAGGAGGGCCAATATTGATCCATCCGGCACTGGTTCCGGCATATACATGCAATTCGCCGGCAAGGCCACAGGAGGTACACCATATTTGTAAGCCTACGGCAGGGCTTGCTATGGCGTCTTGCTCTGTTTTCGACATGCGGGGAGGCAGAAAACCCTGTGTAGTAGAGCTTACTTCTACTTTAGCCGAAGCATTGGGACTTGCTGTCCCTACGCCCACATTACCATTCAACAAAGTATTGCCGCTACCGCTGGGCGTAAGCGTTACATTTTGGTTGCTGCCGCCTGCTGCGAAGGTTAAAGCCGAAGTACCGGTTATGGAGCCGTTGGCAGTTCCTGTGCCACCATTGGCAACAACCAATGTGCCGGCAAGGGTAATTGTGCCGCTTCCGGTTACCGGGCCGCCGCTGCTGGTTAAACCGGTAGTGCCACCCGAAACATTAATACTGGTAACTGATCCTGTTGCAGGTGTTGCCCAGCTAAATTCGCCGGCTGTTGCCCCAGCGGTTAACACTTTCCCATTATTGGTTGTGCTGGTAGCAGGAACATGAAGGTTACCATCGCCGGTGGGGTGCGCATAATTGGTTGCGCCAGTGGCAATGCCGTCCAGTTTTGTTTTGTCGGCTGCGCTCATGCTGCCCGCACCACTGCTTGTGGCTGCAGTTATGGAAATGGCCGGAGTAGTGCCGCCACTGCTTACAACAGGAGCTGTGCCTGTAACATCGGTAACGGTTCCACTACCGCCGCTACTGCCACCAATTTGTACCCAGGCAGAACCGGTATAATAATAGAATCCGGATGTGCCATCAGTTTGAAACACCAGCAAGCCCGTGGCCGGGCTTAAAATGTTACCTCGTTCGGTGGCTGTCATTCGCGGAGCCAGAAAACCTTTGGATGTTGATTTTACATCAAGTATTGCACTTGTATTGGGTACCGAGTTATCGGAATTAATACCCACGCTTTGGGCAAAGCTTCTACCACACAGGGTTAAAATAATGGCTGCTAAAAGCAGAAAGATTCTTTTCCTCATAATGTTTAGTTTGATTGATTACTACAGTTTGTATTTAACGGGATTTAACATTCAATTGCAATGGGCCTTTATGAAATTACCTTATTGATCTTCCAGGTAGGTTAGCGGATCATAAAACCCGTAAACCTTTTCAGAATATGTTAAATAATTTTACATTTAGATGATTAGGTACGCCTATATTTAGCTGATTAGGGTCACCTGAAGCCTGATTAAAAGTAAAATATTAGCAACCATAGTATCAGAATTAATTTATAAGTGCTTAGGAATAGTTTATAAGTGCAGAAACATGCAACTTTACAAACCCCTCTTAGAACCGAAATACGTGGAAATCCCTTAAAAGACCCCCTACCAGCAATAGATTGCTATTCTTCCCATTATCCATGAGCATGATCCGATAATTCAAAAGATAAGCATAAGACAAAGCCTGCCTTTAAAACCCAAAAACACAGATATGCCGGGGCAGCCCTTTGAAATTAGGATAGACAGATGATGTTACAGGTAAGGACAGAATGATTAACCCGAAAAATCAGGTACATTTGGAATAAAATAGATTTTTCAGTAGTGAATTGCCTTTAGAATTTAAACTGACCGAAAATAGCTTTAGCTTTTCGCTGCGAAACAGGAAGGCAGGTAACGCCATCGGTAAGCACCAATTGTGGGGAAGGTCCGTTTCTCACTTTAACTACATGCTTAATGTTCACGATAAAAGAATGGTGGATACGGAAAAATGTATCTGTCGGCAGTCGATTTTCAAAATAACCTAAGTTTTTCGAGGCCATCATTGTAGTTTTGTTCACCAAAGTAAAAACCGAATATGCCCCTTCGGATTCAATATACATTATATCGTCAAGTTTTATTATATTTTCATTGCCAACCCCAACACTCAACTGCTTTTTCTTTTTGTTGGTTTTCCGGATGACCTTTTCGACAGCTTCCGAAAAATCAGTATCACTAAAGGGTTTGAGCAAATAAAAAATGGCGCCTTTGTTCAACGCATCCACGGCATATTCGGAATAGGCGGTAGCAAAAATGACCTCAAAACCCAGATGTGCTGTTTGTTCGATCACATCCAGCCCAAAGCCTCCCTTCAGGCGGTTGTCGAGGAACACAAGATCGACTTTGTTGTGGCTGAGGTAATTTACGGCCTCCTGCTTGTTGTCGATAATGCATTGGATGGCAATTTCGGGGAACAAGCGCTTCAGTTTGTCGGCCAACAAAGCCTGGGCCGGCAACTCGTCTTCGACAATGACACATTTTATCATAGCTGGCTGATTTTAAAAAGGACAACTGTTCCGGTATGGGCAGCAGTATCCAGATCATCAACAGATAGTTCGACCTGGATATTGTATTTTATGCGCAGCAAGTCGATTTTACGCCTGATCAATTCTATCCCCATAGGTTTGTGATTAAGGCTGCTGTTTATTTCCCCCGAGCGTGTAAATCCTATTCCGTTGTCGCGCACCTCGATAATCAGCACAGCCTTTTCAAGTGAAAAACTGACACTTAACTCACAGGGGTGGCCGGCATGTGCGATGCCGTGCAAAATGGCATTTTCGACCATAGGCTGCAAAAGCATGGTCGGGATTTGAACCGACAATAATTCGTCAGGGCAATTTATCGCATAGGTAAACGATTTCTCGAACCGTATCAGATGGATGTCGAGATAACTTCGGAGTGTTTTGATTTCATCATTCACGGTAATAAGGTTCCTGTCGCTTTGCTCCAGGATATTGCGCAGGAGTTTTGAGAAAGAAATGGCGAAATCCTCCGCCTTTTTCAGCTTTTCGGCACTGATCAGTTGCACAAGCACATTCATTGAATTGAAGATAAAATGCGGGTTCATTTGCGCCTGAATGGATTTTAGCTTCAATTCGCTGACTGTAAGCTTAAGTTCAAGTTCCTTTTCTGATTTTCGTTTTTGTTTAATTAAGCGATATCGGGTAGTAGCTGCCGCAAGCAAAACGAACAACAAAACCATGGATATCTGAAAACCTGTCCGTTCGTATAAGTAGGGTTCAATATAAAAATCGTAGTCTACCACAGCGGGGCTGGGGTTATTAAAGGCGTCGATGGCCCGTATCATCAGGTGGTATTTCCCAGGCTTCAGGTACGAAAACGTGACATTCGTGCCTCGTTGCGGCTTGCTCCATCCGGGGATGTTGCCTTCAAACACCAGTTTAAACTGATAATACACATTGGCTGTTTCCGAAAATACGACCTTGTCGAATCTGAACTGCAGGAACTGTATTTGCCGCGACAAGGAATAGGGTTTATCGACAAGCACGTTATCGACAAGCACTTCGGCTATTTTTAGCTTATTTGCATTTTCCATGAACGGTTCCGACTTATAGCGGACAATTCCCTGAATTGAAGGGAAATAAAAATTCAGTCGGTCGCAAGTTGCATAATTGTTCAGGAAGCCCCCATTAAACTCGGGATTCAATAGCCCCGACTGAGATCCGAACTGAAAAGGGATCAGATAGGCGATAGAGTTGTTTAAAAACCGGTTCAAAGCATCCTCATGCACAACCTGCAACCCGTGGTTGGTGGTTATTAGAATATATCCGTAAGCATCGCGGGCCAAACTAAACGCATCGTCACCCAGCATATAACCGGGCTTTTGGGCCAGCGAAACGAGCTTTTCGCCGCTGAAGCAATACAAGCCACCGCCATAAGTCCCTATCCATACTTTTCCGGCTGCATCCTCATAAAACGACCGGACATCAACCGCATTTATTCCCCTGGCTTTGTCAAAACGTAAACAGATATTCCTGTTTCTATCCAATACGATTACCCCATCACTGCCACCCATCCAGATGTTTCCGTTTTTGGTTTCGCAAATCGTGGTAACCCGCATGGTAATTTTGTCGGGAAGATGCCAGCTTAATCTCATAATATCCCTGCCTTTTAATACCCCGGCTGAAGTGCCAACCCAATACACCCCTTTGCTGTCGCGCAGAACGGCATGGATATTTTTATCCTTTATTGAAATATGAGCCAAAAACCTGTTGTCTTTGGTTGTGAACAGATATAAGCCATGGCCCCATGTGCCGGCAAAGAGGGTGTCGTTATACACTGAGAGGGTCGAAAAGGATGCTTTAATATCCATGACGACCAGAGGCTTATCCGGCGAAAGCTGCAATATCGATTTCGCCCCAGCGACATAAAAACGGTTTCCTCTAAAGGGAACCACGGAACTAAAGGACCCAAAAAAGAGCGTTTTTTTCTGGTAATAGTTCCCGAACAGTTTTTTTTGAAGTTTCAGCAAGCCCTTGTTACCGGTCCCCACAAACAGGCAATCGCTGCCCGTATCATAATAAATGGAATTGAGCGAATTGGTAGGCAACACATCGTCTTCCGAATACATTTCCACGCCTGTTTCTGCGGCAACAAATAACCCTATGTTGGAAATTACGATTGCTTTATGGTCGACCACTTCCAAATCCCTTAAAAGAATATTTTTGTTATCATTCAGATAAATTTCGGTAATACCACCATGATCGTACAGGTACATTTTGCTACGGGCCAGCAAATAAGTCTTGCCCGTTTCCGCATCGGATTTTCCCGCCACCACTGCTTCGCGCAACAGAACCTCTTTTGTATGGGTGGAGAGCAAAAAAAGGTATGTGTATGATTGATCGGATATCAGAAAACTTCCGTTACCCATATATTTAAGGAAACCAGGATTGGCTATGCCTGTATTGAATACCGTTTTAGCATCAGCTTTGTGTTCAGCGAACATCAGGCTACCTGTCGAATCAATCGAGGCCCATAGGTTTTCGCGAATGTCGACCGCGCCAAACCGGCCCAGAAATCGAGGCCGCGTATCCAGCAGGAACAATTCGCCCCTATCGTTAAACCCAAGTGCCTTATTGTACTGGAGATGGTAGTACAGTTTCAAATAATTGAGTTCACGATATCCCTTTTCGTTGCAATAAGGCTGCATTTCATATCCATTAAAAACCACTATGCCGTTGGCCGTCGAAAAAAGCAGTTCCCCGCTGCCCGGCTTTTCGATCATTGATTTGATCTCGCTTTGCGGCAGTTGATTGTCGGGGCCATAAGCAGTGATGGTAAACGGGAAACCGGAGAGGTTTGCCTCCGGATAAAACTGCCCGGCCAACTGAGCGAACGAAACCCGCCAGGGCATCACAAGCAGAACAAGCAGCATTAAAACAGTACGAAACCGGAATAAAAAGCCCAAGCCAATCAGGTTTTTCACCATATATTTGTTTACCTCATTTTACTTTATACTACCTAAACCTGAGCAAGCAGAAAAAAAACGGAAAGACTGATTCGTTTCGCCACACTAAAACTATTGGATTAGCATAATATTTCAACCAATTGTTGGAATGCGGTTATCTGACCACAGAAAGCAACAACTTACATTAAAAGGCGTTCGATTGCTTATCCTTAAATGCAAAGGTAGCAATACCTGCACTATTTCGCTTCCAATTAAAAACTGCTTATTAATTCTACTTTGTAAAAACAGATCTGACAACTATTTTGAACCACAATAGACACAATAGGGCACACAGAATAAGAAAAAGAACAACTGCCGGTATGAATGCGGCAGACCCAATAAATACCTACCGGTATTTACAAAACCAGAAACTGAACATTAATCTTGAAAACACTATTCCTATTGTGTCCTCATGCGACTAATGTGGTTTTATTTAATTTTAGTTAAGTACAATTAGCCTAGGGAACAAAATGGATTCATGATGCTACGTTAAACAAATGCTGTTATGATTATTTGCCTTCTACCTTACATTTTGATGTTATTGCTTAAAGGAATATCCTCTCACCGGGGTACTTTTTTGTTTATAATGCTTCCTTAACGCTTATTCTGTTTTTTACTAATCATTGACAATCAGCTTATTAATGGAGGTAAAAAAACGTCCCAATGTTTCACACAAAACGTCCCAATGATTTGCATAAAACGTCCCAATGATTTGCACAAAACTTCCCAATGATTTTTATAAAACATCCCAATGATTTTAGAGGAACTTCCCAATGATTTTTATTCCCATAGCATGTGCATACCTTTTAAATGCCAAATTTTTGCTTTTTTAACAGTTTTCATGGTTATTCTACAATACCACATTACCTGTACGCGCGCGCCATTTTTTCCAACCATAGCCACCGGTAACAATACGGCCTGCGATATTGCTTTAAGCGGGGAGCACTATATTTGGCGGGTTAATGATTAAAGCCATTGATTGCATAAGTCTTGTTTCCGAAAAGAGCATAATCCAAAAGGCGGGAAATGATGCCGTTCGGGGCAGGCTCGACAACTTCAACCCAAAACGCAACTGGCTGCTCCAAAACTATAGTTTATAGCACAAAACAATCCCTGCCGGACGCCAACTTCCGGCAGGGTTCGCACTTTTCAGCCATCGTGGTTTTATTCTTCCGCTTCAGGCTCTTCTGTTTGCCTTTCGCGATGCAGGTTCCTTGTCAGGAGCATTATTACCGAAAGCATTACGGCCATACCTATGGCACCAAACAACAGCGAATACAACTGCAGTTGCAGCAAGGTATAAAAGTAGGCATACAGCATAAACAGAATCAGTCCAACGATGATCCCGTATTTCCGGTTGCTGAAGATAGCCCCGGCATATAACATCACCATCAGGGTAACCACGATGGCCGCAATGGCATAGGCCAGGTCGAACAGCAGGTATTCGGCAAACGATAGCAGTAGCAGGTAAAACAGCATGACGGCAAAGCCAACAATTAGATATTGCAGGGGATGCACATATTTCTTGCGGAGTAATTCGAAGAAAAAGAAAGTGACAAAGGTCAGAATCACAAACAGCACCCCATATTTGGCAGCGCGGGTAGTGCGCTGGTACTGATCGACCGGCATAATCAGGTTTACACCAAAAGCGCCAATGGTATTATCGGGCGAAATCCGATCGTTGGTGAACAGTTCATTTTGCGCCTTATCGCCGTTTCCGATAAAATCGTCGAAGCCAAACTGCCCGTAATTCCGGTTCAACTCCAGCACCTTCCACTTTGCTGCAAACCCTTTGTGGCTGACCGTTTTATCTGTTGGAATAAAAGCGCCTTCGAAGGATGGGTTAGCCCAGGTGGACGTAAGATTCACATTCATGTCGGAAGCAAAAGGAAGGAAAGCCAGCAGCCTGCTGCCGTTCAGCTGAAGCTTAAAACTAAAGGTATTGCTCAAGGAAGGGTCCACAGAAACAGGAATGCTGACACCGCCCTTAATAATATCATGCACCGGCACACCGGGCTGCATGCGATAAACGGAGTCGTTCCAGTGCAGGTCGATATTTTCCTTTACCCCTTTCATATCCGAAATACCAAAGGTGACATAGGCTTTATCCCACCTGATGTCAGCGGGCTGTACATTGAGCCCTTTTGGCAACAGAGGCTTAAAGTTGCCGCTCACCGCAAGCTTTCCCGAATAAAGTACAACCTCGTAAATGCTGCGATAACGAAGTACGGGAGTCACTTCCCCCGAAACCGAAAGGTTCTCCGGCAGAAAATGAAGGTAACGCGTGTATGACTCCGCTGTACCAGCTGCTGCAGATTTCAAGGAGACGACCGGAACACTGATAACAGGCCCGGCCAGCACCTGCCGGTCGCCCCAGGTACGCCAGATTTCCGAAACCGCCTGGTTTCGGGTGGTTTCGCGTTCGCGTATCAGCGACTGCACCATCTCCGAAGGAATTAGCAGTATCAGTACAAAAACGCCTATCACCGAAAGTTTAAGGCTGATGGAATTGCGTGCCCACTGGTTAATTTTACCGAATGTGTTTGTGTTTGACATAGAGCTTATATTTTTGTTAAACTGTTAACGTATGGCGGTAGTCTATATTATTCTGAACCATCGGATGGTGACCCGATTTAACATTTCTTAACCCTGCTTTGTAAGTTCATCGCTCATATTCCACCGGACTGAATTTATCCCTGTTGTCCGAACCGGCGTAATTGCGTTCATCTCATTAACAACCAGTGAAATATGGTCTGCCAACAGCGTTCCGCCCGCACTCCCGGCTCAGGACTGAGATGTGGAACTGAAAGCAAAATGCACTTACCTTTTATGAATATTGAATAAATTCTGTAATGTAAAAGTAGGAGAAACAACCGAATAATAATACATCCGGATCAAAGACCATAGTTAATTGTTAAATTTGCACTTTATATATTTTGAATATGCGACGAAATGTTGATTTCCTTGTGATAGGAACAGGTATTGCCGGCCTGAGTTTTGCCCTGAAAGCAGCCAAAATCGGGAAGGTTTGCATTGTAGCCAAGAGCAAGGCTGAGGAAACGGCTACCAAATATGCTCAGGGCGGGATTGCTGCGGTAATGTACACCCCTGATACTTATGAAAAGCATATACAGGATACCCTTATTGCCGGCGATGAGTTGAATGATGAAAAAGCCGTCAGGATTACTATTACCGAAGCTCCTGAAAGGATTAAGGAATTGATCGCACTGGGTGTTAGTTTTGATAAAAATGCATCCGGCATGTACGACCTGGCTAAGGAAGGCGGCCACTCCGAATTCCGCGTATTGCATCATAAAGACCAGACCGGGCTGGAGATAGAGAAGACGCTGCTGGCCAGGGCACGCGAAAATTCCAATATCGAGATACTCGAGAACCACTTTACGGTTGAAATCATAACCCAGCACCACCTGGGACTTTATGTGAACCGCCGCACCCCCGATATTACCTGCTACGGGGCTTATGTGCTCGACCGCGCCAATAACAGCATCGACACCATCCTGGCCAGGATCACCCTGATGGCAACCGGTGGAGCCGGCAATGTGTATGCCACCACCACCAACCCTCCTATCGCTACCGGCGACGGCATAGCTATGGTGTATCGCGCCAAGGGTACCATCGAAAAGATGGAATTCATACAATTCCACCCCACTTCGCTCTATAATCCGTCCGAAAAACCTTCTTTCCTGATCACAGAAGCCTTGCGTGGTTTTGGTGGAATATTGAAAGATATCAACGGGAAAGAGTTCATGCAAAAATATGACAAGCGCCAATCGCTTGCTCCCCGCGATATTGTGGCACGCGCCATCGACAACGAGCTGAAAATAAGCGGAGAAGATCATATGTACCTCGATTGCCGCCACCTCGACCGCCACGACCTTATTGACCACTTCCCGGGTATCTATGCCAAATGCCTCACCATCGGTATCGATATGACCAAGGAGATGATCCCCATCGTTCCGGCAGCGCATTATTTATGCGGAGGCATCAAAGTAGATGAATGGGGACTAAGCTCCATTATTAACCTCTATGCTTCGGGCGAGTGCTCATCCACCGGATTGCACGGCGCCAACCGCCTGGCCAGCAATTCCCTGCTTGAATCGCTGGTATATTCGCACCGGGCATGCGTTGATGCATCCGAAAAACTGAAACATATTACCTTTTGTAATGAAATCCCCGACTGGAACGCAGAAGGCACTGTGATGAACGAGGAAATGGTACTCATTACCCAAACCATGCGGGAGTTACAGGCCATCATGACCAATTACGTGGGCATCGTACGATCGAACCTGCGCCTAAAGAGAGCCGCCGACCGCCTCAGCATACTCGAACGCGAAACCGAAGACCTTTACAAACGCTCCGTACTAATTGACAAAATCTGTGAAGTGCGTAACCTGATCAAGGTGGCGACCCTGATCGTAAAAATGGCTCTCGAACGCAAGGAAAGCCGCGGACTGCACTTCTCCATCGATTATCCGAAAGTGAGCGACACCGAAGGGAATTCATTCAGCCCCGAAGATTAGCTTAAAAACCTGGGTTAAGGGTATGGTATCCAGGGAAGGAACTTAAATTATTTTGCTCCCTCCCCCCCACCTTAAACAATTGTATTTCTTTCCACATCATCCCAATCCAACATCCAACATC
>CAIPFN010000035.1 GCA_903864265.1 uncultured Bacteroidales bacterium | reverse complement strand
GCTGCGCTTAGTTATTCGCCCATTGCTTATTTTCAAAGGAGCTCATGAGACGCTGCGCTTAGTTATTCGCCCATTGCTTATTTTCAAAGGAGCTCATGAGACGCTTCGCTTAGTTCTTTGTTACTTTCTTTTACATCAAGGTAAAAGAAAGTAAGAGAATATAAAAACTGTACTGCCATAAAAACAATGAAAAATCTTTAATATTATTAATTCCTCCCCAGCTTTTGATTCGGAGCTGATAAATCCTGCTCCTTTTCCTCAGCAATGACCTTAATTATGTTGCATTTGAGGCTGGTTAGAAACCTATAAAAACCGTAGGAATAAGGGTAAAAAAGAAAAGGCTGCCGGTTTGCCGGCAGCCTTTAGCTGATAAAGTCATTAAAAGGTGCTTACCTGGCGATCAGAACGCGCTGGGTTTGCATACTGCCTTCGCTGAGCACTTTTACAAAATAGATACCTGCAGGAAGATCCGAAACTTTGAGCGACAATTCGTTAAAGGTTGTTACCGGGTTTTCGATAACACGAACCGTGCTGCCAATGGTATTCAGCAACTCAACCCTGTTTATCTTCGAGATTTCTTCCGATTTGATATAAATTCTGTCGGAAGCAGGGTTAGGATATATAAATATGGCGCTGCTTTTCGGTTTGTTGATATTCACCGTGCTGAGTTCTGTTGTGAATGTCGATGATTGGGCAAGAGTGTTGACACCCAACGCATTTTCGAGCGTATCAATCATAAGGTAATACTGCTGGTTGTATTTCAGGTTAGGAGTAGGAGTAACCGTGATGATCGTTTTAGCGGTATTAACTGTTGCCAGGAAACCTGAATTGATGCCTGCGGAATTGTTTTCTTTCAGGGTGAGAACCGATGCAACATTGCTGTTGGTAATCGCACTGCCGTCTTTCATGCGAATCGGCTGATGAAACGTTATTACCATAGGAGCGTTCACGGCCACATTGCCGGCGCCGTTAGCCGGGGTCATCGACATGATCATGGAACCGGTTTCGACTGAATAGTTCGAATTCAGGATTTCCTTATTCGAAGCCTGTACCAGAATAGCCACCATCAGGTCGCTCATTTCTTCCACGTTGGTTCCGGTCATGTCCATGGTGTATTTCAGGTTATAAGGCTGGTTTGCCGTGAGGGTAACGGAAGTACCTGTAGCATCAGGAACCATTTTCATCATCACATTATGCCATTCGGTTTCACCGTTGGTACCTACATTTCCGGTTGTTTTTCTTTCGATTACGGCAATCTGAACGGTTAAGCCGCTGTAATTGGCATAAGGCAGAATGTTACAATCAATAATTACGTTGTTTCCCTGAATTTCGTGTACCGACTGTATATCAAGGTAAGTAAGCGTTGCCTTCGAAGTAGCAAATGCATTATTTACACCTGTTGAGGAAGTGGCACATACTTTTCCGTCAACATAAAGATCGGGAACGGCATTTACACCATAATAAGTGCGGCGAACACCACCTTCGGCGGTATAATAAGGATCACCGCTTCCAGGCCAGTTCATCTGGTATTTAATAAGGGTAATTTCGCTGCCGTGGGCTGCAATAAACGGGTTAAATGTAGAAGCGTTAAAACTGGCACAAGGTGAACAGGTTGAACTGGTGAATTCTTCATACATCGGCCTGCGGTATGCCAGGTGGTCAGGAATCGAAATATTTTTTATCAGGGTATCGTTAGCCTGGTTATCATCAGGAACCAGACTTCCATTGAGGTTCGAAACCCATACTTTAAGGTCAAATACACCCGGATTACCCAAAATGGAGTCGGCGCAGGCATAGGCACATTCGTTACCGGTAGTAACATTTAATCCTGTTAAGGCGGTGGTATGAACGGTTCCGTTGTTCAGCGACCAGTTTACGCTGGCTGAAGTGATGGCGGTTTCGCCTACATTAACAATTTTTCCTTTCACAGCCTGGTTTCCAACAAACATAACCGGTACTCCAATGCTGGCCATTCCGGCGTCGTTAGTCAAAGGATCAAGCAGGGTAAGGTCGTCAAAGAACCAGTCTTTGAAATTCTGACTGCTCCCGTTCACTACCAGGCAGAATTGGAAGGCTCCGGATCCCACATCCGTATTATTAACTAAAATGGTTACCGTTTCGGCAGCGATATCGGCAGTGGCGGCCTTGGTCCAAACCACGTTCCAGGTTCCGCTTGCTGAGGAGCGTGTGGCCACGCTCAGGTTAAAAGCTACCGTGTTGCCATCTACATGGTCGAACATGTGTTTGAACTGGATAATGACCTGCGACAAACCGGTGGTATTGGCTGTAGGTGAAATGAAACGCATGGTTCCATTAAATGCAGGTGTACTTTTAACTCTTCCTTCGGGAATGATCCCTCCGGCCGTGTTGGTTTGAGAAATAGCCCAGTTGGTTTGGTTACCGAAAACCATCCAGCCCGAAGGGGGCATTAACCCGGCACTGAAATCCTGTTGAAGCAAAACCTGAGCATACAGACCGGCTGAAGCCAACAGCACAACAATAATGAGTACTAATTTTTTCATACGCACTTTAATTAATTTGGGGTTGATTGAATATTTTATTTGATCGCCGTGAAGATCAGACATTTGATCCTTAGAAGCACAAAAGTAATCTATAATTTATTTTATGTTACATTTTCTTTATAAATAATTTCAGGATTGCCTGCCTGAGAAGAATATTTTTATTTAATAGGGTAGAATATTATTTTAAGACATTCTAAATACCAGTCAATGAGCAAGATATGATTTTTTTTGAATAGGTGGCAGAAGGATCAGAACCGGGTTAAAGCAGGAAAGCCGGGACTTTGGGTCCCGGCTTCGAAGAGTAGTTGGTTCAATGATAAAGTGGACTGCAGCCTAACTCCCTTGTTTATTTCTTTGTTTCCAGGAATTTCATCAAATCCTCTTTCGATTTGCTAAAACTAAAAACATCGGCCACCTTATAATAATCTTCGCGGTTCACGGTATAATCCCAGGCAAATTTGGCCAGTTCGAGGCGCGAATCCTCGAAGCTGATTAACCGGAGTATTTCGCTTACCTGCCTCACGGTGAAACATTTTTTGCTCCGTATTATCTGCTTGGCCAGGGTAAGTTTAGTGGTATTAAAGCTTTCCTTGCCGAGAGTTTCTTTTATCTCGTTGAAATCGCCCGGGTCCACAATACAGGGAGGAGGCAGAACCAGGGTTGGGGCAGGTGAAGGCGAAGGTGACTGATGTCCGAGAAAGTCGAGGTATGCATTTTTTAAAGGGAGTTGCGTAAATAGCTGCGCAGCGGCAGGCATATTTTTCAGGTCGAAAACCGAGGGGAATGCCGACTTTAAAAAACTCAGCCGGTTGTCCTCGTTTGCCAGCATCGAAGCCAGTTTCATCGCCTGGCTAACACTCAGGCAGCTGTTTTGTGCCGTTTGGGTAAGTAAAAAG
>CAIPFN010000034.1 GCA_903864265.1 uncultured Bacteroidales bacterium | reverse complement strand
GTGTTATTTCCAGTACTTACACAATGAAAAGGAACAGATGGTGCAGTTGTTCCAATGCCAACATAACCTTGACCAGTTATACGCATTTTTTCCGATCTGGTTCCACTTCCCGCAGATGTGGTTTCCATTGTGAAACAAGTTCCAAGATTTGTGGCACTTGAAAAGTTTTCTTCTGCCTTAGCAAATAATCCGGCCTGAGCACCACCGGGCCAGGAGAAGGTACCTGATGCATCATATCCACCAGTAAAGGTAAATGCACCTATCTGATCCCCCGAATTTATTCTGGAGGGAGATGATGGAGTTCCACAACCTTTACGCATAACAACATTTGATTTTACATTAGCAGTACTGCTATACATGTCAAAATTAATAGCATTAGCTGCACTTGAAATACTATTGATTAAACCGGTTGGTGAAGTTGTTCCAATTCCGATTGATCCGGATGTTGAAAACGAAGTACAGGAAATGATTGCTCCAAGGGTTGTTAAGTTGGATGATCCGGCCCAGGTGCTCAATGCAGTGTTCTCAACTGATCCTAATCCTACCTGTGCCTTGGTAGTAGAATGAGGATTTGAAGTACTTGATACATGACTGTATGCGGTATTCCAATCACCAGATGTTCCTGTACCAGCATGTATAATTCCTGCCAAATAAGTATCGGTTGAAGATGAATTCCCAATTGTAATCGTATTTGAACCTGAACCAATAGTCCCATAACCAATTACTGTTTCATTTGTATTTCCATTTGCACTTGCTCTGGTATTTGAACCAATAAATGTCGAATAATATGGACCTGCCAATACTGAGGTTCCAGATGAATAATATCTGCCAGAAGATTCTCCAATTGCAGTATTATTATATCCTGCTGTTAATGAATATAATGATTGATTTCCTATACCTGTATTATTAGCAGATGTATTATTCCCAGACGAAAACATAGATTCGTATCCAATAGCAGTGTTTGAATTTCCTGCATAATCATTATATAATGCCCTACTACCAATTGCAGTAACATAATGATTTCCCCATGCTGCATTAAGAGCATTAATTCCAAAAACAACATTCCCATTCGATCCTGCATTTGCACCGATTCCAACAGTTGCTCCATTAATCAATGCATTTCCATTAACATCCAGAGGTGCAAGCGGAGCGGTTGTTTTTATCCCGACATTTCCGCCCATAAAAATACCCGCATAACCGCCACCATTCAAGGCATCTGTTTTTAAGGCGGTTCCCGTTGTAGATTGAAATCTTGCCCCAAATCCAGACACACTTGATCCAGTAACTCCTGCACCTGTACTATTAGCAACTCCCGTCACGCCAATTCCATTACTAGTTGCATAACCATAAATCCCTGTACCGCCTGACGTAGTTCCAGTTATAGCCGTTCCACCACTTACCCCTGTTATTGTACCATTAACATCAAGAGTTGCAGTAGGATTTGTTTTGCCAATCCCAACGTATCCGGAATTCGAATTGTAAATATTATTTCCTAACGTTATCCACTGTCCATATCCACTATGCGTATGATCACCATATGCTGCATGTGTATGGTCAGTCCCGAATCCCGGGAATGCATAATAGGTGGTATCATTAAAGGCAAAGTGGTCAGAGTACAACCTTGCTTTGTAAAGCACACCTCCATTTGTGAACGAAATCCCATCGAATAAATGGTAGTTGTGTTGACTCAATCCTGAGATCGATATCAATAGGGCAATGAATAAAATGAGCTTTTTCATGACATATTTATTAAGGGTTAACTCCGTATGGTATTGCCAGCGCTGTTATCGTTGCGTTTGCCAATGTGTTTATGACCAGTTTTGTTGATGATTTGCTGATGAGGGAAATTTCAACCGGTTGACCATTGCTGTCAAATCCGTTTATCGTGTAAGAATAATTTGTATCACTGAAAACGGTATTCCACACCAGGTTGCAGTTCACCCCGGCTGCAGTTGATGCATGAGCCTCCCTGAGGTAAGATCCGGAGATTTGATTTTTCAGCTGCTCAACATAGTCAAGAAGGGTGGTATTTGCATCTTCAAGATCTTCAGCCTGTACCCTTGTACCGGTTGGCCTCCCTGTCAGCGCTGCAATGAAATTGTCAAAAACCTCTTGGTACGTTATCATTGAAAATTCTTATTAACTGAACTCTTCGGAGAATTCATCTGAGAAAACTCTGATCGTAACGATGCTTGATATCATTCTAATCCTTGAAAAAAAAAATCGTCATAGGCCCTGTCGTACTCGAATGCAAGGCTGTAATTGTACTCTTTATCCTTGGTCAGAGATGTTTTTTTAGAGGTAAGCAGACACTTCAGCAACCGGCCGTCTTCGATTTCGAAAATATCAGCTGACAGCATGAAATCGCGCAGGTAGTTTAAAAACTCCCTGGTGAGCCATCCGGAATTCGCCTTAAAGCTTTGCGCTTCTTTAATCATTGAGTAGGCCCCGGGAGTATTAAAGGTTGTCTCGATCTCATCGCTCATGAAGATCACCTTCTCACGATCATGTTCGACCGTCTGTTCGAATACCCCGGTACACCTGAGGGAATCATAGGTTCCCCAGGAGTTTCTGAACCTGAAATACCTGGTATTCTCATAATATTTCTGATCAAGAACAAATTCACGGATATCGGAGATTACATTCCCGTTATTGTCCTGCAGGTATAGTTGCCATTTGTTCACATTGCCCCCGAGATATGCAGAAAGCCCTAATTGCGAATATCCTGCCATAAATTCGAAAACACTCCAGTACTGGACCGAAAGCAGTGGTGTTATGGGGATGGTGGATCCTGCATCGCTGGAGTAAATATGAGCCATCATTTGTAAACTTGAATATGATGGCGTTTGGAGCGCGAAGAAAAGACTGTGTGTTTCAACCTTGTCAGTAAGCTTCGACGGAGGTG
>CAIPFN010000033.1 GCA_903864265.1 uncultured Bacteroidales bacterium | reverse complement strand
GCATTGAACATGCTCAAACAGGAAAAGTCAAATATATCCCTGCCATTAAAAAGACATAGGGCAGCATGGGATCCCGACTTCCTGTTGAAAATATTGAAATTTTAAATGCGTTGACCCTGGGTCTTTTCACTTTTACCTGAAAAACATTTACAGATGGTTGATATTAAGCAAATTATGTTGTATATTTGTGTACCCGGGCAGCCATTTCCAAAAGCGGATAATATAATAGGTTCTCCATAAAGCTGTCAGCTTCAGGATACCGCCCGTCCCAGGGGAACTGCTACCCCTGCACGTATGCAGCAACTGCTGGCCAATAAACGATTTATTCTGAAATTGGCACCTCAATCACTCGTTTTCTGATCATCTGGATAAGCCCCACCGCTTATACTATAGCGTATGTAGGTAATTGACCCTGAGGTTAATTGATGTCTGGATTTGAAGTTTATAACCTGCAGGGCTGATGAGCAACGAAAGTGTACTCAGCTGTTCAGGTCAAAGGAAGGCTCGGAAAGTTAAAATTCAGAAATCAGGTGTACTGAAATTTAATTTTTGTAACCGGGCTCTATGTTTCACTTATTCCAACTCCTATGGTTGGAATAAGTCAGGTTAAACAAACGGAAGTACAATATCATCCATGTCTGTATTGTGCTTTCAACATGAAATGCTTAACCCTGTCGGGAAAGCATCAAGGCTGACAGAAAGTTAGTTTACGAAAAGGAAGTTCTTTGATTTTTGGTTTTTCAATGCCGGAATGAAGCATGCCCCTGCCTCGTACAAAGTTGAAGGTGGTGGTGATTACCTTCCGGAGGGATGATTTTGGTGATTTGAAAAATGCCGTCTATGGAATGAATTAATGCGGTTTCGGCAGGGGGATTTCATGAAGTATACATGAAATCTGACCTACGGTTCAGTATGGATTATAAAGAAAGACACGGTTTAGCGTAAATTCTTAACCGGTGATATATCCTGGCTCAGGATTACAGGCCGGTAAAATGTGAAAGTCAAATTAGTGATTCGTTTTACAGTAACTTAAAATTAACAGATTATGAAAGAATATAGAATACTCCTGGTGGAAGATATCCCCGCCGAGGTCAATCAGGTGAAACGCGAAATCGGAAAGGTCCTTGAAAATTTCCAGGTGAATGTAGTGGACACAAGGTATGATTTTGTGGATCAGATGGAAACTTTCAACCCTGACCTGGTCATTGCCAATTACAAATTCCCTTCTTTCAGCGGGTTGGCAGTGCTGAAACTGGTTCAGGAAAAACCTGCCTTTACTCCGGTGATCATACTCAGTAATGCAGTAAATGAAGAAACAGCTGTTGAATGCATGAAAGCAGGAGCAACTGACTACATCAATAGGGAGCACTTAAAGAAACTGGGCAAAGCAGTTGTAGGTGCCCTGGAACTGAAGGAAAAAAGGACTGAAATTGTCCGTGTGGAACAGGCTCCGGTTCCGGATGCTGAAACCTACCATTACATGTTCGCCAATAATCCACAGCCCATGTATATGTTAGATCTCGAAACCCTGGCTTTCCTGGAAGTGAATAAGGCTGCTGTTGAGAAATATGGGTACTCAGAAGAGGAATTTCTTTCCATGACCCTCAAGAACATCTGCCCGGTCGAAGATATTCCGGCTGGTCGCAAGGAAGATGAAATGCGCCCGCAATGTTACACCTCCGGGAACTGGTGGCACCTGAAAAAAACCGGGGAGATCATGCATGTGGAAATCAGTTCCATCCCAATCGAATACAAAGGGCGGAGAGCCCGGAATGTTCAGGTGGCGGATGTCACTGAACGAAAGAAAGTCCTGGAAGCCTTAACCCGCAGTGAACAAAAATACCGTTCATTGTTCGAAGATGTACAGGATGTTTTTTTTCAGACTGACCTGGAAGGAATTCTTTATGAAATCAGCCCTTCGGTCGATCGTTATCTGGGCTACAGCAGGGAGGAACTTATAGGCAATCCGGTAAATGAGTTGTATTGTGATATCAGGGAAAGAGAACAGATGCTTAAAATCCTGGTTCTGAATCATGAAATCAGGGATTTTAATACAAGGTTCAAAACCCGGTATGATGAAATTATTCATGCATCAATCAACGCCCGTTTGTTATGTAACTCCGCCGGCAAACCCGATCTCATCGAAGGCTCCATACGCGATATCACCGAGCGGGTGGAAGCAGAGGAAAACCTGCGCAGGCGGGAAGAGAAATTTCATAAACTCTTCGAAAATCATTCAGCTGTCAAAATTGTTTTCGATCCCGAAACACAGCAAATAGTCGAAGCAAATCATGCTGCCACGCGTTTTTATGGCTACAGCTCCGACGAACTCAGGCAAATGAAAGTAGGAGATACCAATGTGGCTACCGAAGAAGAACTGACAACTCTCATTGAAAAGATTATCACACTTGGGAAACTTCACTTCGAAACCCGGCATCGCTCCAACGACGGTTCCCTGAAGGATGTTGAGGTGTTTGCCTCTAAAATAACGATTTCAGGCAAAGATTGGCTCTATACCATAGTGCATGATATTACTGCCAGGAAACAGGAAGAACAACTAATGCGCCTGCTTGGCAAAGCAATGGAGAGAAGTTCGGTAGGGGTCATGATAACCGATCCTGAAGGGGGAATTGAGTATGTCAATCCGAAATTCACCAGGATAACGGGTTACAGGCTCGACGAAATTAAGGGGAAAAACCAATGGTTCCTGTATTCCGGGAAACATTCAGGCGAAACCTATCATGAGATGTGGGAAACAGTTCTGTCGGGTAAAGAATGGAACGGAGAATATCCGGTAAAACGTAAAAACGGGGAAAGCTATTGGGCTAATGTTAACATTACTCCGGTTGTGAACGAAAAACGACAGATTACTCACGTGGTGGCCATGAGCGAGGAGATTACCGAAAAGCATAACAGTCTGGAAGCTTTACTGGCATCCAAAGAGAAAGCCGAATCAACTGATAAATTGAAGTCAGCCTTTATAAGCAATATCTCCAGTGAAGTGCGTACTCCCTTAAACGGTATTCTTGGCTTCGCTGAAATATTGGTGAACGAGGACTTCTCGAAAGAGAATAAGCTGAATTTTATCGACATCATTAAAAAAAGCAGTACCCGTTTGCTCAACACAGTGACAAGTTACAACGACATTTCCATGATTGTATCCGGTAATACAAAGGCGTTTAAAAAGAAATTTCATCTGAACTCTATCCTGAACGAACTCAAGGATGAATATTCCGAAACCTGCAGTTCCAGGGGAATCACGCTGACTGTCCGGCATACTGACGGGCCTGAAGATATTCAAATGTACACAGATCCGGATATACTAGGGAAAATCCTGCATTATTTGCTTGATAATGCAGTAAAATACACCCTTCAGGGTTCTATTGATTTTGGTTTCAGGAAAAGAAACGATATTCCGGGGTTTTACGTCACCGATACGGGTATAGGAATTGAAAAGGAGAAAATTAAATCCATTTTTGACTATACACAGCAACTTGATTCTCTTGCAGCCGGTGGATATGCAATCAGTGGACTGGGGCTGCCTATAGCCAGGGGTATGGCACAGATACTGGGAGGTGAAATGTTTGTCGAGTCGCAGAAGGACAAGGGTTCAACATTTTACTTTACACTGCCTGCCGATGTAGTTGTCACCACAGTTACCAAAGAGGAGGTCAAAACAAAACAACAGCCGCTTCCGGCGACGCCTATTATTCTGGTGGCTGAGGACGACGATTATAATTATAAATTCATCGAAACAGTACTGAACCGGGTGAATTTTAAAGTGGTACGAGCCATTAACGGGGCCGAAGCCGTTAATTTCTGTTATAACAATCCGGAAGTCAACCTTGTGCTGATGGATTTAAAAATGCCGGTACTGGGCGGCATTGAAGCAACCCGGAAAATCAAGGACTTCCTTCCCCGATTGCCCGTAATAGCCCTTACAGCCTATGTATCTTCCGAAAACGAACAGGAAGCCTTCCTGAGTGGGTGTGATGAATATATTAAAAAACCCGTCGACCGGGTTCATCTCCTTGCTTCAATAAGCAATATCCTGGGGAATAAAGTTAACTAAGCTTGTTAACAGCAGGGCAAAGGGGAATGAAAAGCAGGATTGGCAGAGCTTGTCGTGTTTGTGAGGAGTTGTATTTGCGGGCGACAGCAAAAGAAAGGTTTCATCGAAAAAGGAAAAGCTCCCCGAAAGGGGGGCTTTTTTGTTAGACGTAATCCTAAAGCGCAACAAGCAATTCCACGAAAAACCTGCACTGTTTTCCGAATAAAAAGAAAAGCGTTCATATCCCTTATTGATGCAGGAATATTGAACGCTTTGTCAGTACCAATTGAAAGAGTCTTCAGTTGGCTATTGAATTTACAATGAATCAGCCAATGCTTTGCCTGGTTTAAACTTTGCAACATTTTTAGCTTTAATTTCCAAAGCTTCACCCGTTTTTGGGTTACGGCCGGTTCTGGCTTCCCTGGTGGATACTGAAAATGAACCGAACCCCAGGATTTCAACGCGGTTTCCTCCCTTGAGAGCTCCGGCTACTGTTTCATGATAGCAATCAATTGCTTTTTTTGCCTGAACTTTTGTTAAGCCGGCACCTTCGGCTACAACGTCAATTAATTCTGATTTGTTCATAATTTGGGTTTTTAAATTGGTTGTTAATAAATTTTAATTAGTGATACTGGTATTTGAAATTTTACTCCTTCACTTTCAATTAAGTATGTAGTTTCTTTGCTAAAAGCAAACATATTAATCCCTACACAAACGCATTAAAGCGCAGATTGTTTGAAATATGCTAAATATGTTGCTAATGTAGTAAATTTTGAAATAAATAGCATAGGAATTAATTTTTTTATTTTGCGGCAAATAAGAATGATATCAACCTGCCTGCTTCAAATAAATCCTGTCCTTCCGTTTTAACTGCATATCTGGCTCAGCAAGGCCCGCTGTAAAATGCAGTGGGAAATCATTCTAATGTATTTGATGTCAAATATATACGATGATGTCGTGAGTCAATTTACTGTCATTCTTCATTCTGAAAAGCGAAAGGAGGTTGATTGGGTTTGTAGTTGCTGATCAAAGGATTGGCATGAATATTATTTTGTTGGGTTGTACAATTATCCCAGGTAAATGCCGGACTGCCTGCAATTGATAAAGGTACGGGCAGTCAGAAAGGTTCTTCCCGCCTGCTGCCGGATAGGTTTTGGTCAACGCTGTTTATTTGCTTTGTTTTTGGAAATATTGAATCCGGATGCTTTCATAAATCGAATGAAAGAGAGAAGATGAAACATTTGCCAAAGGGGAAAAACAAAGTTGCAGTGCCGAAAAGGTCCATTTTTAGGATGAAGATTCACCCTGCAAATTTAAAGACTGAAATTTAAAGCAAGAAAGAAAACGAAATACAATAAATTCACAGCGGGTGTATCCCTGTTTTTCAGAGAAATCTCATGCAAGTATGAATAGGATGCCAGCATTGACCGGGCTATGTTAATCTTTTTACCAGTATTAAATTCAATATCAGGGCTTCAAATAAAATTCGCTAAATTTGCCACATATATTATATCAATTGGCAGCACTTCTCAAAAAAAAGACCAAAAAGCAGGACGTAGATACCGGTAAGGAAATGTCCTTCTGGGACCATCTTACCGAGTTGCGTAAACGGCTCTTCCGTATGATAATCGCATGGTTTATCATGACCATTGTGGCATTTATGAATAGCCGTTTTATTTTTGACAAGATATTGCTGGCTCCCAAGGATTCCTCGTTTATCACTTACAAATGGCTTTGCCAGCTGGGGAAACTCATCCATGTGGACACCCTCTGTCTCCAGCCTATGTCGCTGTCCATTATTAATCTCAATCTTTCCGGACAATTTATGACCGATATGACGGTTTCCATGTTTGCCGGACTGATACTGGGGTCGCCTTTTATCATCTTTCAATTATGGCAGTTTGTGATGCCCGCTTTGTATGTAAAGGAACGCAGGTATGCCCGCAGGGCGGTATTTGTCATGTCCTTCCTCTTCCTGATTGGCGTTCTGTTTAGTTATTATTTCATGGTTCCCTGGACCTTAAATTTTCTGGGTACCTACCAGGTAAGTGCTTTGGTAGTAAACCAGATATCCCTTTCCTCCTATATCAGCACGGTTACCTCTACCATTCTCGGGGTAGGTGTAGTTTTTGAACTGCCTGTGGTAGTATATGTGCTTGCCAAAATCGGGATTATCACAGCGGATTTTCTGAAAAAGAACCGGAAATACTCTTTTGTGATCATACTGATAGTTGCTGCTATTATTACACCTCCTGATGTTTTCAGCCAGATGATTGTTACCATTCCTTTGTATAGCCTTTACGAAATCAGTATCCTGGTAGCAAAGCGTGTTGGCCCTGCCCCTGATCCCGATCTGGAGGCAGAGGATGCGGATGCATAGGACCTGGAGCTTATAAATACCATAGTCTGATCCAAATCAGCTTGATTCAATCCCTGCTTGTATTCCAGGACCCTGGAATTACCCCTATACCCAATACTCTTGTTCCGGAAGCGCATTCCGATAAATTCTCTTTACATTCCTGTATTTAGTCATACGGGATTCATTCAATGGCAGCCTGAAGTTATCCGGTGAAGCCATCGAAAGGACTATTTTTAAATAAATCGGGATACCCTCCTGTAACCTGCGCAAAAAGCTTGCGTCATATGCCTAAACAATAAAATTTTAAAGCTTAAGATCATGGAAAAGAATAAACGTTTGTATCGTTCAGCTAAAAGTAAAGTGTTTGGTGGTGTAGCCGGTGGAATAGCCGAGTACTTCGACATCGACCCGATAATCATCAGGTTGTTATTTGTGATTATTGCCTTTGCCGGTGGAGGAGGAGCCATCGTTTACCTTATTTTGTGGATTGCCCTGCCACTCGAGCCAATCAACCCGTTTAACATGAATATGGGTTCAGGTGAAACTTTCGGTAATGAAACTCCGGGCGGACAAAGCACAAGTGATTTTAGCACAGGGGCTTCCAATCCTTTCGTCATCCCGGTGAAACCGGAAAACCGTAACGGACTGATTGGCGGAATTGTACTTATTTCGCTGGGACTCATTTTCCTGGCTAACAGGTTTATCCCAAACATTAATTTTGGCGACTTGTGGCCACTGGTTCTCGTAGTACTGGGGGGCGTACTGATTGCTACCAGTTTTGCCGAACGCAAAAGCAACAAGAAGGAATAATTTCAAACAGTCCAATCGAAACAGTTATAAATAAAAACCACAAAAACCGAATACTATGAGCTACCGTAAAATATTCTGGGGACTTCTTCTTGTGATGATAGGTGTCCTTTTTATACTTAAAAATACAGGAGTGCTGTTTTTCAGCTGGCATACCATCTGGCATATTTGGCCGGTAATCCTGATCCTTTGGGGAATATCTCTTATCCCGGTTAAGGACTGGATTAAACTGGTGCTGTCATTACTAACAGTTGTGGTCACATTTTTCGCCATGCAGTATTATGGTCCCAAAGACAACCATAATAATAAGTGGGACTTCAAATGGAACGACGAAAATAACCTCGAGAACAATGATGAAAATGACTCAAAAACATACAACAATGTGATGTATGAGGATTTTGATTCACTCACGCAGTTTGCTACTCTGAAACTCAATATTGGCGTGGGAAACTTCAGGATTAAAGATACTACCGCCAGACTCATCGAAGTTAAACACGACAATGACAAGGCAAATTACTCCATGACTGCAAAATCCGAAGACAGTCTTACCACCATTGACCTCTCGCTCGAAAAAGGAGAATTTCATAACGGGAACATTAAAAATAATGTGAACCTGAAACTCAACCCCAACCCTATCTGGGATCTGGATTTAAATGTGGGAGCAGCTGAAGTTGATTTCGATCTGTCAGGGTTCAAGACCCGTAACCTGAAAATTCAGGGCGGCGCCTCGGATATTGAATTGAAACTCGGAGCGGCTCTTCCCCTAACCGATGTAAAAATAGAAGCCGGAGCAGCATCCATTATGGTTCGGGTACCCGAAAATGCCGGATGCGAAATTACTTCCAATACCTTTTTGGCCAGCAAGGATTTTAAAGGATTTACAAAAATAGGCAAACAGCTTTACCAGACACCAAATTACACAAGCAGCGCAAACAAGATCAAAATCGATCTGCAGGCTGGAGTAGCAAGAGTGGATGTAGTGAGGTATTAGGTTGATAAATTTTCAAAATCCCGCCTTTGGAAGCGATGAAGTGATTAAGGTGAATATAGATGCAGGATTTGCAGAAGGCAAAGATAAAATATCAATTTAGGCCTCTGTCATCAGATCGTTTGTCCCGCCTGCCTGCTGATGCCGAAGTTGCATTCCCTTTCAAGGAAACTGCTTAACACAAAACATAAATCTTCCGGGGCGTCCGCATGAACCCAGTGCGATGCCCCGGAAATGGTTTTTATGCTTGCCTGAGGAAACAGGCTTTTAATCAGCGGAATATCGGCATCAGGAACATAATCGGACATTTCACCCCGTATAAAAAGACTTGGGCCCACATATTGAGTATCGCCTGAAATCTCATCAAAAAGTAAATCCATGCTTTGATTAATGGCTTCCAGGTTTAGCCTCCATGCCAGTTTGCCGTGCATTTTATAGTACAGGTTTTTAAGTATAAACATCCTTATCCGTTTATCCGCTATACGCGCATCGAGAATGCTTTCCACCTCAGTCCGGGTTGTAATGCGTTCAAGATCAATTTCCAGCATCAGGCTGATCACCTGGGTATGGGTTATTCGTTCGGGATATCTTCGGGGGCTGATGTCAATCACAACCAGTTTTTTAACCTTGGCGGGATTCTCAAGCGCATAGGTCATGGCTACTTTTCCTCCCATCGAATGCCCTATCAATATAGGATTTACGATATCTTGATCTTCAATAAACTCCGTCAGGTCGTCGGCCATAGCCGGGAAACTGTGTATGCTTGTATGGGGTGACTGCCCATGGTTTCGCTGGTCAGGTATGTAAACCTTGAACTGATCGCCTATCCGGCGCCCAACGGTTACCCAGTTATCACTCTGCCCAAAGAGGCCGTGCAAAATAATAACAGGCTGCCCTGTGCCGAATTCACGATAAAATAATTTCATAAGCGATTTCGTGGACAAAGTTTTACTTTATGAAGGAGGAAGTATAGCACATTACTTTATTGTTGCCGAATGTGGGTACCAGTATCATGTTCTTTGCTGGAATTACTCCAAAATCAGCTGCATTTATCCTTCGGGCAGCCGTATTTAGCAGTAATTCCGGTTTTCTGTTCCTGACTGCACTGTAGATGGATCCTTTCAGGTCGCTGTAAATGAATATATTGCCCGATGTGAGAAAGAGCCCATCGACCCCGCCTGTATTTGGTACGCTGACGATCACCTCGCCGCTTTGAATGTCAGCCTGTAAAATATTGTTGCCTGTACCGATATAGAGCAAACTTCCATCCAGGAACAAGCCGTTGGCATCCTTGAAAATAGGTCCTTGCAGCCAGAGATTCACGATACCGTTATGCAATACGTATACCTCCCCGTTTTGGGTATCGGTAATGAATATCATCCCGGTCCCGGGGTCAACGGCAATGTCGTTCAGGAATTTAGAACCGGTCACAGGATAACGTTTCACGATGGTAGCGGTGGGAATATCGATTTCAACCACCTCGTCAATGTTGGTTACAAAAAGATGATGATTCAGTATCCCCATTCCTTTTGGAGAGTCGATTCCTGTTACCCAGCTGTTATTCAGGATTGTACCATCCTGAGATATTGTCGCGATGAAACCGCTGCTGTCTTTTCGTGCCGGATTTCCATCCACATTCGAAACATAAATGATCCCGGTGACGGAATCGTAAAGCACCGATTCCGGCATTTTTAGTCCGGGCCCTGTTTCCCACTGCTTCAAAAGTGAATGATCCGGTTTAGCCGGTTGCGCAAAGGCAAGGGTAGTTATAAACAGAAGAACAGAGATAAGTGCTGGGGTTTTCATAAACAGATCCGGTTATTTAATTTTGCGTTCAGCTACTATTTCTCCTGAACGGAAGGTTACAGCTTTGAGAAGTTCGCCGTTTTCGTCCCAATATTGCCACACTCCTTCTTCGAACCCTAGTTTAAATTCTCCTTCTTTCATTTTTTTACCATTCGGGTGATAGTAGGTCCATGTACCAGTTTCGCGGCAATCCGTGTAAAGGCCTTCATATTCTTTCGTTCCGCCATGGTAGTAATGAGTCGACAGTCCGTTCATCATACCTCCTGAATAAAGCTTTTCATATTCAAGTCCGCCTTCGGGATAATAAAACCTGTAGGATCCATTGAATTCACCATCCCGGTAGGTGATCTCCATCATGACTTTGCCACCCGGATACCAGGCGGTTTCCACCCCGTTTTCTTTGCCGTTCAGGTATGGCGCTTCAACTTGTTTGTTTCCGGTTGTAAACCATGATACAGCTTGTCCTGTAAAGGGTATGCTTTCTCCTTTTATATACAAAAGTCCGCCACGCTCTTCGGTGAGCCTGGTTTCAACAACTTTTTGCGCCATTGGGGCAAAAGGCAGGAAGGAGAGGAGTATAAAACAAAACTTATTTACCATACTGTCTGTATTAATGATTGTTTGATAATCTTCATCAAGGGTTTGTGTCAGGTCAGACGCAATTGCTGCAGGTATAACTGTATGGTTTTTTCCAAGCCCAGATATAAGGCCTCACTTACCAGGGCATGGCCGATAGAAACCTCCAGAACTTCAGGGATGGTTCGAACCAGATACCAAAGGTTGTTCAGGTCAAGATCATGCCCGGCATTGATGCCTAAACCGTTTTTTGTGGCCATCTGCGAAGCCTCCACATAAGGCGCAATAGCCTGTGCACGGTTCGTAATGTATCCCAGTGCATAGGCCTCGGTATAAAGTTCGATGCGGTCGGTACCGGTTTCGGCAGCATGTTCTACCATTTCAGCCACAGGATCTACAAAAATTGAAGTCCTGATGCCATGGGATTTGAATTCCGAAACGATTTCTTTCAGAAACGATTTATGCTTTTTGGTATCCCAGCCTGCATTCGAGGTGATGGTGTCGTGCGAGTCGGGAACCAGGGTAACCTGGGCCGGTTTTACTTTAAGCACCAGGTCGATAAAATCAGCAATGGGATTGCCCTCGATATTAAACTCCGTTTTGATCAAGGGGTATATTTCATATACATCACTATACCGGATATGGCGCTCATCGGGTCGTGGATGGACTGTGATACCCTGGGCGCCGAATAATTCGCAGTCGATGGCAGCCTTGAGCACATCGGGCATATTTCCACCTCTTGCATTACGAATTGTTGCAATTTTATTGATATTTACGCTTAACTTTGTCATCGCTGTTTATTAATGCCGCAAAATTACAAAACAGCACGCTTGGTTTTACCTGTTTAAGGCACGATATTTGAGCCGCACGATTTTTATGATTGCAAAAGACCTCATATCAGGCGATGTTCCGCCACTAAAAGCTTCCGATACCGGGCTGGTTGCTATGCATTGGTTCGATGAGTTCAGGGTTTCACATCTCCCTGTGGTAGGGGATTCCCAGTTATTGGGACTGATTTCGGAAGATGATATATTTGCTGCCGGAACCTTTGAAGAGCCTATCTGGAACTTTCAACTCCAGTTACAGAATATTTCGATATTGTATTCGCGTCATATTTATGAAGCCATGAAGCTTTTTGCTGATTACAAGCTTACCACTCTGCCTGTTATCGACGAAAAAGGAGCCTATCTGGGCTTGATCACCCTGGCTGACATGGTGGGAAAAATGGCAGCCACTGCCGCTGTAAGTAATCCTGGCGGAATCCTGGTCCTGGAGTTGAATGCCAACGATTTTTCAATGATCGAAATTGCTCGGATAGTGGAAGATAACGACGCTAAAATCCTGAGCTTTTATGTAACTTCCCCCGCAGATTCGGCACGGCTCGAGCTGACAATGAAACTTAACCGAATTGATATACAGCCTGTTATACAGGCATTCCTGCGGTATGATTATACTATTAAAGCCTCGTTTTTCGAAAGCGATTATTTCGACAACCTGCGCGAACGGTATGATCTGCTGATGACTTATTTAAACGTCTGATCCTGATTCATGGGTTTTCAATTTCCAAAACCATCGGTAAAAGTAGTCCGGATGTTGGTGCTGCTTCAACTTATGATTTTTTGTATATTTCCGGTCAAGGCTCAATCCGATGCACCCGGGGGAATGATCACGGTGGGTAATATTGAATTGTCGGGAAACAAGAAAACGCGCGATCATATTATATACCGCGAATTACTTCTGTCTGCCGGGGATCAATATTCACAGGAAGAATTCAGCAAACGCGTCAATCAGTCGCGGCTGAACCTCTTAAACACATCCCTCTTTAATTTCGTTACTATCGACACCATTCCGGTTTACGGAACTCCGGCAGTTATAATGGTGAAGATATCTGTACTTGAACGCTGGTATATCTGGCCATTTCCCATCCTGCAAATTACCGACCGGAATTTCAATGCCTGGGTGCAAACCCGTGATATCACCCGGATTAATTATGGCCTCGATACAAAATGGTACAACTTCACCGGGAAAATGGACGAACTTGATGCTGACATACAGTTTGGAAAGAATCACCATATCAGTCTGGCATATCAAAATCCCTATATTGACAAACATAAGCATTTCGGTCTCGGTTTTGAGGTGGGTTACAGAAATAACCGTGAGATAGGGTATATGACCAAAAATGATAAACTGGTTTTTGCTTTTGTTCCCGGCGGCTTGTTAACTGAAAAATACCTTGTTTTGAGTGGCACTTTTAGGCACAACATATTTACTACACACCAGGTTTTAGCAGGGATACGAAACTTTTCATTCGCCGATTCTCTCATGGCACTTAGTCCTGAATACAGTTACCGGGATATCCGTAACCCGCTTTTCTTCAATATTTATTATAAACTTAAAATCGATCACCGCGATATCCAATACTATCCTCTTAAAGGGTGGTATGCCGATCTGGAACTGGATAAATCTGGATTGGGTTTTAAGTTCGAAAAGCCTGTGAATATAGGATGGGCCAAAATTACCACCCGCTTATATTCCCAGTTGTCAGCCCGCTGGTATTCCGGTATTGCTGTCATAGCCAAAATGTCATCATCCGACTGGCAACCCTATTTTCTGGAGAGGGGATTAGGTTATGAACGGGATTATGTACGCGGGTACCAATACAATGTAATCGATGGTAAGCACTTTGCCCTGCTGCGGTCGAATATTAAATATGCGCTTGTGCCCGAACGGGTTCAGAATATTGGTTTTATTCCCACGCCTAAATTTGGCCTCATTCATTATGCTTTATATGTAACTGCTTTTGCTGATGCCGGATATGTTTGGCAACCAGAGTGGATAGGATTGAATAATAATATACTCCCACGTACTTTGCTGGTCGGTGCCGGATTAGGTTTAGATTTGGTAACTTATTACGACAAGGTGGTACGTTTGGAGTATGCCGTGAATAAATCCGGTAAAAGTGGTATCTTTATTCACTTTATTGCAGGTATTTAAGGTTCCTGTTCAAAATATGTATGAGCAGGAATAGTTTTTAACTCACAAATTACTACAAAGTGAAAATTGCATTATTCGGAAAAGAATTTAATTCGGATCAAATCGGTTATGTTAGTATTCTTAAGGAAGCACTGGAGAGCCGTGGTTGCAAACTGCTGGTATGGAAGCCTTTTCACGATTTTCTGAAGGACAAAATTACATTTCATCATGATATAACCCTTTTTAGCGAGTATAAAGAACTCTACGGACAGGCCGATTTGCTGTTTTCGGTGGGAGGCGATGGTACCATGCTGCATTCGGTGAGGCTGGTACGCGATTCCGGGATCCCGATTGCCGGCATTAACCTTGGAAGGATGGGCTTCCTGTCGAGCATACCGCGCAGCGAAATTATTTCAGCCGTTGAAGATATCCTTGAAAACCGTTACCGGATTGTAAAACGGACACTTATCAGCCTGCATTCCCCCCTGGCATTATTCAGTGACTTTAATTATGCCTTTAATGAGCTTTCAATCAATAAGAAAGAAAACTCTTCACTGGTGGTGGTGCATGTATGGGTCAATGATCAGCCGCTGCATTCCTACTGGGCCGATGGATTGATTGTGGCCACTCCTACCGGATCAACGGCTTATTCGCTGAGTTGCGGAGGTCCTATACTTACACCCGATTCAAGTAATTTTGTAATTACCCCTATCGCGCCACACAATTTATCGGTACGTCCTGTCGTTATTCCCGACAGCAGCCTGATACGTATCAGGGTGGATAGCCGCGACCACCAGGCTCTGGTCGGACTTGATTCGCAATCAGCTATCATCACTCCTGATAATGAGTTGGTTGTAGGGAAGGCGGGATTCGAAATTAACCTGGTACAACGTTTTAATGAGAACTTTTTTTCAACCATTCGGGCAAAACTTAACTGGGGATCTGACATCCGCAACTAATGGTCCGACGGCCCTGTGGTCATTTCGTAGGGCAATGACTTTGCCTTTTTTCTGAAGAAATCAACTGCTTCTCATTACCGGCAGGGTGAATCCATGTGTGATGTTTTATTCCTGAAAAACTATGCTGCCGGGCATAGTAGTGAGAAATACAGTATAGGCGCAGTAAATCTCCCAGAATAAAACGGCATCATGTTGAATAAGTAATACATTTTGGTTTTTCTCTTTTTCCCGCTGCTTTCTTAATGCCAAACCCGTTTCAGTTTAAATCATCCGTTTCAACAGTTTCCATTACTATGTGCTCTATATCAATATTAGTGTTACCTTTGCAGGCTTCAAAAATTATGCGAAAAATCCTGATTTCCTTCTTGTTTACGGTGCTTTTGGTCCCATGTAGTTATGCACAGAAATCAGGTGATCTGGGGATCATTGGCGGCGTTACCTATTATATTGGTGACCTAAACCCGTCCCTGCCTTTTCGGATGTCAAAACCGGCTTTTGGAATTTTATACAGGCAGAACTTCAATTCCCGCATTTCGCTCAGGGCACAATGCATACGGGGAACAGTGGCAGGCAGTGATGCCGTTAGCAAAGCCAATCCTGAACGGAATCTGAATTTTGAGTCGGTGATCACGGAAGGGGGATTACAGCTTGAAATTAATTTTTTCGAATACTATATCGGGAGCCGTATGCATTGCATTACGCCATACTTGTTCGGCGGAGTTTCGGTATTCTTCTTCGATCCGTATGGAAACGTAAAAGGTACTAATTTGCAACTGCAGCCTATGACTACCGAGGGTCAGGGCACACCATATAAGTTGTACGCGTTCAGCATGCCTTTTGGCCTTGGAGTCAAGTACAGTGTGAATAAATTTGTAGGGGTTGGTGCCGAGTGGGGTATGCGAAAAACAACAACCGATTACCTCGATGATGTGAGTAAAACCTATTATATGGACCTGGCTGCTACCAACCCGGCTAATGCCACCCTAAAGGAACTGGCATCGGATCCCTTGCTCAGCCACAATGCCGGAATGCAGAGGGGCAACTCCCGCGATACGGATTGGTATTCCTTCGCCGGCGTTTCGGTAACCGTAAAAATCAGGATGTTGGGCAAAGAACGTTGCCTTGACCACCAACGTGAAGGGTATTAGGGCATTACGTATGCCAGGATAGGTCACAAACACATTAAGAATAATTAACAAAAGGGGCTTCTGCTGTAAAGCACAAAAGCCTAAATTTGTCGAAAATGATGGAGAACAATAATTTGATCGACACTATAGATAAAACCAGGTTGCCGAAGCATATTGCCATTATTATGGATGGCAATGGCAGATGGGCCCAGCAACGTGGCGAACAACGTGTTTTTGGTCACAATAACGGGGTGCAATCCGTTCGCGAAACAGCCGAGGCTGCCGCGGAACTGGGGGTGAAATTTGTAACCCTCTATGCCTTCTCCACCGAGAACTGGAACCGTCCGAAGGAAGAAGTGGATGCATTGATGCACCTGCTGGTTATTACCATCAACAATGAGATCAAGACCCTTAACGACAACAATATCAGGCTCAGAGTGATAGGGAATGTGCATTGCCTCAGTCCCGAAGTGAAAAAAGAGCTTGAAGAAGCCATGGAAAAAACGGCTGGCAATACCCGTATGGATCTTTTTCTGGCCCTGAGCTATAGTGGAAGGTGGGAGATTGTAGATGCCATTAAAAAGATTGCTAAACAGGTAAAAGATGGAACCCTGGATCCCGGGCAGATAAACGAAAAACTGGTTTCAGCCAGTATGAATGCACCTGATCTTCCGGATCCTGAACTCTTGATACGCACCAGCGGGGAATACCGCACCAGTAATTTCCTCATGTGGCAAACTGCTTATACCGAGCTGGTTTTTTCGGCTAAGCTATGGCCTGATTTCCGCAAGGAGGATCTTTATGAAGCTATTATTGATTTCCAGCATCGCGAGAGGCGGTTTGGAAAAACAAGTGAACAAATTATAAATTGCAAAGGATGACACTGAGGCGCTTTACTTTACTATCTATTTTACTTTCAATCCTCTCCATGCCGGTTATGGCACAGATATCGACAGGTGACGAAGTTCCTGATATCAATTACAACCTTCCGAAAAAATACACTATTGGAGGCATCACCGTAACAGGCGTTCAGTACCTGAACAGTTCGGTACTTATTTCCCTTTCGGGGCTGCAGGTAGGCGACAAAATAGATATACCGGGCGAGCGCATCCGTTCCGCCATGGATAAACTCTGGCAACAAGGGCTTTTTGAAGATGTCAAGATTTTGGCCACACGGGTACAGGACGATCAGATTTTCCTGGATATCAGGCTGAGCGAACGTCCTCGTCTTTCAAAATTTAGTTTCAGCGGCATACGCAAAGGCGAAGCCGACGATTTGCGCGACAAAATAAAGATATCAAGGGGCGATGTGGTTACAGATAACCTGCTCACCCGTATCCGAAATACCATCATCAAACATTATATCGGGAAAGGCCGTTTTGATGCCAGTGTTAAAATTACACAGGTAAAAGACACTGCCGCACTCAATAATGTAGCTCTCAGTATTGATGTAGATAAGGGCGGCCGGGTTAAAATTGAAAAGGTTAATATTATCGGCAATACCGAGGTAAGTGAACTCACACTGAAATCGGCATTGAAAAAGACCAAAGAAAAAGGTTCTTACAGGGTTTTATATACCGCTCAGGAATCATTTTTCGGACTTTTCGGACATCTCCTTCACAAGGACCTGAAAAATTACCCTGCTTATGTTCAGGATCTGGCTGGTAAAAACATGAAGTTCAGGGTGTTTAAATCTTCAAAATTCATTGAAAATGATTATGAAGAAGATAAAGTGGCCCTGGTTAAGAAATTCTATGAAAACGGGTACAGGGATGCCACGCTGATCAAAGACTCTGTATATAAAACCGG